>NZ_JBIUTB010000002.1:1212381-1235022 GCF_044741685.1 Amycolatopsis sp. NPDC088138
TGGTCGACTCGTGTGCCTGGATGGACGACTCGCGTGATTGCGAGGTCGACTCGTGTGATTGGGGAGTCGACTCGTGGTTGGAGGGTCGGTTGGCGTGTCTGGGCGGACGACTCGCGTACCTGGATGGACGACTCGCGTGCCTGGAGGGTCGACTCGTGTGATTGCGAGGTCGACTCGCGTGATTGGGGAGACGACTCGTGTGGTTGGAAGGTCGGCTGGCGTGCTTGGAGGGACGACTCGCGTACCTGGGCGGACGACTCGCGTGCCTGGGTGGTCGGTTCGTGTGTCTGGAGGGTCGACTCGTGTGATTGCGAGGTCGGCTCGCGTGATTGGGGGGTCGACACGCCAAGCGGGGCGGGTCGGGGCGGGTCAGGGAGTCGGGGTTTGGCCTGGGCGGAACTGGACCAGCAGCGCGGTTGCCGTGGCGCAGACCAGGTCTCCCGCTCGTAGCTCGCCCGTTGCGTGGAGCTTGCGGCCGTCGCGGGTGGTGAGGCGGCCTTCTGCCGTCAGCGGGACGCCGTAGGGCGTGCCGTGGCGGTAGTCGACCGTCAGGGAGGCCGTCATGCCGGGGAAGCCCGCCGCGGCGGTGGCGCGGCCCAGGACGTGGTCCAGGATCGCCGCGACCCAGCCGCCGTGGACGCGGCCGGGCGGGCCTTCGTGCGCCGGGCCGAGGAGGACGTCGGCGCGGACCGCGTCCGGGCCGACGTGGACCCACGACACCGGCGGGGCGAGCGGGTTTCCCGGTCCTTCGACCGGGTTGTTGACGCTCAGGTGCCCGCCGCCATCGAGCGCGGCGAGCAGCAGCGGCGGCTCGCCGCCGGCCGAGCGCAGCGCCTCGGTGACGTCCTCGATCCGCGCCGCGGCGGCGACCAGGGCGTCCTCGTCGTCGCGCACGCACACCGCGGTGTCGATCAGCTCCCGGATCCGGGCAGCGAGCAGCGCTCGCGCGGGCGGCACGCCGGTGACCACCGGGAAAGCGCCCCTGAGCTGTGGTTCGGCCATCGCACTCCCGCCCGCGGAAACTAGAACAGGTTCCACATTAGCGGACTCAGGACATGTTCAGCGCGTCGTCCACGGTCGGGGCGAGGGTGATCAGGTCGTGCGCGCCGGCGAGGCGGATGGTCTTGAGCACGGTGGGGCCCTCGGCGACGACGCGCAGCCCGGTGGGGGCGTCGTCGGCGTCACGGCTCGCCCGCACGATGGCGTTGATGCCGCTCGAATCGAGGAAGGTCACCCCGGTCAGGTCCAGCACGACGGGCCCGGCCGCGGCGGCTTGCACGGCGGTCAGGGTCCGGCTGAACTCCGGCACGGTCAAGAGGTCGAGCTCGTCGGACACGGCGACGATCACGGCGTCACCGCGGCGGCTGACACTGCACTGGAAGGCCGGCTGCTCGTCCGGGATCACCAGCGGCTCGGGGGGTTCGTTGCTGGGCACGGTTCAAGTCTCTCCCGGCGGCCGGGTGGCCGCAGCGTGGTGCCCGGGTTCCGGTGCTCGCCGTCACTCCGGCAGCGCCGCGCCCGAGGTCACGGTCCGCAGCCCCGCCCGCAGCAGCCGGGCGATCTGCGGCGGCGTCCAGCCGGTGCGGGTGGCGAGCTCGGCGGTGGTGAGGTGGTCCACGGCGGTGGACCACAGCGCGAAGCGCTGGCGCGGCGGCAGCAGCGTCACCTCGTCGAGCAGCACCGCGTCGTGCAGGGCCGCGTCGAGCCGCGCGCGGTCGATCCGCGGGGCCAGGTCCGCCCGCAGCGCCACCAGCACGCGGGCCCGCACCCGCCGCCCGGCGGCGGTGTCCCGGCACCGCCGGTCCAGCTCCGGTGCCGCGTCGAGGACCCGGCGGCACAACGCCGTGCTCGTCCGCGGGGACCGCCCGGTCTGCTTCGCGACGCGGTAGATCAGCGTCAGCATCCGTTCGGGGAGTTCGGGAACGGCGGAGCGCCACGCGGTCGTGGTCAGCATTCCTTCGCCCGGACGCCGGCCCGCGGCGGCTCTCCGGGCAGGTGGCTCAGCAGCCAGGTGAGCTCGGCGGCGTCGATCAGCCCGGCGTCGGCCGCGCGGATCCAGGCGCAGGCGGCGCGCCGGGTGAACTCCGGCGTGAGGAGGGGTCTCGTCGCGTGCTGGACGACGGCCATCAGCTGCTCCCGATCGGCGAAGTGGTGCGTGTTCGGCCACCGGGGTCCAGGGTTGCCTCGACGTCGTGTTCCTCCGGGAGTTTAACGCCCGCCGCCGCCCGCCGCAGCGGTGGTCACGAGCCCAGCGTGAACCGCTGGGCGGTGGTCGAGTTGCAGTCGTGGATCCGCAGCCGGTCCCCGGCCTTGCCCGCGTTGTCCGGGTCGTCGAGGCACCGCCCGGAGGCGGCGTTGCGCAGCGCCCCGCCCGGCGCCGCGACCCACTGCTGGGCGGCGGTGCCGTTGCAGTCCCACAGCTGGACGGGCGTGTCGTTCGCGGTGCTCGCGTTGGGCACGTCGAGGCACTTCCCCAGCGTCCGCAGTGACGAGTCGCCCGGTGCGCTCCACCGCTGGGCGTCGGAGCCGTTGCAGCCGTAGAGCTGCACCGCGGTGCCCGACGCCGGGTAGGCGCCGGCCACGTCGGCGCAGAGCCCGGCCGGGCCGGTGACCGGCGCCGGCGGGAACTTCCACGCCTGGTCGGAGGTGTCGGCGCAGTCGGCCAGGCGCATCCCGTCACCCGCCGTCGTGGCGGCCAGGCACCGCGTGGAGTTCACCAGCTTGCCCGCGCTGGTCAGGCTCCACGCCTGCGCGGCCGACCCGTTGCAGGTGTAGAGCTGGACCGGGGTGCCCGCGGCCGTCCCGCCGCCGGCGACGTCGAGGCACTTGCCGAGGACACGCACCGCGCCGGCGGACGGCGGCGCGAACTGCTGGCCCGCCGTGTGGTCGCAGGCGGCCAGCTCGAGCGGCGTCCCGTCGGCCGTCTGTCCGTTGTGGACGGACAGGCAGAGCCCGCCGCGTCCGTTCACCTGACCGGCCGCCGGGTTGCCGGCAGCCGAGCCGGTCAACGTGACGGTGTGCCGGGTGTTCGACGGCAGGCTCGCCGTCGACACCGTGACCGTGCGGTAGTTGGTGTTGTACGCCCAGGCCGTCTCGGGCAGCCGCTGACCGTCCACGGAAACCGCGGTGGGCGCGGCCGAGTTGGCCAGCCGGAGGGTGTAGGCCCGCGCCGGGGCGCTGCCGGAGGCCGGGTCGACGGTGAGCGTCTTCGCCGCGTCCTGCCAGCCGAACCGGGTGGTCGACGACGCCCCGGCGCCTTCGCCGGAGTCCTCGTACAGCGAGAAGCTCCCGTCGGCCCCCGCGGTCACGTTCAGGGTGAGCTGGTCGAGCGGCGCCGCGGCGTTGTCGGTGTAGTTCGTGCGGATCGGCACGACGCCACCCGCCTTCACCAGCACCGGCATCTCCGACAGGGGCTTGGTGATCGTCGCCGTCGACGGTCCGGTGTAGACGGTGCCGGTGAAGTAGTCGGTCCAGGTGCCCGGCGGGATCCACGCCGAGACCGAGCCGCCGGCCGAGGTGATCGGCGCGACGAGGACGTTGTCGCCGTAGAGGTACTCCTGCGGGTGGGTGTAGGCCGCGTCCTGGTCCGGGTAGTTCAGGTAGAGCGGCCGGGTGATCGGCACGCCGGTCTGGTTCGCCTGCTTGGCGAGGGTGTAGGTGTAGGGCACCAGCGATTCGCGCAGCCGCAGGAACTTCTCCGCGCTGTCACCCGCCGCGCCGGGGTAGTCCCACGGCAGCCGGTCGCCGTGGTCGGAGTGCAGCCGGTCGATCGGCTGGAAGGTGCCCAGCTGCAGCCACCGGGCGTAGAGCTCGTCGGGCAGGTGGCCGCCGTGGAAGCTGCCGATGTCGTGGCTGACGTTGCTGAGCCCGGCCGCGGCCTCGTCCGGCGTGAAGTGGGCTTCGTAGGCGAGCATGTCCCAGCTCAAGGGCGTGTCACCGGTGAACTGGAGGGTGTTGCGGCGTTCCGACCACGGGCCCAGCGGGTAGCTGCTGTGGATGCCGCCCTGCTCGGCGCCGCCGATCCGGCCGAAGGAGAACCCGCGCAGGCCCTGCGCCGCCGCGTGGTCGGCGTAGGCCTGGTTGATGAAGTTGTCCGGCGCCACGCCCGGGTCCGACGCCGTCGAGCGGCCGCAGGTGGTGCAGTAGTCCAGCCACCACGTCCGGACGCCCTGGGCGTCGAACGGCTTGTGCAGGTCGAAGTAGGATCGCAGGTGCGCGGGGTTCGACCAGTCCCACACGTAGTTCGAGCCGTCGGGGATCAGCCCGCCCGCGGTCGAGTTCGCCGCCGCGAACTTCGGGTCGTTGCCCGCGATCGACGTGTGGATGTTGAGCGAGACGGCGAGACCCTGCTGTTTCGTCCAGTTCAGGAACCCCTGCGGGTCCGGGAAGAGCCCGGTGTTCCAGTTCCAGCCGTTCCACTGCGACGGCGACTTCCAGTCGGTGTCGACGACCAGCCAGTCGATCGGGGTGAACGTCGAGCGGAACTTCGGCAGCAGCGAAGTGCGGTAGTCGTTGTCGGAGTAGGCGAAGTAGCGGGAGAACCAGACGCCGTAGGCCGACCGCGGCAGCAGTGCCGTGCCGCCGGCGAGCGTGTTGAGATCGGTCAGGCCCTGCTTGAAGTCCTTGCCGTAACCGAAGAAGTAACCGTCCTGGTAGGGCTGCGCGCCGTGCGACGGCCGGTCCGTGACGGTGCGGTCGGCGTTGAGCACGGCCGAGCGCGTGTCGTCGAGCAGGTACCAGCCGTCGCGGTCGAGCAGGCCGGGGTGCTGCGGTGTCGGCACGGCCTCCGGGTTGTCCAGCGACCGGTCCCAGCCGCCGAGCACGGATTTGGGGCCGGCGCCGTAGGCGGTGCTGAGCAGCGAGGTGTCGGCGGCGGGGTAGGCCCCGGTGGCCGTGGTGACGGCGAGGCCGTCGAGGTTGACGTTGCCCGAGTCGCCGCTCTTGCGGTCGATGCGGACGGCGTTCGTCCCGGCGTTCAGCGGGACCGTCACCGACGCGGTCGCCCAGGTGTTCCAGGACGACGTCGCCGGCAGCGAGAGCTTCGGCCCGGCCACGCCGTTGACCGTGGTGGACAGGGTGCGGGTGGTGGTCTGGCCGTCGCCGCCCTGCGCGTTCGCGTACCGGACGGTGAGCCGGTACTGCCCGGCCGACGGGACCGCGGAGACGTCCTGGGCGAGCGACGCGCCGACCGAGGTGAACCCGGCGAGGAAGCCCGAACCGGTGTTGCCGGTGTGGTCGTAGGCGGTCGACGCCGAGCCGCCCGGGACGCCGTTCTCGGCCTCGCAGGCGGTGGCGAACGCGCAGTACGACGGGAACAGCGGCTGCGCGGTGACGTTCGTGGCGGTGAGCTGCACCGAGGTGTTGTCCCGGGTGAACGGCCCGCTGTTCTGCCGGTACCGCAGCGTCAGGCTCGCGGTCCGGATCTCGCGGAAGCCGCCGGTCACCGTGGTCGTGTAGGCGGGCTCGGGGATCGACCGGTTGACGGCGGTGAAGGTGGCCAGGTCCTGGAACCGGTCGTCACCGGCGTATTCGAGCCGGATCAGCGTCGGCGACAGCACCGCGAACCGCGCGTGCCCGTCCTGGACGACGCTTTGGCTCTGCAGCTGGGGTTTCGCCTCCTGCGCGGTGGCGACGCCGGTGAACGTGACCACCCCGGTCAGGAGCGCCACGATGGTCTGGACCGTCTTCAGCGACTGTGATCGGAACACGCGCACTCCCTTGTCCACGCTCCAGGCCACGCAACTCCTGATCCACTGTCGGGCTTGTCCACAGGACAAGTCAGCCGCCGAATGCAGCAGCCGCCGGTCAAAGCAGGCTCGTCACCGCCGCCGCGAACGCTTCGGGCGCCTCCTGCGGGGCGTTGTGCCCCACGCCGTCCAGCAGCCGGTGCTCGTACGGCCCGGTGAAGTGCTCCCGGTCGCCGGACGAGCTCGGCCCGAGCAGGCCGTCGGCGCCGGTCTCCAGCATCACCGTCGGCACGGTGATCGGCGGCTGCCGCGCGATCAGGTCTTCCAGCGCCTGGTAGCGCGGATCTCCCGCGGCCAGGCCGTAGCGGTGCCGGTAGGAGTGGATCACGACGTCGACGAAGTCGGGGTTGTGCAGGCTCGGCGCGCTCGCCGGGAAGGCCGCGGCGGCCCCGGACCACGTGGGTGACCAGGTCCGCCACAGGAGTGCGCACAGCTCCTCGCGGTTGCGGTCCAGACCACGGCGCCCGCGCTCGGAGTGGAAGTAGTACTGGTACCAGAACGTGGCTTCCCATTCGGGTTTCGCGGGTTCGTTGGCGCCGGCGATGTCCTGGACGTTGTACCCGTCGACGGTGACCAGGCCGTGCACGCGCTCGGGGTGCAGGGCGGCGGTGATGCACGCCGCGCGCCCGCCCCAGTCGTAGCCGGCGAGGACCGCGGTGCCGATGCCGAGGGCGTCCATGAACTCGACGAGGTCCTGGGCGAGCGCCGCCTGCTGCCCGGATCGCGGGGTGGCCGCGTCGCGGAACGACGTGGCGCCGAACCCGCGCAGGTAGGGCGCCAGGACCCAGGCGCGGCCGGACAGGAGCTCCGCGACGTCGTCGTAGGCCCGCACGTCGTAGGGGAAGCCGTGGAGCAGGATCACCGGGACCGCGCCGGGGGAGCCGGTGTGTTCGTACGCGACGTCCAGGGTCGGGGTGCCGATCCGTCCGGTCGAAGAGAAGCCCATGCGCGGATCCTCGCACGGAGGGGCGGCATTTACCTCCGAGGGAATTGGTTCGGCTCCGGCGCCGTCGCAGACTTCGGGTCATGACCAGTTATCCGATCCACACCACCGAGACCGCTCCCGAAGCCGAGCCGCTGAAGGTGCTCCAGGAGGCGTTCGGGTTCGTGCCGGCCGCGGCCGGGCTCATGGCCAATTCGCCGGCGCTGCTGAACACCTTCTTCTCCGCGTTCGGGCACTTCCGGGGCGGCGGCACGTTCGGCCCGGACGAACGGCAGGTCCTTCTGCTGTCCAACGCCGTCGCCAACGGCAGCGAATGGGCGGTCGCGTTCCACACCCTGGAGTCGCTCGCGGACGGTGTCGAGCCGGCCGTGGTCGAGGCCCTGCGCCGCGGCGAACGGCCCGCCGACCCGCGGATGGCCGCGCTGTCGGCGCTCACCCGCGCGTTCATCGGCAAGCGGGGCCACCTCGACGACGCGGACGTGGCGGCGTTCACCGCGGCCGGTTTCACCCAGGAGCAGGTGTTCGAGGTGATCACCGGCGTCGCGATCTCCACGATGACGAACTACACCGCGAACGTCGCCCGGCCGCCGTTGGAGCCGGCCGTGCGGCCGCACGCCTGGACCGCGGGATACTCGGACGGTGTCTGACGTCGGTCCACTGCTGAAACACTGGCGCGGCGCCCGGCGGCTGAGCCAGCTGGCGCTGGCCGCCGAGGCCGCGGTGTCGATCCGCCACCTGTGCTTCCTCGAGACCGGGCGCGCGAAACCCAGCCGCGCCATGGTGCTGAAGCTCGCCGAGGTGCTCGACGTGCCGCTGCGCGAACGCAACACCTTGCTGCTCAGTGCCGGGTTCTCACCCGAGTACCCGGAGTCCGCATTGGACGCACCGGAGCTGTCCGCCGTCCGCGAGGCGCTCGAAACCATCCTGGCGCAGCAGGAGCCGTTCCCGGCGCTGGTGATGGACCGGAACTGGGACATCCGGCACACGAACACCGCGGCCCGCCGGTTCTTCGCCTTCCTCCAGGACGGCCGGGAGACGACCCCACCCGGGCCGTCGAACGTGCTGCGCCGGATGTTCCACCCCGACGGCGTCCGCCCGAACGTGACGAACTGGGCCGAGGTCGCGGAGGCCCTCGTCCGGCGGGCCCGCCGCGAGGCGATCGGCGGTGTCACCGACGAGCGCGCCCAGCGGATCCTCGACGAGGTGCTGGACTACCCCGGGGTGCCGGCGTCGCTGCGCTCGCTCGACGCGACGACGCCGGTGCTGCCGATCGTGCCGATCCGCTACGCCCGCGGTGACCGGCGCTTCGACTACTTCTCCACCGTGACGACGCTCGGCACCCCGCAGGACGTGACCCTGCAGGAGCTGCGGATCGAGTGCTTCTTCCCGATGAACGACGAGACCCGGGAGCACGCGCGGCAGCTCGCCGGGGAGTGAGCCTCGATGGACAAGTGGACAAGTGTCCGCTACCTTCGATTAAGCGGACACCTGTCCGCATCAATCGACGGGAGTGTGTCATGTCAGGCATCGAGGGGAAGGTCGTCGCCATCACGGGGGCGAGCGGCGGCATCGGCGAGGCCGTGGCCCGCCTGCTCGCGGAACGCGGCGCGGCGGTCGTCGTCGGCGCGCGCCGGGCGGATCGCCTGGACGAGCTGGTCGGCGACATCACCGACCGCGGCGGGCGAGCCGTCGCCTGCGCCACCGACGTCACCGTCCAGGCCGACGTCGAACGGCTCGTCGCCCGGGCCGTCGAGGAGTTCGGCCGGCTCGACGTGTTCGTGGGCAACGCCGGGATCAGCAAGATCGGCCCGGTGGCGGACCTCGACGTCGCCGGCTGGTCGGCGATGATCGACGTCAACCTCCGCGGTGTGCTGCACGGCATCGCCGCCGCCCTGCCGGTGTTCCAGCGACAGGGCCGGGGCCACCTGGTGACGACGGTGTCGACGTCCGGGCTGAAGATCACACCCACGATGGCGGTCTACGCCGCCACCAAGAACGCCGTCCGCACCCTGCTGGAAGGACTCCGCCAGGAGTCCACCGACGGCGCCCTCCGGACCACGGCGATCTCCCCGGGGTTCGTCCGGACCGACCTGGCCGACTCGATCGACAACGCCGAGGTACGCGCGGAGATCCGCCGCGGCATCGACGAGTTCGCCATCGCGCCGGCGGCGGTTGCTCGTGCGGTGGCTTTCGCGGTGGAGCAGCCGTATGACGTGGAGATCGGTGAGCTGGTGATCCGGCCGACGGTGCAGGGTTGAGTGCGGGCCTGGTTGTCGCGGATTCCGGTTGAGCAGGTGCCGGTGTGCGCGGAGGTTCGCCGCAGCTGGTCATCCGGCCCACCGTCCAGGGTTAACGGATCTCCGCCAGCACCTCGCGGACCCGGTCGCGCAGCCAGCGGTGGGCCTTGTCGTTCTCGTAGCGCTGGTGCCAGGACACCACGAGCGGCACCGGCGGCCGGGGGATCGGCAGGGGCACGATCACCAGGCCCAGTGCCTCGATCACGCCCGCGCACATGCCTTCCGGCACCGCCGTGACGAACTCGCCCAGCCGGACCACGCCGAGCGCGGCCGTGGTGGTCGGCACCGTCGCGACGACCCGCCGCTCGAGTCCTTGTCCGGCCAGGACGTCGTCCATCGGGTCGCGCAGCCGGCCGCGCCGGCTGATCCGGACGTGCAGCGCGTCGGCGTAGCGCCGCAGGGTCGGTTTCCGCTTGGCGAAGGGGTGCTCCGGCGCGACGGCGAGCACCAGCCGGTCCTCGAAGAAGGTCTCCGACCGGATCTCCGGGGAGTCCGGGGCCGCGCTGCCGAGCTCGAGGTCGACCTGGCCGCGGCGCAGTTCGTGGGTGTCCACACTGGACTCGGCGAGCAGCCGCAACCGGGCTCCCGGCGCCGCGTGGCAGACCGCCGCGATGAGCCCGGGACCCAGCGCGGTGGTGATCGCGTCGTGGCAGACCAGCGTGAACACCCGGTCGAGCGCGGCCAGGTCGAGCGCCCGTTCCGGCGCGAGCACGCTTTCGGCCTGCTGCACCAGATCGCGGACCTGGGCCCGGACCGCCAGGGCGTACGGCGTCGGCGTCATCGTCCGCCCGGTGCGGACCAGGATCTCGTCGCCGGTGACCCGCCGGATCCGCCCGAGCGCCCGGCTCACCGCGGGCGACGACAGGTGCAGGCGATCCGCGGCCGCGGCCACGCTGCCCTCCTCGAGCAGCGCGTCCAGCGCCGTGAGGAGGTTCAGGTCCAGGTGCATGGCGCGAAGCGTACTGGGGGTGGTGCCTGCACTACCCCCGGAACTCCGGTCAGCTGGCTCGTGACCGCGCCGGATCGTCCCTAGGTTTCCCTTGTCGGTTCGGCTTTCCGAGAGGGGACACCAAAATGAGCAGCACCTTGAGCCGCCGCGTCATCGCCTTGACGGTGGCCGGCGGTATCGCACTGACCGCCCTGGCCGCACCCGCCGACGCGGCCGCGTCGAACGGCCTGGCCGAGCTGGCCCAGCGGACCGTCGACGCGGGAGCGCCGGGCGTTGTCGTCCGGGTCGGTACCGGCCACGGGCCGCCGATCGAGCTGGCCCGGCAGGCGCCGTGGACCACGGCCGACCACCGGCTGAGCCCCGGCGACGAACTGCGCGTCGGGTCGAACACCAAGACGATGGTCGCGACCATGGTGCTGCAACTGGTCGCGGAGAACCGGCTCAGCCTGGCCGATCCGGTCGGGAAGTGGTTGCCGGGCCTGGTTCCCGGCGGACAAGCGATCACCCTCAAGATGTTGCTGAACCACACCAGCGGGCTGTTCGACAACACCGACGACGAAGAGGTGCTCGAGTCGGTCTTCGGCCTCCGGCAACGGCCATGGACCGCGGAACAGCTCCTGGCCGCCGGGACCCGGCACCCGGCGTTGTTCCCGCCGGGGCAGAAGTGGTCGTACAGCAACACGAACTACGTCGCGCTGGGGCTCGTGCTGGAGAAGGCCACCGGCCGGACCCTGCCCGCGTTGTTCCGGCAGCGCATCATCGAGCCCCTCGGCTTGAAGGACACGTACTACGGCTCCCCTGACCGCCGGAAGCTCGCCCACGGCTACGAACCCGACGCCGCGCACCTGAAGGAGCTGATCCCGGACCTGCCGGACGGCTTCCGGTTCGCGGGACCGGAACACGACGGCCACGCCGACGTCACCGGGATCGACCCGGACTGGGCCGGTGCCGCCGGCGGTGTCGTGTCGACCGCCCGCGACTGGGACCGGTTCCTCACGGCGCTGCTCTCCGGCCGGCTGCTGCCGCCGGCCCAGCTGCGGGAGATGAAGACGATGATCCCGGCCGATCCGGCCCATCCGGAGGCCGGGAGTTACGGGCTCGGGTTGGCGCAGCTGGACACGCCGTGTGGTCCGGTTTACGGCCACACGGGCGGCATCCCGGGCTACCGGTCCGACCTGTTCACCGACAGTACGGGAAGCCGCAGCGTCGAGGTGTTCGTCACCGAGCAGCAGGGTCTGCTCGAGCCGGGCCTCGCCGCCGCGCACCAGGCGCTGATCACCGGCGCGGTGTGTGCCATGTACGGGAAACCTACGGCGCCGTGACGTCCTTTGTGGACTCGAAGATCGCGCGGGCGACCACGTCGGGTTGCGAGAGCGGGACGGCGTGGGAGGCGTCGACCTCGGTGATCGCCGAGCCCGCCCGTCCGGCCATCCACCGCTGGGCTTCCGTGGGGATCGACCGGTCCGCGGTGGCGACCACGGCCCAGGACGGGAGTGTCCGCCAGGTGGCCGTCCCGTCGAAGCTCTGGGACAGCGCCGCCGGGTCGAACGGGCGCTGGGCGGCGGCCAGCACCCGCGCCTCGGCCGGTTCGACGTCGGCGGCGTAGGCCGGGGCGAACACCTCTGGACGGAGGTAGGCCTCCTGGCCGCCGGGGTAGTCCCGGAAGAGCAGGTTGTCAGGGCCGAGGAGACTGCCGGGGAACTTGCCGTTCAGCTCACCGGCCGTCTCACCGGCGTCCTGCTGGAACGCGGCGACGAATACGAGCGCCCGCACCGCCGGGGTGAGCGCGTCCGGCGCGGAGAGCACCGAACCCGCGTAGGAGTGGCCGGCGACGACGAGCGGCCCGGGCAGCGTCTCGAGGAACCGGCGCAGGTAGGCGATGTCGCCGTCGAGGGTGCGCAGGGGCAGGGCCGGCGCGAGCACCGCGTGCCCCTCGGCCTGCAGGATCGGGGAGACGCGGCGCCACACCGAAGCGTCGGTCAGTGCGCCGTGGACGAGAACAACGGTCTTGGTGGTCATACCGGAAAGTCTGGGCTTTCCCGGCGTGCTCGAGCAGTGGCAGGACTGCCTCTCAGCGCTACGATCCTGCCATGGCCCGTCACCGTCTGGTCGTCGTCCTGCTCGACGAAGTCCTCCCGCTGGACTACGCGATCCCGTTGCACGTCTTCGCCCGCGAAGCGCCGGAGGCCTACGACGTGGTGACCGCGTCGGTGGACGGCCGGCCGGTGCCGGTCGCGGGCGGGACGTCGGTCGTGCCCGACGGCGGCCTCGATCTGCTGCGCAGGGCGCGCACGGTGATCGTGCCCGGGTACGCGGACGCGGCCGGCCGGCGGCTGCCCGGGATGGTGGTGCGCGCGCTGGCCGCGGCGCACCGCCGCGGGGCCCGGATGATCTCGATCTGCTCCGGGGCGTTCGCGCTGGCCGAGGCCGGTGTCCTCGACGGGCTGACGGTGACGACGCACTGGTCGCTGTGCGACGACCTGGCCGCGCGGTTCCCGGCGGTGACGGTGGACCAGTCGCTGCTCGTCGCCGGTACCGACGCGGTGCTGACGTCCGGCGGGGTGACCGCCGGGGTCGACCTGTGCCTGCACGTCCTGCAGAGCGATCTCGGCGCCGCGGCGGCGCGCCACGTCTCGCGGCGGGTCGTGATGGCGCCGCGGGCGCCGGACGGGCAGCGGCAGTTCGTCGAGAAGAAGGTCGTGCCGCCCGGGGACGACGTCATCGCCCGCGCCCAGCAGTGGATGCTCACCGCGATGCGGGAGAACCTGTCGGTGCGGGACATGGCCGAGCGCGTCACCATGGCCGAGCGGACGTTCCACCGCCGGTTCCGCGAACGGACGGGTGTGCCGCCGCTGTCGTGGCTGCGCGAGCAGCGCATCGCCCGCGCGAAGGAGCTGCTGGAGAACTCGGACCTGCCGATCGAGGAGATCGCCCGGGAGGTCGGCCTGGGCTCGCCGGCCAACCTGCGGGCGCAGTTCCGCCGCGCGACGAACGTCTCCCCGCGTGAGCACCGGCGGCTGTTCGCGTTCGGCCAGGCGGGCTGAGCGCGTGCCACCTGGCAGGATGGCGTGATGGACGCACGCAGCAGGAACAACGTGGTCGTCACGGGCCCGGCCGACGGTCCCGTGGTGCTGCTGGCCCACGGCTTCGGCTGCGACCAGAACCTCTGGCGGCTCGTCGTCCCGGCGCTGGCCCGGCACTTCCGGGTGGTGGTGTTCGACCACGTCGGCGCGGGCAAGTCGGACGCCTCGTCGTGGTCGGCGGAGCGGTACGCCGGCCTCGGCGCCTACGCCTCGGACGTCCTGGACATCTGCGCCGAGCTCGACCTGCGCGACGTGACGCTCGTCGGCCACTCCGTGTCGGCGATGATCGCCGTGCTGGCCGTGATCCGCGCGCCGGAGCGGTTCGCGAAGCTGGTGCTCCTCACGCCGTCGCCGTGTTACCTCGACGACGGCGACTACCGCGGCGGGTTCAGCCGGGCGGACATCGACGAGCTGCTGGAGTCGCTCGACGCCAACTACCTGGGCTGGTCGGCGGCCATGGCGCCGGTCATCATGGGCAACCCCGAGCGGCCGGAGCTGGGCGGCGAGCTGACCGACAGCTTCTGCCGCACCGACCCGGTGATCGCGCGGGTGTTCGCCCGCGCCACGTTCCTGTCCGACAACCGCGCCGACCTGCCGCGGGTCGCCGTGCCCACGCTGGTGATCCAGACCGCTCAGGACGCGATCGCGCCACCGGAGGTCGGCCGGTTCGTGCACGAGCAGATCGACGGCAGCACCCTCGTGACGCTCGACGCGACCGGGCACTGCCCCCAGCTCAGCGCGCCGGAAGCCACCGCCGAAGCGATCCGGGCGTTCGCGGGCCCGCGGTGATGTGCGAGGCGGGGGACACCGACGGCAGCAGCGAGGGCACGGTCGGGGACGCGTTCCCGGCCCTGCTCGAAGACAGCGCCGAAGACCTCTACGAGCACGCGCCGTGCGGGTACCTCTCGACGCTGATGGACGGCACCATCGCGAAGATCAACACCACACTGCTCGGCTGGCTGGGCCACCGCCGGGACGAACTCGTCGGGCGGCGGCGGTTCGCCGACCTGCTGACCGTCGGCGGCCGGATCTACCACGAGACCCACATCGCGCCGATGCTGGCGATGCACGGCGAGGCCGGCGGCCTGGCCCTGGAGCTGCGCACCGCCGGCGGGACCCGGCTGCCGGTGCTCGTGACCTCGACGGTCAAGAAGGGCGCGGACGGCACACCCCAGCTGATCCGCAGCACGATCTTCGACGCCCGTGACCGCCGCGCCTACGAAGAGGAGCTGCTGCGCGCCCGCCGTCAAGCCGACCTCGAACGCGACCGGGCGCGCGAGCTCGCGGGCATCCTCCAGCGCACCCTGCTCCCGCCCGCACTGCCGGTGGTGCCCGGCATGGAGGTCGCCGCGCACTACCACCCCGCCTCGGCCGACGAGGTCGGCGGCGACTTCTACGACCTGTTCCCGCTCACCGGCGGCACCTGGGGCTTCTTCCTCGGCGACGTCTCCGGCAAGGGCGCCGTCGCGGCCGCCGTGACGTCCTTGGTCCGCTACACCCTGCGCGCCGCCGCCGTCTACGACCCCGATCCCGTCGGCGTGCTGCGCAACCTCAACACCGTGCTGCACCAGGAGTTCCGCGGCTCCGACCCGCGGTACTGCACGGTCGTCTACGGCTCGCTGACCCCCGAAGCCGGCGGCTGCGTGATCACCCTCGCCGGTGGCGGGCACCCGCCGGCGCTCCTCGTCCGGGCGGCCGGCACGGTCGAGTTCGTCGAAACGCCGGGCGGCATGCTCGTCGGCGCGGTCCCCGACGCCCGGTTCACCAAGGTCGGCCTGCGCCTGGGCCCCGGCGACACCCTGCTGCTCTACAGCGACGGCCTCACCGAGGCCCGCACGTCGCCCGGCCGGGCCCGTTACAGCGAAGAGGAGCTGCGGGAGTTCCTCACGACACCCGCCCCGACCACGGCACCGGCGGTGACGGCCGCGCTGAAGGCCCTGCTGACGAGCTTCGGTGACGGCGTCGAGGACGACACGGCTCTGCTCGCGTTGAGCATCCCGTCGGAGCCGGCACCGTGACCGCGGGCTTCACGACCGCCACCCGCACGGAGGCCGACGGCACGGTCCTCGCGTTCACCGGCGAGCTGGACGCCGCCACCGCCCCCACCGCCTTGACGGCGATCCAGGCGCTGACCCTGCGCCGCGGCGAGCAGCTGGTCGTCGACCTGTCCGCGCTGACGTTCTGCGACTCGAGTGGCATTTCGGCGCTGCTGGCCGCGCGCAACCTCGCCCTGGCCGCCGACGCCGTGATCGCGCTGGTCGGCGTCCCCCGCCAGCTGCAGCGCAGCCTGAAGCTGATCGGCCTGGCGGCCTTCTTCCCGGCGTACGCCACGATCGAGGACGCACTGTCCTAAAAGGACTGAACGGTCAGGCGATCAGGTCGTCCCACCGGACGAGGACGGCGGCCGCGAGCAGCCCGCCGACGAGGATCTTGGCGATGATCAGCAGCGCGCCCGCGCCGGTGACCTGCCCGAGGTCCAGCAGCACCTCGGCGAGGAACGCCCCCGCCAGGATCTTCGCGCCCCAGCGCCGCCGGAAGGCGACGGCGAGCACGCCGACCAGCTGCACCGCGGAGGCGAGCAGCGCGAGCACGAACCACGGCGACGTCTCGTCCCCGTGGTCCAGCTCGTCCACCAGCACGCGGATCTGCGCGATCAGCAGGACGGCCGTGCCGAGCCCGAACAGCACCAGCATCACGGGCAGGAAGATCCGTCCGGCCTTCTTCTCGGTGGCGGGTTCGGGCACACGGCGACGAGGCACGCCGGCCTCCCTCGGCTCGATGACCTGAACCTCTCACCGTGCCCGAAACCGCCCCGCTTGACCATCGGTCATTTGCCGTAGTCACCGCCGCATCCTCGGATCGTGCGTGGGGTCGGGGTACAGGGGCGGGCGGCCGCCGTCGACGGCTTCCGGGCGCAGCTCGTAGTGCCAGGGTTCGTTGCGGTAGATCTGGCACAGCCCGTACCGGGCGCCGTGCTCGGACAGCCACGCCCGCGCGTCGGCGGGCCCGACGTCGACCGCGTCGCCCCGCACGTGCGCCGACGTGGCGGGGGTGGCCACCCAGCGGGCCGCCTCCTCGGCCGAGCCGTACTTCGAGACGGCGTCGTGGAGCAGCTGTTCCTGGTACTCCGGGGACCGCCAGCCACCGTTGACGACGAACCCGACGCCGTCGCGAGCGGCATCGGTGGCCGCACGGCGCAGGGCACCGAGCAGCGCGGGATCGAGGTTGGCCACGGCCGGGGTCTCGTCGTCGAAGACCGGCACGGGGACGGGGACGGCGCCGTGGGCCTGCCGGACGGCGGGTTCGAAGTCGGGCATGCTCCCCAGCCAAGGCCGCGCGGTGTTGCCGTCCCGTATCCGGCTTCGGATATGCGGGCGATATGCGCGGGCTCCTAGCATCGGAGGATGCGCGTGCTGATCGTCGAGGACGAGCCCTACCTGGCCGAAGCCATCCGGGACGGGCTGCGCCTGGAAGCGATCGCCGCCGACATCGCCGGTGACGGTGACACGGCCCTGGAGCTGCTGGGCGTCAACGCCTACGACATCGCCGTGCTCGACCGCGACGTCCCCGGCCCCTCCGGTGACGAGATCGCCGAGCACATCGTGGCTTCCGGCAGCGGCATGCCGATCCTCATGCTCACCGCCGCCGACCGGCTCGACGACAAGGCCACCGGGTTCGAGCTCGGCGCCGACGACTACCTCACCAAGCCGTTCGCGCTCCAGGAGCTCGTGCTCCGGCTCCGGGCCCTCGACCGGCGGCGGGCGCACAACCGGCCGCCGGTGCGGGAGATCGCGGGCCTGCGGCTGGACCCGTTCCGCCGCGAGGTCTACCGCGACGGCCGTTACGTCGCGCTGACCAGGAAGCAGTTCGCCGTGCTCGAGGTGCTCGTCGCCGCCGAAGGCGGGGTGATCAGCGCCGAAGAGCTGCTGGAGCGGGCCTGGGACGAGAACGCCGACCCGTTCACCAACGCCGTCCGCATCACGGTCTCGACGCTGCGCAAGCGGCTCGGCGAACCCTGGCTGATCGCCACGGTGGCGGGGGTCGGCTACCGCATCGGGGGCGAGGGTGAATAGGGCGCCGGGGCTGAGCGTCCGCCTCAAGCTGACCCTCAGCTACGCCGGCTTCCTCATGGTCGCGGGTGCCCTGCTGCTCGGCGCGGTGTGGGTGTTCCTCCTGCGGTACGTCCCCGACCGCGCGATGCTCTACGTCCCCGACGGCACCGCGCTCAACGGCGTTTTCCCCGTCCGGTCCACGCTCCTGCACGTGTTCCTGCCGAGGGCGGCCGCGGTGGCGGGGTTCCTGCTGGTGTTCGGCCTGCTGGGCGGGTGGCTGCTCGCCGGCCGGATGCTCGGCCCGCTGGTCCGGATCACCGCCGCCACCCGGATGTCCGCGAGCGGCTCGCTCTCCCACCGGATCAACCTGGAGGGCCGCCGCGACGAGTTCCGCGAGCTGGCCGACAGCTTCGACGCCATGCTCGCGCGGCTCGAAGCGCACGTCGGCGAGCAGCGGCGGTTCGCGGCGAACGCCTCCCACGAGCTGCGCACCCCGCTGGCGACCACGCAGGCCCTGCTCGAGGTGGCCCGCAAGGATCCGGACGGCCCCACCGGCGAACTCGTCGAGCGCCTCCACGCGGTCAACACCCGCGCGATCGAGCTCACCGAGGCGCTGCTCCTGCTCAGCCGCAGCGGCCAGCGCTCCTTCACCCCGGAGCGCGTCGACCTGTCCCTGGTCGCGGAAGAAGCCACCGAAACCCTGCTGCCCCTGGCGGAGAAGCGCGGTGTCACGGTCCGGACGTCCGGGGACATGACGCCCGTCGGCGGCTCACCCGCGCTCCTGCTGCAGCTGACGACGAACCTCCTGCACAACGCGATCGTCCACAACCTCCCCGAAAACGGGACCGTGCAGATCGACACCGCCGTCCGCCCCGGGTTCGTCGTGCTGACCGTCGAGAACACCGGCGACAAGCTCACCCCGCAGCTGGTCTCGACCCTCACGGAACCGTTCCAGCGCGGCGCCGAACGCATCCGCAACGACCACGGCGGCGTCGGCCTGGGCCTGGCCATAGTCCGGAGCATCACCCGCGCCCACGACGGCATCCTCAACCTGACCGCTCGGCCTGGCGGCGGCCTGCGCGTCACGGTGCAGCTGCCCACTTAGGGTGATCCACGCCGCTCGGCGACGGTGGTGAGCACGTGCTGGGCCAGGACGTCGCCCGCGTCGGGGGTGCCGGTCGCGGACGCGCGGGCCGACATCGCCGCGATTCGTTCGGGGTCGGTGAGCAGCGGGATGGGGGGTCTCGATCCGAGCAGGTCAGGGATCGCGACGAGCACGGGGTGGGCCGCACGCCGTTCGGCGACGGTGGTGAGCACGTGGCGGGCCAGGACGTCGCCCGCGTCGGGTGTCCCGGTCGCAGACGCGCGGGCCGACATCGCCGCGATCCGGGCGGGGTCGGTGAGCAGCGGGATGGGTCTCGATCCGAGCAGCTCAGGGATCGCGACGAGCACGGGGTGGGCCGGCACCAGATCCACGCCGCTCGGCGACGGTGGTGAGCGCGTGGCGGGCCAGGACGTCGCCCGCGTCGGGGGTGCCGGCCGCGGCCGCCCGCGCCGACATCGCCGCAATCCGGGCGGGGGCGGTGAGCAGCGGGATGGGTCTCGATCCGCGCAGCTCAGCGATCGAGGTGAGCACGGGGTGGGCCAGCACCAGATCCACGCCGCTCGGCGACGGTGGTGAGCACGTGCCGGGCCAGGACGTCGCCCGCGTCGGGTGTCCCGGTCGCCGACGCCCGCTCCGACATCGCCGCGATCCGCGCCGGATCGGTGAGCACCGGGATCAGCGTCGTCTCGATCCAGCCCGGGTCCAGGTCCGCGTCGCGGACGAGCAGCCCGCCGCCCGCCGCGACCACCGGTTCGGCGTTCAGGCGCTGCTCACCGCCGCGCAGGGGCAGCGGGACGTACGCGGCGGGCAGGCCGACCGCGGCCAGCTCGGCGCACGTCATCGCGCCCGAGCGGCAGACCGCGAAGTCGGCCGCCGCGTAGGCGTGGTGCATCTCGTCGACGTAGGGGAGCACGACGTACGGCGGGTCGCCATCGGGCACCTCGACGACGTGCCGCGGCCCGGTGATGTGCAGCACCTGCATCCCGGCCCTTCGCAGCGCCGGTGCCGCGTCCGACACCGCGGTGTTGATCATCCCGGCGCCCTGCGAACCGCCGGTGACCAGCAGGACCGGGCCGTCAGGACGCAGGCCGAACCGCCGCCGGGCCTCCTCGCGCAGCGCCGTGCGGTCGAGCCCGGTGATCGACGGCCGCAGCGGGATCCCGACGGCGGTGGCGTGGGCCAGCCGGACGCCCGGCGCGGCGGTGAACACGTGCGTCGTCAGCCGGGCCGCCAGCCGGTTGGCCACCCCGGGCCGGGCGTTCGCCTCGTGCACGACGATCGGCATGCCCCGGCCGTGGGCGGCGAGGTAGGCCGCCATCGCCAGGTAACCGCCGAAGCCGACCACGACGTCGGCCCGCACGCGGTCGAGCACCGCCCCGGCCGCCAGCACCGCGTCGCGCAGCCTGCCGGGCGTCCGCAGCAGGGCCCCGTTCAGCGCGCGCGGCAGCGGCGCCGGCGGGATGAGCTCGAGCGGGTAGCCGCGGGCCGGGACGAGCGTGGTGTCCAGGCCGCGGACGGTGCCGAGCGCGGTGATCTCCGCGGCGGGCTCCAGCCGGCGCAGCGCGTCGGCGAGGTTCATCGCCGGCTCGATGTGCCCGGCCGAATGGCCGCCGGCGACCACGACGCGGCTAGGTGAGGGGAAAGTCAAAGTACGTGTCCGGATACGGTTCGTCGTTCAGGGTGTAGTGCCACCACTCGGCCGCGTACGCGCTGAACCCGCACGACTCCATGAGGGACCGGAGGTGACGGCGGTGGGCCGCCGCGGCCGGCGCGACACCCGGCGCGTCGTGGTGCGAGACCGCGTCCATCAGGTCGTGCCCGCCGCCCATCGGCACGGGTTCGCCGGTGGCCAGGTCGCAGAGCGTCAGGTCGACGGTGCTGCCGCGGCTGTGGCCCGACCGGGCCGCGACGTACCCCCGGCTGAACATCTCGGCCCGGTCGAGGTTCGGGTAGTGCTTCGCCTTCGTCCGGCCGTCTTCCGGCTGCCGCGCCCAGCGCAGGAAGCAGTCCACCGCGCGCTGCGGGCGGTAGCCGTCCCACACGAGCAGGCCGAAGCCCAGGGACTCGGCCTTCTCCTGTGCGTTCTCCAGGGCCGCGCACAAGGCCGTCGTGCCGACGATCCGGTCGGTCAGGTAACCGTCCACCGGCGCGCCGGTGAAGTTGTCCGCCGTGGCGTACTTGGCGTCCCAGCGCAGTCCGGGTACCAACTCGTCGACGTAACCGAAGCCCTTCATCGGAGTTTTCCGGTCAGGGTCAGGGAAATCAGCCGGTCGATCACCTCGGCGAGCGGCAACCCCGCTGCCGCCATCATCCGCGGGTAGCGGCTGTAGGAGGTCAGGCCGGGCAAGGTGTTGACCTCGTTGAGGACCACCGTTCCGTCGTCGGTGAGGAACAGGTCCACCCGCGCCAGCCCGCCGCAGCCCAGGGCGCGGTACACGGCCTTCGCCGTCTCCTGGACGAGTGCGCGTGCCTCCGCCGGGATGTCCGCGGGCACGATCGGGGTCGAGTTCTCGGAGCCGCTTTCGGGTGTGCTCTCCTGGTGGATCCGGAAGAACCCGTGCGACAGCGCGATGTGGTCCACCTCGCCCGCGATCAGGTCCGCGTCGTTCCCCAGGATCGCGCAGCCGACCTCGCTGCCGACGACGGCCTCTTCGACCAGCACCTTCGAGTCGTACTGCCGGGCGACCTCCACCGCACCCGCCAGTTCTTCCCGACGGGACACCTTGCTGACGCCGAACGACGACCCCGAACGCGCCGGCTTCACGAAGACGGGATAGGTGAGCCGGCCGGGATCGAGGTGCTCGTCCGCGGTGACCGTCCAGAACTTCGGCGTGGCGATTCCGGCGCTGCCGGCGACGGTGTAGGCCAGCGACTTGTCCATGCACAGCGCGGAACTCTGGATGTCGCAACCGGCGTACGGAATGCCGGACAGCTCCAGCAGCCCCTGGATCGCGCCGTCCTCGCCGCGCTTGCCGTGCAGCACCGGCAGCACGACGTCCAGGCCGATCGTCTCGTACTTCCCGTCCTCCAGGACGAGCAGCCCGCGGACGTCCCGGTCCGGCGAGAGCACGACCGGCCGGCCGTCCTCCCAGCCTTCGTCCGGGCCGTCACAAAGCTTCCAGGCGCCGGACTTCGTGATCCCGATCCAGAACGGCTCGTACTTCTCGGTGTCCAGGTTCTCCGCGACCGTGCGCGCGGACTTGACGGACACGGGATGCTCTTCCGAAGCGCCTCCGAAGAGGATGCCGATTCTCATATCCAATGCTGCTTTCCGCTCACGAATTTCCGGCAGTTGACGAGGGAGTTTTCGATGGTGTCGCGCAGGGCGCGGTCGGTGTAGTAGGCCGTGTGCGGGCTGATGAGCACATTCGGCAGTTCCTGCAGCCGCAACAGGTGTTTGCTGTCAACGGGTCTGTTCCGGAGGTCGGCGTAGAAGATGCCTTCTTCGCCTTCGAGGACGTCCAGCGCCGCACCGCCCAGTTCGCCGCTTTCCAATGCTGCGACAAGGGCTTCGGTGTCGACGAGGGAACCGCGTCCGGTGTTGACGACGAACGCGCCGCGCTTCATCCGCGCGATGCGCCGTCCGTCGAGGAGGTGGTGGGTTTCCGCGGTGAGCGGGGTGTGGAGCGTGACGACGTCGCTTAGCCGCAGCAGTTCGTCGAGCGGGACGTAGTCGACGAAGTCCTTGGGGTGGCTGTCATACGCGAGTACGCGGCACCCGAAACCCCGCAGCCGGTCCATGACCGCCGTGCCGATGCGCCCGGTTCCCAGCACCCCGACGGTCAGATCGCGCAGTTCCCGGCCCCGGACGTCGTCCAGCCGGTAGTCGTGGACGTCCGCGCGCCTGAGGGTGGAGCGTGCGTTGCGCACCGCCATCAACATCAGCATCACGGTGAAGTCGGCGACGCCGTCGGGCGAATAAGCCACGTTCTCGACGGAAATCCCGACGCTCTCCGCGTAACCGACGTCGACGTGGTCGAAGCCGACGCTCCGCGTGGAGAGGTACGCCACGCCGGCCCGGCTGAGCGCGAGGAGCGCGGCGCGGGTGACGGGGGTCTTGTGACCGACGCTGACGCACCGGTTCCCGGACGCCAGCCCGGCGTTGGCTTCGGACACGGCCGCGCCGGTGATGGCCGGCTCGACGCCGAAGCGCGGCGCCAGCTCCCGGAACAGGACGGCCTCGTCCGGCTCGCACCCGTAGACCGTGACACCCAGCGCCGGGACGGCCGAGGCGGAGGACCAGGACGTGTGGGACATGACCCCAGTCAAGGCACCGCGGTGTTGCCGTCCCGTATCCGGCTTCGGATACGCCGGCGATATGTGCCGGCTGGTAGCGACGAAGCGGGGGGGGGCCCGGGGGGGGGGGGGGGCGGGGGGGGGGGGGGGGGGGGGGGCCCCCGGGGGGGGGGGGGGGCGGGGCCGGGGCAATAGCCGCCGGCGGAGTGGACCACCCCCCGGGGGTGGG
>NZ_JBIUTB010000002.1:1235032-1319376 GCF_044741685.1 Amycolatopsis sp. NPDC088138
GCCACCCCCCCCCCCCACGGCCCCGGGGGGGGGGCCGCCCGTCCCGCGGTGCGGCACCCGCGGGCTTTTGGGGCGGGGGGGTGCCGCCCCCGGGGGGGGGGGGGGGGGGCCGGGCCCCCCCCGCTTCAGGTCAGGGTTTGGGCAACGCCGGCCTCGGTCGCTGCCTGCCGCGGCCAATACGCCGCCGCGATAGCCGACACCCCGCCGGTGATGGCCGACACGCATCCGGTATGGCCAACACGCTGCCGGAAACGGCCGACACACCGCCCGCCGCGGCCAACACGGTGCCGGCAATCCCCGACACGCCGCCCGGAGTGGCCATCACAGCGGCCGGAGTCAGCGGCCGAGCGTGATCGTCGGCGTGTTGGCCGGTTCGGTCGTCATCGCGGCCCGCCCGGCGGCGCCCGGGTGGTCCGGGCACCGCCGCTTCACGCGTGGGGGATCAGCTCAGCAGGGGCCGGCGACCCCGTCGAAGGAGGCGCAGTCGTCCTGGTCCCAGGGGGTCGACTGCCACTGCTGGGCGGTGAGCGAGCGTGAGGTGTCGCCCGCGACGAAGGTCCACGGGCCGTAGTAGGCGTTGCTGAACCAGTAGTTGCCCTGGTCGTGGGTGATCGCGTCCTGGACGACCGTGCCCTGGTAGGGCGACCAGGTCGGGTACGTGCCGTAGTTGGCCAGCAACGCCATCCGGCCGCAGAGGCCGGTGGTGCAGCCGACGTGCGCCGGGTCGAACCGGAACGTGTTGTCGTGCACCTCGACGAGCTGGGTCTTCCAGCGGCAGTCGTCGTAGAGCGGCCGGGTGGCGATGCCGGGCGCGGAACACAGGGTGCGGTCGGCGACCAGCTTGGTGCAGGTGTTGCTGGACGTGTTGGCGGGGCTGTTGCAGAACCGGTCGGCGTTCTCCCACGCCGTGATCCCGGACCAGTTGTCCTCGAACGTGTTGTCGTAGATGTCGATCAGGTGAGTACGGGCCGGCACCCGCCGCTCGCCGCCGGATTCCGAGAGGTACACGCTGGCGACGGGGAAGTTGTCACCCCGGTCGGACTTCAGCTTGCCGGAGACGAGCGCGTTGCGCCGCAGGACGTTGTCGCGGAAGATCAGGTTGTAGCTGATCTCGTAGAACATGCCTTCGGCGTCATTGTCCTCGATGAGGTTGTACTCGACGAGGAAGTCGTTGTTGTTGGTGTCGGCCCACAATCCGGCACCGCGGTTGTCGTGCACCCAGTTCCCGCGGACATCGGCCTTGTTGACCGCCCAGAACTTGATTCCGCCGCTGCAGCCGCAACCGGGCGCGCGGTTTTCCCAGTCGTCGGTGTTGTTTCCGACGATCTCGTTGCTTTCGACGACCAGCCCGGTGATCGTGTTGTCCGAACGGTAGGCGTTCATGCCGTACTGCCCGTTGTTCCGCAGGCAGCTGTGCCGCACCACCTGCCGGGCGCCGGCCATCAGCCCGGCACCGGCGTTGTTCTGCACGGTCGTGTTCTCGATGGTCCAGTGCTCGCCCGAATCGTGGTTGACGACGCCCTGGTCCTGCGGCGGCACGAAGTTCTGGACGGTCAGCCCGCGGATCGTCACGTCCTTCGCCTGCTGGGTGAAGGCGGCCAGGTTGACCCGCTGCCCGTCGAGCACGGCGCCCGGCGCGCCGAGGTAGACGTCCCCGTCCTTGGGGATGACCTGGCCGAACGGGTCGGTGGCGAGGGTGTGCGTGCCCGGCGGGAGCCAGAACGTCGTGCCGGCCGGGGAATCCTGCGTCTTGTGGTAGAGGTCGCCGGGCACCGCGGGGTCGATCACGACGGCGCCGGGTGGCGCCGTGACGTTCGCGACCGGCTGGTGGTCGCACACCGGCCCCGGCGTCGGCGCTTTCGCCGCGCCGGCGGTGCCGGGCGGAACGAGCAGGGCGGCCAGTACTGCGGCTGCGAATACGAAACCGGTGCGGGACATGGGGACGAACTTACGGAGTCCGCCTCGAAATGCGCATAGCCCAGCCGTGTTCGCCTTCGCCGCTTTCGAGTGTACGAGGTAACACAATCCGTCGTGATCAAAGAACGTCGTGACAATTGCCGCAAATCAACCGGGGTCACCTTCACGCGCCGGGAAAATTGCCGTTTCGCGCCGCGGTTCAGACCTGGTCGGTGGGGCGGATGACGATTTCGGCGACGGCCCGGCGGCGCGGGCTGGTGACGATGTATTCCACGGCCTCGGCGATGTCGCCGGGGTGCAGTTGTTCGACGTCGGCGAACCGGGCGGCCATCCGTTCCTGGACGGCGCTCTGCTGGTGGCTCTGCAGCTCGGTCTCGACGAGCCCCGGCTCGACGACGGAGAACCGGACGTTGCGGCGGGCGTACTCCTGCCGCCAGGCCTCGGTCGCGGCGGTGACGCCGAACTTGGTGGCGTTGTAGACCGCGGCACCGGGGATGGTCCAGCGGCCGGCGATGGAACTGACGTTGACGACGTCGGCGACCTGCCGCGGGCTGGTGGCGGCGGCTTCGACGAGGTGCGGCAGGGCGGCCTTGGTGACGTACAGCAGGCCGGTGACGTTGATGTCGACCATCTGCTGCCACTCCGTCAGCGGCGACGCGATCGAGTCGCCGGTGAGCATGACGCCGGCCGCGTTGACCAGGGTGTCCAGCCGGCCGAGCCGGTCGACGGCGGTGCCGACCACGGCGGTGGCGGCGTCGGCGTCGGTCAGGTCGGCCGCCAGCGCGACCGCCTGGCCGCCCTCGGCGGCGATCTCCTTGGCGAGCACCTCGATCCGGTCCTGACGACGGGCGACCAGCACGACGGTGGCGCCCCGGGCCGCGAGCGCGCGGGCGGTGGCCTGGCCGATGCCGCTGCTGGCCCCCGTGACCAGGGCGACCGTCGACAACAAGGGGGTGGGCATGGAGACCTCCGGAAGGGTGACGAGTGACTGAGATCAACTCTCCGCCGCGCGTTATCCAGGTGCCAGAGTGTGCTTATGGGGGTATCCGCACCACCTGGCACCAGGCTCGGCGCGGTGGCACAGTGGACCCGTGACGACGTCCGAGCTGCGGGGCAAGCGCGAGGAACTGGCCTCCTTCCTGCGCAGCAGGCGGGAACGCATCTCCCCGGAGCAGGCCGGCCTGCCGCTCACGGGCCGCCGTCGCACGCCGGGGCTGCGCCGCGAGGAGGTCGCGCACCTCGCGGGCATGGGGGTGACCTGGTACACGTGGCTGGAGCAGGGCCGGGACATCAACGTCTCCGAGCCGGTGCTGGCCGCGATCGCGCGCACGCTGCGGCTCGACCCGTACGAGCGGGCCCACCTCTACACCCTGGCCGGGCACCCCGGGCCGCCGCCGGCCCGCGGCCACGCGGCCGTCCCGGACGCCGTGCTGGTGATGGTGCACCACCTCGAGCCGATCCCGGTCGTCGTGATCGACGCCCGGTTCGACCTGCTCGCCTGGAACCGCACCTACGAGCAGCTGGTCGGCGGGGTCGACCACCTGCCGTTCGAGGACCGCAACTGGCTGCTGCTGGTGTTCACCTCACCCAGGTGGCGGAACGCCATCCTCGACTGGGAGGACGCCGCGGCGCGCCTGGTCGGCCGGTTCCGCGCCGGGATGGCGGCCCACGCCGGCGAGCCCGGCTGGAAGAGCCTGGTCACCCGGCTGCGGCGGGAGTCACCGGACTTCGAGCGCGTGTGGGACCGGCACGGGGTGCGTGGGCCGGAGAACTTCACCAAGCACTACCTCCACCCCGAGGTCGGCCTGCTGAAGCTGGACTACACGCAGCTGTCGGTCGGCGAGGGTTCAGGGCTCAAGCTCGCCACGCACACCCCGGTGGACGACGACACCTGGGCGAAGGTCCGGCTCCTGCAGGAAAAAGCCGAAGGGCGAGCGGACCGGGTCACGGCGCCGGAGTAAGCGTGTCGAGGATCCGCTCGAGGCCGACCCCGAACAGGTCGTCGTCGGACCACTCCTGGTCGACGAAGCCGGACGTGCTGAGCGTCGGGTAGATGTCCCGCCGGGCGGTGATGTGCGCCCGGGCCTTGGTGACGACCTCGGGATCGTCGAGCCGCCGCCAGGTGGCGTCGGTCATCGCCGTGCCGATGACGAAGCCGGTCAGCAGGTGGGTGGCGGACGCGAGCTCGAGGCCGCTCAGCCCGGCGCGGGTCAGCGTCGCCTGCACGAACTCGGTGCGCGCCAGCACGTTCGGGCCCAGCAGGGGGCGGCCCAGCAGGCCGGGTGACCACGGGTGCGCGAGCATCGCGGCGCGCCAGCCGAGCAGCAGCGCGCGCAGTGCGGCGCGGGGTCCGGGGCCGGGCTGGGGGAGCGGCACCTCGCCGAGGACGTGGTCGACCGCCAGGTCGAGCAGGTCCTCCTTGGTCGAGACGTGCCAGTAGAGCGCTGTCGACGTCACGTCGAGGCGCTGCGCCAGCCGCCGCATCGTCAGCCGCTCGGCCCCGTGGGCGTCGAGCTCCGCGACGGCCTCGGTGACGATCCGCTCCAGGGTGAGCGGCGCGGCCCGCCGCGCCGGGCGGTCCCGCTCGCCGCGCAGCCACAGGACGTCGCTGGTGGCGGGCGGCGTTCCGCCGTCGGGGTCTCCCGTGGTCACGAGCAGCCACCTTACTCATCGCGACGGGCTGGGTTACCGTCGGTCGCTTAACTTACCATTGATAAGTTAGACCTACCGATGTTAAGTTGACGGCGGTTCCCCTCACGGATCGAAGGTCGAAATGAACCCTGCCGACGGCTCCCGCGCCCCGCACCGCTGGATCGCGCTCGTGGTACTGAGCCTCGCCCAGCTGATGGTCGTCCTGGACTCGACCATCGTGAACATCGCCCTGCCGACCGCCCAGCAGGACCTGGGGTTCTCGGTCGGCAACCGGCAGTGGGTCGTCACCGGGTACGCGCTCGCGTTCGGCAGCCTCCTGCTGCTCGGCGGCCGGCTGTCGGACTTCTTCGGGCGCAAACGGCTGTTCGTCATCGGGCTGGTCGGCTTCGCGGTCGCCTCGGCGCTCGGCGGGGCCGCGAGCGGGTTCGGGATGCTGCTGGTCTCGCGGGTCGCCCAGGGTGCGTTCGGTGCGATGCTCGCGCCGGCGGCGCTGTCGATGGTGTCGGTGACGTTCGCCGACGACGCGAACGAGCGCGGCCGCGCGTTCGGGGTGTTCGGCGCGATCTCGGGGGCCGGCGGTGCGCTGGGCCTGCTGCTGGGCGGCGTCCTCACGCAGGACCTGTCGTGGCGCTGGTGCCTGTACGTGAACCTGGTCATCGCCGCGGTCGCGTTCGCCGGCGCGCTGGTCTTCCTCACCGAGGGGGAGCGGCCGGAACGCACCCGGCTCGACGTCTCGGGAACGGTCACCGCGATCCTCGGCGTGGTCGGCATCGCCTACGGGCTCGGCAACGCCGCGGCCAAGGGCTGGAGCGACCTCTGGACGTGGGGACCGGTGCTCGCCGGCGCCGTGTTCGTGCTCGTCTTCGTGCTGATCGAGCGCCGCGTCCGGAATCCGCTGCTCCCGCTGCCGGTGCTGCTGGACCGCGACCGGGGCGCGGCCTACCTGTCGATCGGGATCTCCGGCATCGGCGGGTTCGCGGTGTTCCTGTTCCTCACCTTCTACCTCGCGGAAACGCTGAAGTTCACGCCGTTCCAGACGGGCGTGGCGTTCCTCCCCATGGTCGGCCTGGTGATGGTCGGCGCGGTGCTCTCCGGATCGGTGCTGCTGCCGCGCGTCGGGCCGCGCCCGCTCGTACCTGCGGGCTGCCTGCTCGCCGCGCTCGGGATGGCGCTGCTCACCGGGATCGGCACGTCGTCCACCTACACCGGCGGTGTCCTGCCCGCCCTGCTCGTCATCGGCCTCGGACTGGGGCTGGTCTTCGGCCCGGGACAGAACGCGGCGACCAGCGGGGTGCGGCCGCACGAGTCCGGGGTGGCGTCCGCGATGGTCAACATCGCCCAGCAGATCGGCGGGTCCATCGGGCTGGCCGTGTTCAGCTCGCTGAGCGCGACGGCGATCACGAGCTACCTCGGTGACCACGCCGCGACGGCGGCGAACCCGGCCACGATCGTCGATGCCACGCTGGCCAGCTACCACTTCGTGTTCTGGATCGCGGCGGCGCTGTTCCTCGGGGGCGCGGTCGTGTCCGCGGTCCTCTTCCGCAGCGGGCCCCTGCCGGTCACCCAGGATGCCGCACCCGCCGTCGTCCACTGAGCGAAAGCGAGAAACACCATGAAAGCCGCACAGTTCAAGCAGTTCGGCGGTCCCGAGGTCCTCGAGATCGTGGACCTCCCCGACCCGCACCCGGGTCCCGGCCAGGTCCGGATCGTCGTCCACGCGGCCGGGGTCAACGCGACGGAGACGAAGCTGCGCAGCGGCGAACTGTCCTTCGGCGCGGGACTCCCGCAGACGACTGGCCGGGACGTCGCGGGGGTGGTCGACGAGCTCGGCGAGGGCGTGACCGACGTCGCCGTCGGCGACCGGGTGTTCGGCATCTCCGACGACGGCGCCGGCGCGGCCGAGCTGGCCCTGCTGACCTACCGCGCGCCCATCCCGCCGTCACTCGGGTTCGTCGACGCGGCCGCGCTCCCGATCGCCCTCGAAACGGCCACGCGCGCGCTGGACCAGCTCACCGTCGCGAGTGGACGGACGCTGTTCGTCAACGGTGCCACCGGCGGGATCGGCGGCACGGCCGTCCAGCTCGCCCTCGCCCGCGGCGCGCGGGTGATCGGCGCCGCCGGTGCCGCCAACCAGAACTACCTCGCCCTGCTCGGCGCGGAGCCCGTGACGTACGGCGAAGGCATGGTCGACCGGATTCGCGCGCTCGCTCCCGGCGGCGTCGACGTCGCGTTGGACGTGGCAGGCAACGGTGTCCTGCCCGAGCTGATCGACCTGGCCGGTGGCGCGCACAACGTCGTGACGCTGGCCGACTTCGAGGGCGCGGAAAAGCACGGGGTGCACTTCAGCAACGGGTTCGTCGACGGTCACGGCTTCCACGCCCTCGGCGAGATCGGCGCGCTGATCGAGGCCGGCCGGTTCTGGCTGCCGGTCGACCGGACCTTCCCGCTCGCCGGGATCGTCGAAGCCCACCGCGCCAGCGAAACCGCCCACGCCCGGGGCCGGCTGGTGCTGGTGATCGGGTGATCAGCGGCCGGCGACGGCGTTGATCAGGGTGTGGGGCGTGCCCTCGCCCAGCATGACGTAGAGGTCGGGGGCCTCGGCGGCGGCCGTGGCGCTGCGCGTGAACATGGCCTGCTCGTACGTGCCGAGCGCGGTCTCGATGTCGCCGGGGTGCGCGGCGATGGCCCGGCCCAGCTCGGCGCCGTCGTACATGGCCAGGTTGGCCCCTTCGCCGTTGGGGACCGTGAGGTGAGCGGCGTCGCCGAGCAGGGTGACGCCGGGGGTCCGGTCCCACCGGTGCTCGGGGGGCAGGGTGTGGATGGTGCGCAGGACCGGCGCGGTCTCGCCGGCGGTGACCAGCGTGGTGAGCTCCGGCGCCCAGCCGTCGAACTCCCGCACGATCCGGGCGGTGGCCGCGGTGGGATCGGTGAAGTCGACGCCCGCGAACCACTCCCGCGACCGGGCGAGCATCACCCAGGTGTGCAGGTTCCCGTCGCGTTCCCGGTGGGCCAGGATCCCCTTTCCCGGCTCCAGCACCATCATCGCGCCGCCGCCGACGGTCTTCGCGCTGGTCGGGTGCCGGTGGTCGCCGTCGAACAGGTGGGTCTCGACGAACCCGATGCCGGTGTACTCGGGGGTCGCGCCGGACAGCAGCGGCCGGACCCGGGACCACGCGCCGTCCGCGCCGACGAGCAGGCTCGTGGTGACGGTGGTGCCGTCGGCGAAAGCCACCTCGTGACGGCCGTCGCCGAGGGCGCGGACACCGGTGACCTTGTGTCCCCAGTGGACGGTGCCGGCCGGGAGCGAGTCGAGCAGCATCCGCCGCAGTTCACCGCGCTGCACCTCGGGGTTGCCGCCCGTGCCGTCGTCGGGCACTTCGAGCAGGACGTGCCCGTCCCGGTCCAGCAGCCGCATCGCCTGGCGGCCTTCCAGGACGAGGTCGCGGAACTCCTGGGTCAGGCCCGCCGCCTCCAGCGCCGGCTGGCCGTTGTAGTCGCGGATGTCGAGCAGCCCGCCCTGTGTGCGCGCCGACGGCGACGATTCCGCCTCGTGAACGACGGACGGGATGCCGTGGATGTGCAGCACGCGGGACAGCACCAGGCCGCCGAGGCCCGCGCCGATGATCGTGACCGGGGTTGTCATGGTTCCTCCGGAGTCGGATTGGATCGTCACTCCAATCAAGCTAGCACGGGTTTGGATCGGCGATCCAGTCGTGCGATGATGAGCACCATGGGCAAGAACACCGCGCCGCGCTCCCCGCGGCGCACGGACAGCCTGTCCCGGGAGCTGATCATCGAAACCGCGACCGAGCTCCTGGACAGCGGCGGCGAGAGCGCGTTGACGCTGCGCGCGCTCACCATCCGGCTGAGCACCGGGTACGGCGCGATCTACCACCACGTCGCGGACAAGGGCGACCTGCTCGCCGCCGCCACCGACGACATCATCACGCGCGTGCTGTCCGGCGCGGCCCTCGACGAGGACCCGCGTGCGACCCTGCGCCGCCTCGCCCTCGGCCTGTTCGACGCGGTCGACGCGCACCCCTGGGTCGGGGCCGAACTCTCCCGGCAGCCGTGGCGGCCCGCGCTGCTGGACTTCTACGAGAGCATCGCCCGGCTGCTGGACGCGCTGGCGGTCCCCGAACGGGCGCGCTTCGACGCGGCCGGCACGCTCACGAACTACGTGCTCGGTGTCGCCGTGCAGAACGCCGCGAACGCCCGGTACCTGGCCGACACCAAGACGGACCGGGCGTCCTTTTTGGACAACGCCGCCGCGCAGTGGGCGCAGGTGGACCCGGCCCGCTACCCGTTCGTGCACGCGTCGGTCACGCAGCTGCGCGAGCACGACGACCGTGAGCAGTTCCTCGCCGGCGTCGACATCTTCCTGGCCGGCATCGCCACCCTGGACTAGCCGGCCCGGAACTCGTAGGTCCCGGAGCCGACCCGGAAGCGGGCGTAGCCGTTCTGCGTGCCTTCCGCCGTCGCGTCGGCCGGAGCGTTGACCCGCTGCCCCCGGGCGACGGGTACGAAGACCTCACCCGTCGCGCCGACGGGCACGCCGACCCGCAACGTGAAGCGGTTCCGGTTGTCCCGGGTCCAGTCCGAGCGCACCTGGCCGAGCGGGGAGTCGACGTGCGCCGACGCCTGCCGCAGGTCGCCCACGGGGGAGGGCTGGATCTTGACCTTCGTGTAGCCCGGCGCCGCGGGCTCGATCCCGGCGACGTCCTGGTACAGCCAGTCGTCGACGGTGCCCATGAAGGCGTGCTGGTGGGACCGCGACCCGGCCTGCCACTCCTCCCACATCGTCGTCGCGCCCAGTGCCTGGAACCAGTAGCCCCAGCCGGGGTACGTCGGGTTCGTGGCGACGCTGTAGGCGAGCTCCGCGTTCCCCGTTTCGGTCAGCACCGGGAGGATGAGCTTCGTGCCCAGCGCCCCGGTGTTCAGGTGGACCCCACGGCCCTTGATGTCGCCGACGAGGTTCGCGACGACACCGGCGCGGGCCGCGGCCGGCACGATGCCGAGGCTCAACGGCAGCAGGTTGCTGGTCTGGCGGTAGCCCGCCGCGGGATCGTCGAAGTACGCCCCCTTCGAGGCGTCGTAGAACGTGGTGTTGAAGGCACCGGCGATCGTGCCGGCGAGCTTGTCGAAGCGCGCCGCGTCGTCGTTGTGCCCGAGGGCACGCGCGATCTCCGCCATCGTCGTGGTGGTCTTGTGGATGTAGGCGGTGCCGGCGAGCCGGGCGCCCTCGGGCGGCTGGGCGAACCCGGGCGCGAGCCAGTCGGCGTAGCTGCCGCCGGTGTAGATGTAGCCGGTCTTGGCGATGTTCTTCTCGAAGAACCCGAGCCACGCCTTCATCGCCTCGTAGTTGTCCGCGAGGGGCTGGATGTCGCCGTAGTACCAGTAGAGATCCCAGTCGACGAGCACGAAGCTCGCGGACCAGACCGGGTCGATCACCTGCTTGGCCCCGACGGTGCCCGGCACGGTCTGGCCGATGTTCCCCTCCGGCGTCTGGTCGTCGCGGTGGGCCCGCATCCAGTTCTCGTAGAAGTTCTCCATGTCGAAGCTGCCGATGGCGGCGTCGGCGGCCAGGAAGGCGTCGGCGGTGTAGGGCCGCTTCTCGTACATCGGGGTGTCGGTCGGCACCGAGTGCAGGTTGTTGAGGATCGTGTTCGCCTCGGCGGTGTGGTAGCGGTTGAGCAGGTCGCTCGAGCTGCTGAAGTCCCCGGTCTTGGCGACCGCCGTGTGGACCCGCTGCCCGGTCACCGCATCGACGGTGACGCCCGCGGGCGCGGCGACCTGGACGTACTGGAACCCGGCGTAGGAGTAGCTCGGCGTGAACGTCTCCGGCCCGCCGCCCTTCAGGATGTAGGTGTACTTCTGCAGCTCCATCCCGAAACCGCCGATGTTGTCGACGGTGCCGTCGGCCTTCAGCTTCTCGCCGTAGGTGATCGTCACCTGGGCACCGGCCGGCCCGTGCACGCCGACCTCCGCCCAGCCCGCGGTCGGGCTGCCGAAGTCGTGCACCGTCGTCCCGGGGGCGGGGGTGGTCACCTTGCCGGTTCCCAGCGTGTCGGTCACCTTGATCGGCGGGAACGACTGCGCCCGCAGCGTTCCCGCGGGCGCCGGGACGACACGCGCCGGGCGCCAAGCGGAGTCGTCGAAGCCCGTGTTGTTCCAGCCCGGCTGCTCGAGCCGGGCGTCGTGGGTTTCGCCGAACCACAACGATTCCGAGGTGGTGGGGCCGTCGGCGAGCGACCAGCTGCCGTCGCTGACGACGCGCCCGCTCGTGCCGTCGGTGTAGGTGACGTCGAGTTCGAGTTTCAGCTTCGGCTCACCGTGCCACGGCGAACTCAGCCACTCGTCGGGGTTCGTCATCGCGTAGTAGCCGCGGCCCAGGCTCACGCCGATCGTGTTGTCCCCGGACCGCAGGGCCTGGGTCACGTCGTAGGTCGCGTAGAGATCCGTCTTGTCGTAGACGGTGAACGCCGGGTCCAGCTCGTGGTCGCCGACCCGGTTGCCGTTGAGGTAGAGCTTGTAGTACCCGAGACCGGCGACGTACGCGCGTGCGGACTTGATCCGCTTGCCCGCCGTGAAGTCCTTGCGCAGCAACGGTTCCGGCGGCGTTGTCGCGGTGACCGAGTTGCCCCACGGACCCGAGCCGTAGGCGGCGGCCACCAGCGCGGCCGGCCACGCCGAGTCGTCGAAGTCCGGCTGCTGCCACCCCGTGGTGTCCGTGTCGGACGCCTTCCAGGAGGCGTCGGTGACGATGTCGACCGGAGCCCCCGCCGACGTCTCGACGTGCAGCTTGCCGACGAGCCCGGACGGGCCGGGCTGGGCGTTGGCGGCCTGGATCGCGAGGACGTTCCGCCCGGGCCGCAGGTCGGCGGTGAGGTCGACGTCGACGGCCGTCCGCCACGAGTCGGTGACCGGCGGCGAGCTCGCGACCTGCTTCCCGTTGAGGGACAGGACGAAGTTGTCGTCGGCGGTGAGCTGGATGTGGGCCGCCGTGACCGTGGCGCCGACGTCGAACGCCCGCCGGAAGTACCGCGTGCCGACCGGCGCGGAGTCCGCCGGATTGCCCTGGGGGTACCAGATCCAGTTCGCGCCCTGCAGCGACGTGGTGACCGGCTCCGCGCGCGCCCCGATCCAGTCGCCGTGGAAGTCGGCGCCGGTCAGGAACGCCGTCTCGAACCACGCGGCGTCGCTCCAGTCCGATGCGCGGCCGGCGGCGTCCCAGACCCGGACGCGCCAGTAGTACCGCGTGCGCGACCGCAGCCCGGCTCCGGCGTAGGCGACGTCGAACGACTTCGCCGACGGCACCCGGCCGCTGTCCCACACGTCGCCCGTCCGGTTCGGGGCCGACGACACCTGCACCTGGTAGGCCGACTGCCGGGCCCCCGGCTGGTCCGCGTCCAGCACCCAGCCGAGCCGGGGCTTGGCCACGTCGACGCCGAGCGGGTCCGCCTGGTGCTCGACCGTCAGCGTCCCGGCGTCCAGGCCCTTCGTGTGCCCGCCCGGGTCGGCCAGGACCGGAGCCGTTCCCAGGCCGGACATGGCCAGCACGACGGCCAGCACGGCCGAGACTCCCGCTACACGCGATCTCATCGCACATCCTCCATTGGCGGGCGACTCTTGAATCGTTTCAATACCGGTGCCGCGCAACGATATAACGCTTACGGCGAGGTGACAAGGGACACGACTCTCCAAGCGTTAGAACGTTCTAAACGAACGTCAGAGCCAGTCGCGGCGCTTGAACAACACGTAGAGCCCGGCGGAGAACACCACGATGACGACCGTGGACACCCAGAACCCCCACGGCTGGTCGACACCCGGGTAAGGGATGTTCTGGCCGTAGAAGCCGGTGATCGCGGTGGGCACCGCGATCACCGCCGCCCAGCCGGTCACCTTCTTCATGATCGTGTTGAGGCGGTTCGCCTGGAGGTTCAGCTGGGTTTCGCGGATGGTCGTGATGAGCTCGCGCAGCGACTCCGTCCACTCCGACGCGCGCAGCACGTGGTCGTAGACGTCCTGGTAGTACGGCATCAGCCCGCTGTCGCAGACGTTGTGGTCGCGGCGCATCAGCGAGTTGACGACCTCGCGCATCGGCAGCACGACCCGCCGGAGCCGGACCAGGCTCTTGCGCAGGTGCAGGGAGCGGCGGTGCATCTCGCGGTGGTCGACGTCGTCGTCGAAGACGAGGTCCTCGAGGGCCTCGATCTGTTCGTCGAGGGACTGCACGGCCTCGAAGTGACTGTCGACGACGTAGTCGAGCAGCCCGTGCAGGAGGTAACCGACGCCGCTCTTGGCGAGCTCGGCGGTCGCGTCCCAGCGGGTGAGGACCTCGGTGATGTCGAAGTCGTCGTTCTCCCGGACGGTCACCAGCGCGCGTTCGGTGATGAACGCGTCCATTTCGATCGCTTCGAGGTCGCCGGTCTTGACGTCGAGCCGCACCGCGTAGGCGGTGAGGAAGGAGTGCGTGTCGTACCGGTCCACCTTGGGTCGCTGGTGGTCCTGCACGACGTCCTCGACCGCCAGCTTGTGCAGCGAGAGCTCCTCGCTGATCGTGGCGAGGTCCGCCTCGGTGGGGGCGCACAGGTCGAGCCAGACGGTGGCCGCCGGGTCGGCGAGGTGGTCGGACACGTCCGCGGCCGGGAAGTCCTCGGCGACGAGGACCCCGTCGCGGTAGAGACGGGTGCGGGCCATGCCGTGGAGGGTAGCGCGTTGAATTCCCGTCAAAGTGCTGGACGCGGGCTGTCCTGGATGGACAGTGTGGAGGCATGCGCACGACCGCCGGCCTCGAATCCGCCGCCGCCGACCTGGTGTGGCTGACCCGGGCGACCGCGGCCGCGATGGAGCGCGCGACCGTCGCCCTCGAGGAAGCCGACGTGGCGCTGGCGGACGACATCGTGGCCGATTCGGTCCGGCTCGACCGGGAGCGCGAAGAGCTGGCCCGCCGCGTGCACACGGTCCTGGCGCTGCGGGCACCGGCCGTGACGGTCCTCGCGGCGATCCACGCGCTGACCGAGCTGGAGCGGCTGAGCGGGTTCGTCCTCCAGGTCGCGCGGGCCGTCCAGCGCGCCTACCCGCACCCGGTGGTGCCGCACGCGCTGACCCCGGCCTTCGTCGAGCTGGGCCGGCTCGCCGTGTGGCTGGTGGAACTGGCCGCCACCGACGACGGGCACGCCCGAGCGTCGATCGGGGTGGAGGACGACCTGGCCGACCTGCGCCGGATCCTGGCCACGCTGGGCGAGCCGGCCGACATCGCCGCACTGAGCCGCGTCTACCAGCGGTTCGCCGAGCACGCGGTCGTCCTCGGCCGCCTCATGAAGTCCGCGGCGCCCGGCAGCCGGGTGACGGGGACCGCCGCCTGAGCGGTGACTTCGACCGTGCGTGCCACGGGTTTCCGGCCGCGCGGTGATGTCCCGGTACAGCTGAGGTGCCGCCACGGGTTACGCCGATCACCCGCGCCGGATGCCTGCTGGGGATCACGCACCTGAGCTGCGGTAAGTCCCTGGCAGCACGGCCCCGGCCGAGCGCGGGACCCCTCCCGGTTCGCCTGGTTACTGTCCGCTCCCGTGACGAAAACCACTCGGCGGAAGAACTCGTGGCGGACCCGGCTGCCGGTCGTGGCGATCGTCGCCGTGGTGACCGCGGGCGTGGGGGCCGCGGTCACCGGCGCCGCGGACTCACTGCCCGGCCTGCGGGTGGTCCCCGGCGGCCACTGGGTCTACAACTCCGTGCTGCACGTGGCCTTCCACGTCGACGGCGGCACCGCGGGCATCGACGTGCAGGCCGCCGTGCCCGGCGACCCGGGCAGTCAGGTGCTGCAGGGTGACACCAGCGGGTACGTCGTCGGCGGCACGCGGATCACGGAGTTCGGCCGGTCGGACCTGACCGCCGGGCCGTCGGTGGTGCCGCCGTCGGCCGAAGTCCCGGTGGGCGTGGAAACCGCGGGCGGCCCGTACGTCGTCTACCGCCACGCCGGCCGGATCGCCCGGCTCGGCGACCCGGCGGCGACGATGTCCGCCGGCGGCCCGGTCGGTGACCCGGTCGCCACCGCCGACGGCACGCTTTGGCTGCCCCGCACCACTTCCGGCCTGCTCTGCCGGGTCGATCGCGGCGCGGCCGGCGTTTCCGCCTGCCCGGTGACCCTCCCGCCCGGCCACGTCGGCGCGCTGACCCTGGTCGGCGACACCCTGCACTTCGTCGACACGACCGACGGCGCCCTGCGCCAGGTCGAAGGCGGCGGGCTCGGCGCAGCGGTGCCGATGAGCGTCACGGCGAGCGCGGACCTGCGCCCGGCTGCCAACGACGTCGCCGGCCGGGTGCCCGTCCTCGACCCGCCGGGGAACCGGCTGTACCTCGTGGATCCCGCAGCGCACCCGCAGAAGCCGATCGTCGTGGACCTGCCGCCGGGGCAGTACGACGGCCCGGTGGCCGGTGGTTCGGTCGTCGCGCTGGTCAACCGCAGCTCCGGCACGCTGCTCACGTTCGACGCCGCCGGGCGGCCTGCCGACGTCAAGCCGGTGCCGCCCGAGGGAACGTCCCGGCTCGTGCGCGGTGAGGACGCCCGCGTCTACGTCGACGGCGGGCAGGGCACCCACGTCCTGGTCGTCGGCAAGGACGGCAAGGTCACCGACGTCCCGGTCGTACCCCCGGCCGGCAAGCCGGACCAGCCGGTGCCGGACCACCCCACGCCGGGACAGCCGACGCCCGGGCAGCAGCCGGGGACCGGGTCCAAGCCGGACGTCGACGCGGGTAACAAGCCGAAGCCGCAGAACCCGCCACCGCCACCGCCGCGAAAGCCGTCGCCGCCCGCGGTGCCGGCCAGCCCGCCGGGCGCCCCGCCCGGGGTGTCGGCCACCGGCGGCGACAGCTCGGCGACGGTGAGCTGGGGCGCGGCGGCGGACAACCGCGCGCCGGTGACCTCCTACCGGATCAGCTGGGCCGGCGGCTCGAAAACCGTCGGCGGCGGGAGCCGTCAGGTCGCCGTCACCGGGCTGGCCAACGGAACTCGCTACACGTTCACCGTCGTCGCGGTGAACAACGCCGGTACCGGGCCGGGTGCTTCGGCGTCGGCGACCCCGGCGGCGGCCGCGTCGGCACCGAAGCTCACCGCGACCTACCGCAACGGCGGCGCGTCGCTGTCGTGGACCCAGCCGGACCTCGGTGGCGGGCAGCTGGTGCACTACGTCGTCACCGGCACGGGGCTGGCGCAGCAGACGGTGTCCGGCACGACGGCGGCGTACTCCGGGCTGAGCGCCGGGAAGACCTACACGTTCACCGTCCGGGCGGTGACCCGAACGTCCGACGGGCAGACGCGGACCGGCGCCGCGGGGTCGAAGTCGCTCACCGTGCCGTCGCCGAAGATCACCATCAGCGAAGGCCGTCCGACCACGAGCGGCAGCTGTGACGCGCCCGACTGCGCGGCCGTGAACGTGACGATGACCGGGTTCGCGCCGAACACGCGCTACGGGATCAGGCTCAGCTCGAACAGCACCGGCAACGTGCAGACCGAATACGCCACGACCAACTCGAGCGGCTCGCTCACCTACAACGAGCTCGACTACGACGAACCCGGCCAGACGATCTGGGTCAGCGTCGTCACCCCGGACGGCACCGTCGAATCCAACCGAATCAAGTGGAAGAAGCCATGACGCAAGCACTCCCGCCCGGCGCCGTCTACGAGCGCATCGCGGCGAACGTCCACAGTGTACTGCGCGGCAAGCCGCAGGTCGTGCGGCTCACGGTCGCCGCACTGTTCGCCGAGGGCCACCTGCTCCTCGAAGACGTGCCCGGCGTCGGCAAGACGACACTGGCGCGGTGCGTGGCGCGCAGCATCGGCGGCTCGTGGAACCGCATCCAGTTCACGCCCGACCTGCTCCCCGGCGACATCACCGGAGTGCCGGTGTACCACCAGAAGGACGAGCGGTTCGAGTTCCACCCCGGCGGCGTGTTCGCCAATGTCGTGGTCGCGGACGAGATCAACCGCGGCACACCGAAGACGCAGTCGGCGCTGCTCGAGGTGATGGCGGAGCGGACCGTCACGGTCGACGCGGTCCGGCACGAGGTGCCGCGGCCGTTCCTGGTGCTCGCCACGCAGAACCCGATCGAGCTGGCCGGCACCTACCGGCTGCCGGAGGCGCAGCTGGACCGGTTCCTGATGCGGCTCGACGTCGGTTACCCCGACCTCGCGTCCGAGGTCATGGTGATCATGGGCGAGTGCGCCGGGGTCGGGCCGGACGAGCTCTCGCCGGTGGTCGACATCCCGACTCTGCAGCAGACGATCCAGCAGGTCCGCGCGGTGCACGTCGACCGCGCGATCTGCGAGTACGCCGCCCGGCTCGCGGCCGCGACGCGCACGCACGCCGCGCTGCGCTACGGCGCCAGCCCGCGCGGCAGCATCGCGTTGATCCGCGCCGCCCAGGGGTACGCCGCGACCGACGGCCGCGCGTTCGTCACGGTCGACGACGTCAAGGACGTCGCCCACGCCGTGCTGGCGCACCGGCTGATCCTCACCTCCGACGCCGAGCTGAACGGCCGTCGCGCCGACGGCGTCGTCGACGAGGTGCTCGCCGCGACCCCCGCGCCGATGAAGGCGGGGTCGCAGGTCTGATGATCCGGCTGACCCGGCGTGGTACCGGGGTGCTCGCGGGCACCGTCGTGCTCTTCGCCTTCGGCCAGTGGGCCGGTTACCCGTTCTTCCTGGCGATCGCGGGTGCCGGGGCCGGTGCCCTGGTGGCCGCGGTGGTGCTGACCGGACGGCGGCCGCGCGTCGCCGTCACCCGCGAGGTCTACCCGGACCGCGTCGAGCGCGGCCGGCCGGCGATGGCCGCGCTGCGGGTGCGGAACCCGACCGGCCGGCGGCAGGGCGCGTTCAGCGCGGGCGACCGGATCGGCGGCGGCGTGCGCGCGGTCCGGATCCGCGCGCTGGCCCCGAACGCCGAAGCCACGCACCACTACGAGCTGCCGACGGCTCGGCGCGGCCGGCACCAGGTCGGCCCGCTCACCCTGGACCGCGGCGACCCGTTCGGGCTCGGCCACCGCCGCCTGACCGCCGGCGAGATCGCGACGCTCTGGGTGCACCCGCGGGTGCACGTCCTGCACCCGCCCGGCGGCGGCCGCCCACGCCACCACCACGAGGGAACCGCCGTCGACGACCGCCTGCGCGGCTCGTACGACCTGCGCGAAGTGCGCGAATACGTGCCCGGCGACGAAGTGCGCCACCTGCACTGGAAGGCGACCGCGCGGACCGGGCAGCTGATGGTCCGCGACTACGCCGACCCCGACCAGCCGCGGTTCACCGCGCTGCTGGACAGCCGCCTGGAGGGCGCGCTGCTGGAGGAGGCGATCGACCTCACCGCGTCCTTGGTGACATCCGCGGCCCACGCGGACCGCCCGGCGCGGCTGGTGTCCTCCGGCGGTCTGGACCTGGACACCTCGGGGGGTGTGCAAGCGGTGCGGCCGCTGCTGGACGCCCTGTGCGTGCTCGAGCCGTCCGCCGCTGCGGGTCTGGTTCCCGAGCAGCTGGCGCGGGGTGGGGTCGGCGGGTTCGCCGTGGTCACGGCGGGTGGCACGGCCGCCGACCGGGCCGCGCTGGCCGCGTTGCGCGACCGGTACGCGCCGCTCGTGGTCTTCGTGTTCGGGCCGGCCGGATCGCTGGCGGGGATTCCCGGCGCGACCGTGCTCGAGGTCTCCGACGCCGCCGACGCGGCTCGGCGCTGGAACGCGGTGTCGCGATGACTCCACACCGCACGACGATGGTCTTGCTTCGCGCTAGCCGGATCGCTCACCTGCGCGAGGCCTCCGGGACGGCACTGGAACGCAGCCGCCTGATGACTCCACGGTGGACACCACGCAAGGCTGTGGCCCTCCTGCTGCTTGTCACCGGTCTGCCCCGGTTGTTCGCCTTTGTGCCCGGCGCGGCGCTGGAATGCGGTGGCGCGATGAATCCACAATGGACGCAGCGCACGACGGCGGCCCTGCTGCTGCTCGGCAACGGTCTGCTCGGAGCGACCTTGCTTCCGGTGTCCAGCGCCGCCCGCCGTTGGAACGCGGTGGCCCAATGACTCTACAGTGGACACAACGCATGACGGCAGCTCTGATGCTGCTCGACACCGGTCTGCTCAGGGCGACCTTGCTTCCGTTGTCGAGCGCCGCCCGCCGTTGGAATGCGGTGGCGCGATGACTCCACGGTGGATACAACGCACGACGGTAGCCCTGCTGCTGTTCGACACCGGTCTGCTCTGGGCGACCTTGCTGCCGGTGTCCAGCGCTGCCCACCGTTGGAAGGCGGTGCCCCGATGACTCCACAGTGGACACAACGCACCACGACAGCCCTCCTCCTGCTCGCCACCGGCCTCCCTGGCCTGTTGTTCACCCCCGTCTTCGGCTTCGGCCCGCTCCTACTGCCGATCGCCGTAGTGGTAGCGGTGTGCTTCGCCGTCACCGAGCTGTGCGCCCGCGTCACCGCCCTGGCGCCGTGGCGGCCGCTGCTGGCCCTCCTCGCCGGGCTGCTCGCCTTGGGGGAGCTGGAGTTCGGCCCGCGCCTGCCCGACGCAACCCTCCTGCGCGGCCTGCTCGACGGCGTGACCCGGTCCTGGCAGCTGACCCTCCAATCCACCTGGCCGGCGCGCCCGGAGCCGGAGCTGCTGCTCTTCGTCCCGCTCGCGGTGCTGGTCGCCGCGGTGCTCGGGGTCGAGCTGTCACGTCGTCCGGTTGTGGCACTGACGCCCGGCCTGGCCGTCGCGGGGCTGAGCCAGGCCTGCACGCCGCTGTCCGGGCCGGTCGCGACGGCGGCCGGGCTGGCCTACTGCGTCGTCGCCGGTGCGCTGCTCGCCGTCACCCGCCGCGGCGCCGGGCGGCTGCTGCTCGTGGTGCCGTCCGCGCTGGTCGCGGTGGCCCTCGCGGCCGGGCTCACCGCGCTCGACCAGGGGAACCGGCCGTCGCTGGCCATCTCGCACAACCCCGTCTCGCCGCCGACCCTGCGGGTCGACGATCCGCTCGACGACGTCGCGGACCGGCTGACCCACCCGGCCCCGCCGGTGTTCAGCTACACGAGCACCGCGCCGGTCGACCGGTGGCGGACGGCCGTCCTCGACGACTTCGACGGCGTCACCTGGCACGCCGACGCTAACTACCTGCGGCTGGGGTCGTCGCTCGGCGAGGCCGCGTTCCACGCGCGGATCACGGTGCCGGCGGGGTCGGGCGGGCCCTGGTTGCCGAGCCAGGCCGAGCCCGCCGCGGTTTCCGGGGTCGCGCCGCTGGTCGACCCGCGCACCGGCACGCTCCTGCTGCCCGGCCGCCAGGGCGCGGTCGGCTACGAGCTCGGCTGGCGCGAACCGGCCGTCGCGCCGGAGGACCTGCTCGACGCCGGCATCGATCCGGCCGCGGTGGCGGGTGGGGTCGGGGAGGTGCCACCCGGCGTGGCCGACCTGGCGAAGACCGCGACCGGCGGGCTGCGACCGTCGTTCCGGAGCGCGCTGGTGCTGGAGCGCTACCTCGCCGAGCACTACCACCAGGCCGTGGGGCCGGTGCTGCCGACCGGCAGCGGCTGGGCGCAGCTGCGCACGTTCCTGTTCGGCACCCGAGCGGGCACCAGCGAGCAGTTCGCCGCCTCCTACGTCGCGCTGGCCCGGATCGTGGGCATCCCCGCCCGGATCGCGGTCGGCTTCCGGGCGCCGCGGGGGAACGGGACGGTGACCGTCCACAATGGAGACACGCTCGCGTGGCCGGAGGTCGCCGTGGCGGGGGTCGGCTGGGTGCCGCTGGACCCGACCGGCAGTGCGGCCAAGGGCGCGGGTGCGGCGCCGGCCGGCCTGTCCCGCGTCACCGAACAGGCGCGCCACGATCTCCCGCCGCAGCCCCAGCTGCAGGACCCGGACGTCGATTCCGCGGCGCCGACGACCGAGGAGCCGGACCGGCCCGAGAAGGTGCTCGCCTGGCCGGCTTTCGGGCTCCTCGCGCTCCTCCTGGTGCTGACCGTGGCGATCCCGGTCCTGCGCGCCGTGCGCACGGCCCGGCGACGTCGCCGCACCGGCGCGGACGCCGTCGTCGCGGCCTGGAAGGAGGCGCGGGACGTGCTGCGGGCGTACGGCTTCGCCACTCCTCGCGGGGCGACCGTGCGCGATCTCGCCCGTGACCTTCCGTCCATTGTGGACAAATCGGTGGCGGAGGGGCTGGTGTGGCTGGCCCGCCTGGTGGACGTCGCGCTGTGGTCCGGTGACACCGTCGATCACCGGACGGTGGAACAGGCGTGGTCGGCCGTGCGGGCCATCCGCAAGGGCCTGACCGGGACGCCGTGGCGCGCCCGGGTGCGGGCCGCCTTCGACGTGCGCAGCCTGCGTGCGGTGCCGAGCTGAGGTGATGGTGATGAACGCGGTGGTGACCGTGCCGGACGAACGCACCCTCGGTGCCGGTCCGGTGGCGACTGTCCACTCCGGAGTGTTCGACGACGTTCCGGTGGCCCTCAAGATCTTCCCGGCCCGCTTCGACCGCGCGACGCTGGCGGAGGTGGAGGACGACCGCGCCCGGCTCCGGGACCTGCCGTCGGTGCTCCCGGTCGACGGCGTCGAGCAGCTGTCCGACGGACGGCACGCGCTCCGGATGGAGCTGTGCCCCCAGTCCCTCGCCGCGCTGGTCGACGGCGGGCGCTGGCTGCTGCCCGGCGAGGCCGTCGTGCTCGGGCACGTGCTGGCGACCGCGCTCGCCGGGGCGCACGCCGCCGGCGTGGTGCACGGCCGGGTGCAGCCCGCGAACGTGCTGTTCCGCCCGACCGGCGAACCGGTGCTGGCCGACTTCGGCGTCGCCGTGCGGCGGGCGTTCCCGCGGGACGTCGCCGGCGAGCTGGAATACCTGGCGCCGGAGACGTTGCGCGAAGAAACCCTCGACGAGCGAACGGATCTCTACGGCCTCGGCGCGCTCCTGTACCGGGTGCTCACCGGCAAACCCCCGCTGCCCGGGCAGCTCGGCGAGCCGGCCGGGGAGCGGATCCTGCGGCTGCTGCGCAGCCCGGTCCCGGCGATCGACGACCCCGGTGTCCCGGTCATCCTGTCCGCGATGGTGGGCCGGATGCTCGCGCCGCACCCGGACAACCGCCCGCCGGACGCGGCGTGGGTCGCCGAGCGGTTCGCCGAGCTGCTGCCGTCGGAAGCCGAATCCGCCGCGGTGGTCTCCGGGTTCTCGTCGGCCGCACTGTCTCCTTTGGACGCCCCGCCCGCGAAACGGCGTCGCCGGAACTTCGTGCTCGGTGGTGCGGTGGCGGTGGTCTGCGTCGCGGGGATCGTTGCGGCGACGCTCATCCCCGACGCCGAGGACAAGCCGCAGCCGGCACCGCCGGCCCCGGCTCCGGAAGCCGCGCTGGAACTGGCCGAGCCCGTGGACCGCGGCAACGAGGTCGTGCTCACCTGGACCAGTTCCCTGGCCGACGCCGACTACGCCGTGATCGTCGCCCCGGAGGGCGAGCCGAACCACGCGGTGCTGGCGTCACGGCTGCACACCGCGACGGTCAAGGTGGATCCCTTGCAGCGCTACTGCTTCGAGGTCCGGGCGACCGACGGGCAGACCGTCTACACGAGCCTGTCCCACTCGATCCGGGGCGCGGTCTGCAGCCGGTGAACCCGTCAGGGCGAGGGCGTGATCCGGAGCGTGACGGTGCGGTCGGACGCCGGATCGGGGAACGGGGGAGCGCCCTGGTCACCACTGGCCAGGGCGAACCGGGTGAGGGGCAGGCCGCTCGCCGCGGCGAGCTCGCGGGCGGCGGCGCGGGCCCGGTCCCAGGCCACCGGTGAACCACCCGACGGCGGCCCGCCGGGCACGGCCACCGTCCAGCCGACCACGGTGATCGTCCCGTCCGTGCGGGACAACGCCGTGCCGAGGTCCCGCAACCGCTGCCGTCCCTGCTCGGTGAGCTGGTCGCCGGCGCGGTAGAGGCCGCCGGGGAACCGGACCTCCACGGCGTCCGGCGCGGTCCGGACGGTCACGCCGGGCCGCGCCACCAGCCGAGCGGTCGCGTTCAGGGCACCTTCGTGCCGGGCGGCGGCGGTTTCCTGTGCGGCCAGCTGCTGTTCGAGTTCGGTCACCCGCGTCGAGTCGCACCGCGCGGTGGCCGCCACCGGCCCGTCCGCAAACGATCCACAGACGACGATCACCCCCGCGACGACGATCATCCCGGCCGCGGTCACCCAGACCGGCCGGAGTAAGGGTCTCCGCAGCCGTCGCCGGGTGCGGATCGCGGTGATCGTGGCCCGGCCCGCGGCCGCGCCGGGGTGCTCGGGGTCGGTGGCCTGCACCCGCGCCCAGCACAGGTCGGCCTGCTCGAGCTCGCCGAGCTGGGCGTGGATCCGGGCCAGCAGGTCGAGCCCGGCGATTCCCGCCGTTTCGGTCGTCGCCAGCACCGCCGCCGCGCCGGCGAGATCACCGGCTCGAGCCAGCGCGGCCGGGGAATGCGCCGTTGACGGCTCGACGCGGAAAGCGGCGTGCTGGCCGCGCTGGCGCAGGTGCGCGAAGAGGGCACGGGTCCGGCGGCGCATGACGGGACGTTAAGCCGGGAACCGCGGGACCCTTCCCGCGCCGATTGCCCGCCGCAATTCCGGGAATGCGGGTCCGCTATGTTCGGTGAATGGATCGTGGTGATCTGGTCGCTGGCCGTTACCGCCTGGAGGAGCAGATCGGGCGGGGCGGCATGGGGGTCGTCTGGCTGGCGACGGACACCACGTTGCGCCGGCTGGTGGCGCTCAAGGCAGGGGTCGGGGACGCCGAACCCGTGGCCGGTGCCCGGCTCGCGCACCCGAACGTGATCGCCGCGTACGACCTGGTCAAGGACGACGAAGGCCGCAACTGCCTGGTGATGGAGTACCTGCCGTCCCGCAGCCTGCGGCAGCTCCGCGAGGAGGACGGCCCGCTGCCGCCGCAGCAGGCCGCGGCCATCGGCGCGCAGATCGCCGCCGCGCTGGCGCACCTGCACGAACGGAACATGGCGCACCGCGACGTCACCCCGGCGAACGTGCTGGTGACCCGGGACCGCACCGCCAAGCTCACCGATTTCGGCATCGCCACCTGGGCCAGCGACACCCAGGCCGAGGACCCGAAAACCGGCGGCGGAACGCACGGGTTCCAGGCGCCCGAGGTCGTGCGCGGGCACCGGGCGACCGCCGAATCGGACGTGTTCTCCCTCGGCATGACCATCCGGAACGCCGTCGACGGACATCCCGCTCCCGACGCCGCGCTCGGCGAGCTGCTGGCCGGTCTCACCCACCGTGATCCCGACGCGCGACCGACCGCCGAGACGGCCCGGCAGCAGTTCGCGGCGCTGGCCAAACCGCGCGCCCGCCGGCGCCGGCAGCTGGTCGCGGCCGCGATCGTCGTGCTCGTCCTGGTGGCGTCCTCGGTGGCCTGGTTCACGACCCGGGGCGACACCTCGGCGGCCGCGCCGCCGCCCGCCGCGCCCTCCGCGGCTCCCGAGTCGATCATGGGCGATCCGCGCACCGCCGACCCGTGCGCGCTGACCTACGCCAACGCGCTCGCCGGCTACGGCGTCGTCGAAACCTCGCACGACTACGGCAACTTCGACCGCTGCGACGCCCTGGTCTACCTGACCAAGGACCGGCAGAACTACGTCGACGTCAACGTGGAGTTCGCGATCGGCGAGCAGGACGACGCCGCGCCGGTGCAGCAGGTCGGCACGGTCGGGATCCAGCGGCTGCCCGCCGAGGACGGCAGCTGCGCCCGGATCCTGCTGCTGCCCGGCTACCAGGTCGTCATCAACGCGGACCTGACCGGGGACGGGAAGGTCGACCTGTGCGGGATGGCGGAGGCGATCACCAGCAGCGCGCTGGTCTCCCTGAACGCCGGCCGGATCGCCCGCCGCACGGCCCCCGCCGGGGCGCTGGCCGCCAAGGACGCGTGCGCGCTGCTGGACACCGCGGCCGTGACGTCGGCGCTCGGCCCGGGGCCGCTGAACCAGGTCCGCTACTTCGGCGACTGGGAATGCCAGTGGAGCTTCACCGACCGGTCGGGCGTCGCGAAGGTCGTCTTCGACCGGACACCCGCCGAAAGCTTCGCCACCTCCGGAAGCACGCCGCTGAAGGTCGGCGGTTACGACGCCCGGGTGACGCCCCAGGGGCGCAGTGACACCGACTGCGAGGTGGCCATCGCCTACCGCAGCTACGTCGAGGGCACCAAGCCACGGGTTTACGAGCTGGCGCTGGTCGACGTCGAAGACAGCGAGAAGCAGCCCGATCAGCTGTGCGGGCCCGCGCAGCGCCTGGCCGCCACGGTGGCGCAGCGGCTGGCGGACTGAGACGGGAGGGGTCCCGCCGCGGCCGGGGGACCATGGGCTCGTTCGGCAGGGAGCAGCAGGAGGACAGATGAGCGGGACACGGATGAACGCGCGGACGTACGAGCAGCTGCTCGGCGGAGTGACCGATCCGGTGCCGGGCTCCCTCTTCGCGCTGGCCCTTTCGCAGGGCCTCACCGTCACCCCGGCCCCGGGGCGGGAGCTGCGCTTCGGCCGCAACCGGCCGCAGGTGGACCTGTGCATCGGCGAGGACGACCTCCGCGTCAGCCGGCAGACCGGGGTGATCAGCCACCGCGACGGCGGCTGGCAGGTCGCGAACACCGGCCGCCTGCCGATCCGCCTGCCCGGCGACCAGTGGCTGTTCCCCGAGCACGACCCCCTCCCGCTGGTTCCCGGCTACACCCCGATGTTCGTGCGCGGCACCCGCGGCCGCGAGCACGTGATGGAGGTGTACGTGATCGGCCCCGACGGCGCCTGCCCGCCGTCCCTGTTCGACGCCGTCACCCAGCCACCGAAGCGGTATTGGCTGACCCCGGACGAGAAACTGGTGCTCGTCGTGCTGGGCCAGCGTTATTTCGCGCAGGAGGCGTTCGCCCAGCCACTCGGCCGCAAGCAGGTCGCCGAGGAAATGGTGGAACTGCAGCCCGGCGAAGGCTGGAACGAGAAGAAGGTCGACCGCACGATCGCGGCGGTCCGGCTGCGGCTGCACCAGGACGGCGTCCCCGGCATGACCAAGGAAGAACTGGTCGAGCCGATCGGCAACATGCTCAACCACAACCTGATCCAGGCGCTGATGAGCACCTCGACACTGGCCCCCTCGGACCTCAAGCTCCTGGACGGCTGGGACTGAACGGCTGATTCCGTACTACCGCGCCGGGCCGGTGCCGGCGCTCAGCCGCCGTTCCGCGGAGACCGAGTAGGCGTGTGGCCGGAACGCCAGCACGGCGTCGTCCGAAAGCTCGACGCCGGGCGCGACCCTCGTCGGGTCGAAGACCTGGCGCTCCCACTTCGCGGAGTCCGGGGAGAGCCGCTCGATCCGGATCTCGCCGGCCGTCAGCAGGGTGCGCTGTTCGGGCCAGGCGATCGACGGGTCGTGGGTCGGGTCGCCCGGGTCGCCCAGCTGGACGACCAGGGTGAACGAGACGGGCCCGTCGGCCAGCCGGCGGTCGAGGTCCGGCAGCAGGAAGTCGCGGGGCAGGGCGCGTGCCGTTTCGAGGTCGACCTCACCGAGCTGGGGGACGAGCCGGTAGCGGAACGCGCGGCGCCGGCCTTCGGCGTCGGCGAAGTGGAACGCGTGCAGCCCGTCGAACCGCGTGGTGGCGAAGCTCGCCGGCGCGTGCCGGGAGACGAACGCCTTGATCCCGGCGTGGCTTTCCTTGTGCTGGAACAGGAACCCGGCGAGCTTGCCGCCCGCGGCGAGCTTGTCCTTCAGCGCGGTCTCGGTGGTCCCGGCCAGCGCCTCGACGAGTTCGATGAAGCCTTCCGGGGTGCTGCTCGGAAACACCCGGAAGTTGGCGGCGACCAGGTCGTGCACCCCGTTTCCCTCGCCGTCGAGGAACTTGACGGCCATCCCGCGGATACCGCGGGTCCGGTCGTCGGCGTCGTGCTGCGGTGAGCCGTTGGAGAACCGGACGACCAGGGCGGTCTCGCTGGTCAGGTGGGCCGCCGAGGTCAGCTGCGTGAGCCGGCCACTGGGGACGAACCGGCCTTCGAAGACGGCGCCGCGAGCGTGCAGCCTGCGGTCCTGGGGGCGTGGGTGTCCCGCTGCTTCGATCCGGTCGACGGCCTGAACGGCGGTCATCCCGCCCGGTGTGGTCACCCGGGAATCGTAGTCCGTGACGGCCGTGCGGCGGCTAGCTCTTGATGCCGACACCGCCGAGAGCGAACTGGTGCGCCGGTGGCGGGGTGCGCAGCAGCGGGCCGTCCGGCCACCAGTCGGTCAGGCGCACCAGGCCCGGGTCGAGCAGGTCGAAGCCGGAGAACAGGCGCCCGACGGCGTTCTCGGTGCGGCAGCGGATCTTCCGGTGGCACCGGGACGCCCAGGTCCGCTCGATCGCGCCGCTCAGGAGCCTTGCTTCACCCGGCGGTGCCCAGCAGCTGAGCGCTAGAGCCGATCCCGGCGGGAGCAGGGCCCGGTAGCCGGACAGGGCCGCGGCCAGGCGCTCGTCGTCGGGTTCGTCCTGCACGCCGGTGGTCATCAGGACCGCGACCGGCTGGGCCGGGTCGAGCGTTGCGCGCACGGTTTCGTGGGCGAGCAGAGCGTGGGGATCAAGGCCGTCGGCGTGGACGACGTGGACGGTGTCGTTGTCGTCGAGCAGGGCGCGTTCGTAACTGAGGACGAGGTTGTCGGTTCCGGTGTAGACGACCTTCGCGTCGGGGTTCTGGCGTTGCGCGGTCTGGTGGGTGTTGTCTTCGGCGGCGGGCAGTCCGGCGGCCAGGTCGAGGAACTGGCCGAAACCACGCGAGGCGAGATGGCGGACGACCCGGACGTGCCACGCGCGGACCACGCGCAGCAGGTCGGGGAATCCGGGTGCGACCTCGTCCAGTTCCCGGAGCGCGTCGCGGTCGGCGGCGTAGTTGTCCTGGCCGCCGAGGGCGGCATCGCGGATCCGAGCCGGCGACGCGACGGTGTCCGACAGGGAGTCGCAGAGCACGACGGGGTCGACAGCGAGAGTCACGCCACCTCCGGGGGGAATGATGCGAATGGGTAGTTCGCGTCGGCAGCAGTCTAGTCACTGTGGTAATTCCTGTGACCAGACCCTGGTTTACACGAAAGAATGGTCCTTTGTGTGGAGAAAACCACTGGCCGTGAGTATTACTGCGCTGTTCAGGTGACCTGTGCGGCGATACTGATCGGGTGGACCTGAACCCCTGGGTGGTGCGCGACGGTGTCCTCGTCCGGGCGGCGGGTCGCGTCTTGGTGATCGACGGGGAGACGTGGTTCGAACGTCCGCCCTGGCGGGCCATGCCGATGACCCGTCCGCGACGGGCTCCCCGCCCAGGCGCGCACGCCTTGCGCGTGCACGGCGTTGACGTCGATCGCCTCGACCGGCTCGACGAATACCCCGGCGGCGTGGTCGAGGGCTGGGCCACACTGACCGCGACGTGGCGCCACGGTGAACTCCACACCCAGGCCCAAGAACCGATGTCCACGTCGGCGCCGGACGCGGAGGCGGGCCGGTGGACCAGCCCACCTTGCCCGCCTCCCGTCGGCGGCTGGCCGGTCGTCCCGCTCGTGGGTCCCACGACGGCGGCCAACCTCACCGCATCTCCGCCGCCGCAGGACAGGTGGGCGGAGCTGACGATCACGCAGATCACGCAGTTCCGTCCCCATCCGGCGCAGCCGGTGCTGGTCGTCGCCGCGGAGGATCCCGAGCGTGCCGAGCGCGCTCTGCGTCCCACCTTCGGTGCGTCTCTGTGTGTGGTCGGGAGCCGGTACCGGCAGCGCGACATCGACGCGGCGCAGGATCGGCTGCGGCAGGAGCTGCCGGCCCGTCGCTGGCGGCTGACCTCGACCGGCCGGTCGGCCGGCGACGACGGGCAGCCCACCGTGACGGCCGAGTTCGCGTGGATCGAGGCCGAGGTCGCGCGGTGGGCCACGACCGTGCCCGACGGGCTGCTGGACGCGGACGTGTGGCTGACCCCGATCGCGGCGTCGTCGCGTTAGTTTCCAGGGAGAGCGTTTCAACCGATCAAGGAGCCACCCCATGCGCGCAGCCCGCTACCACGACTACGGCCCGGCCGACGTGCTCGTCGTCGAGGACGTCCCGGAGCCGCACGCCGGACCCGGCGAGATCCGGATCCGGGTCGCTGCCGCCAGCGTCAACCCGGTCGACTGGAAACTGCGCGCGGGGGCGACCCGCGGGGTCTTCCCGGTCGAGTTCCCGGCGATCCCCGGCCGCGACGCCGCCGGTGTCGTGGACGAGGTCGGCGAAGACGTCGCCGGAGTCGCCGTCGGTGACCGGGTTTTCGGCCTCGGTGGCCTGTTCGGGGCGTCCGCGGAGTACGCCACGCTGACCGCCTGGGCGCCCGTGCCGGACCGGTGGACCCTGGAGCAGGCCGCCGGGGCCGGGCTGGCCGTCGCCACCGCCGGCCGGGGGCTCAACGCGCTCGGCGACCTGTCCGGCCGCACTCTGCTGATCGAAGGCGCGGCCGGCGGTGTGGGCAGCGCCGCCGTCGCGATGGCCGTGGCGCGCGGCGCCACCGTCATCGGCACGTCGAGCGCGGGCAAGCACGACTACCTGCGCGGGCTGGGGGCGCTGCCCACCACCTACGGCGAAGGGCTGGCCGACCGGGTCCGCGCGCTCGCCCCCGCGGGGGTCGACGCCGTGCTCGACACGGCGGCGTCCGGCTCGCTCGCCGACCTCGTCGCCATCGCCGGCGACGCGGACCGGGTCGTGACGATCGCCGACGCGGCCCGCGCGAGCGAACTCGGCGTCCGCCATTACATGGCGGAGAACGACTCCGCGGTCCTCGCCGAAGGTGCCGCGCTGGGGGCTCGGGGCGAGTACACGCCGCACGTCGCCGCGACGTACCCGCTGGACAAGATCGCCGAGGCGCACCGGGAGTCCGAGCGCGGGCACACCCAGGGGAAGATCGTCGTCACCCTGTGACGGCGGGTGTGGCGCGCGGCCTGAGCAGGTCCTCGAAAAGCGTGTCCACCAGGGTGCGCGGAATGCTCGAACCGGTCAGGGCGCAGTAGACGACGGGGCCGGCGAGAGCGTCCATGGCGGCGTCGGGACCGAGGCGGGGTGAGATCTCGCCGGCGTCCGTCGCGCGCGCGAGCATTTCGCGTTCCTGCGCCCGTCGCGGGCCGAGGTAGCGCTCCTGAAGGCTTTCCGCCGTGGTGGAGTCGTGCTGTGCGTGGGCGATGAGCGCGAGCAGGACTTTGCCGGCCGGGTCCCGGGTGACGAATCGCGCGAAGGCGCGCAAGTAGCCGCGAATGCTTTCCGCCGTGGGGTTTTCCGCCGGGACGGTGAAGCGCTTGGCACTGTCTTCGATGAGCGTGTCGAGGAGGATCTCGACCTTCGAGGGCCACCAGCGGTAGATCGTCTGCTTGGCGACGCCGGCGCGCCGCGCGATCGCTTCGATGGTCAGGGCGCTGAAACCGTGTTCGACGAGCAGGTCGTCCGCGGCGTGGAGCACGGCCAGCCGGGCGGTCTCGTCCCGCCGGTTCCCGGAGTGCGCCCTGCGGGGCTGCGCGTTCGCGGCGGGCATGCGGAACACCCTACCCATCGGCGGCGCGGGACCAGGGCCGCCGTGTCGTGCTACTGTCTAGACGCAACGTCGCGTCTAGGCAAATTCCCCGCGGTGAACGGAGTCCCCGTGTCCGATCGTCAAGCTCTCGTCCTCGGCGCTTCCCGTGGCCTGGGGCTCGTCCTCGCCGGCGAGCTGGTCCGGCGTGGCTGGCGAGTCATCGCCACGACGCGTCAGGAAGGCGGTGAGCTGCAAGCGAAAGCCGACGTCTCACAGGGACGGCTGGAGGTCGAGCGGGTGGAGATGACGAGTGACGGGCAGCTGGCCGCGCTGCGTGAACGCCTCGACGGCCGACGGCTCGACCTGCTCTTCGTCAACGCCGCGATCGACCGGGGGAACCTGCCGATCGACGAGGTCCCGGCCGAGATGTTCACCGAGGTGATGCTCACCAACGCGCTGGGTCCGCTGCGTGCCCTCGAGGCCCTCCGGGGACTCGTCGCGGCCGGGGGAACCGTCGCGGTCATGTCGTCGGAGCAAGGCAGCATCTCACGCAACACCGAGCCGGGCTTCGAGCTCTACAAGGCCAGCAAAGCCGCGCTCAACCAGCTGATGCGCAGCTACGCCACCCGGTACGCCGGCGACGGGCAGACCAAGCTGCTCATCGACCCCGGCCACAACCGGACCCGGCTCGGCGGGTTCGACGCGCCGCTCGCGCCCGAGGAGAGCGTCCCGGCCGTCGTCGACGTCCTCGAAGCCCGGGCCGGCGCCGCCGGGCTGCGGTTCCTGGACCGTCACGGCGAGGTGGTCCCCTGGTAGACGACGTTGGTCAGCCGCTCGGACGCCGTCCACAGGCGCCGCTGGAGGTCGGCGTCGTGGGACAGGTCGCTGGAGGTGACGCGCACCGGGTAGCCGGTGAGCTCACCCCGTCCCGAGGGGCCGTAGAAGTCGCCGCCGCGCGCGTCCGGGTCGGTGGCGGCACGCAGCTGTCCCAGCGCGCCGATGGCCGCGGGCTGGGAGATCGCCCGCGCGATCGGGTTGATCCGGTGGTCGGCCACGATCCGGACCGTCCAGCTCATGTCGCGGCCGCCGTTGGTCCGGGCGAGGCCCGGGTGCCCGGCCACGGCGATGGTGCGTGCCCCGCCCGCTTCGAGACGCCGGTTCAGTGCGTACGTGAAGAGCAGGTTCGCCAGCTTGGCCCGGCTGTACGCCCGGTAGAACTGGTAGTCCCGGCCTCGCTCCGGGTCGAGTTCGGCGGGGTCGAGCACGCCTTTCCGGTGGCTGGTGCTGGAGACCATCACCACGCGCGACCCGGGCGTGCCGGTCATCAGGTCCAGGACGAGTCCGGTGAACGCGAACGGTCCGAGGTGGTTGACGGCCATCGTGGACTCGAACCCGTCCTCGGTGACCGAGTAGCGCGGGCGTAGCCCGCCGGCGTTGTTCACGAGCAGGTCGAGGTGGTCGTACTCGTCGTGCAGCCCCTGGGCGGCGGCGCGGACCGAGGCGAGTGAACCGACGTCCAAGGACAGCGTGCGCACGACGGCGCCCGGCGCGTTCGCCCAGATCCGATCCGCCGCCGCGGCCGCCTTTTCCTCGTTGCGGCAAGCGAGAACGACGTCCGCGCCGCGCCGGGCGAGCGCGTCGGCGATCGCGAAGCCCAGCCCGCTGTTCGCGCCGGTGACGACGGCCGTGCGGCCGTGCAGCCCGGGAATGTCCTGTGCGGTCCAGTGTTTCCGCGTCACGGGTAGTCCTCACCAGCTCTCGGACCGCTTTATGGAGCGATCGATACACGGTGAAACTAGCGGCGGCGCGGAGCGGCTGTCAAGACAGAACGTTCTACCTGCGCGTCGCCTTTGTCCGGTGGACAGAAGATCCGCCTCGAGTTGCCGCCTGGTCACCCGCCCGCACACACTCGATGGCGGAGCCGGTTCCGCCAGGCCGTCCAGACCCCTATCACCGTTGCCGGAGGTCTCATGTGGACTCGTCGTGCGCTCTTGCTCGTGCCGGTTTTGGTCGTGACGCTGGCCGCCGCTCCCGCGGCCGGTGCGGCTCCCGCCGCCGCGGAGTACGTCGCCATGGGCAGTTCGTTCGCCGCCGGGCCGGGAATCCCTTCCCTGCAACCAGGAACGCCGCAGGCGTGCGCGCGGTCGGATCACAACTACGCCAGCCTTGTCGCGCGTGACCTGGGGCTGGCGCTGGCCGACGTCAGCTGCAGCGGCGCGACGACCGCGAACGTCCTGGACACCGGGCAGGCGGGACAGCCGCCGCAGGTCGAGGCCGTCGGCCCCGGAACGCAGGTGGTCACCGCGACCATCGGCGGCAACGACGTGAACTACCTCGGCAGCCTGGGCACCTACTCCTGCCTGACCAGCGGCGGCTCCGGCTGCGGCACCGTCGACCAGGCCGCGATCAACCGCACCTTCGACGATCTGCAGCGGCGCCTGGAAAACGTGGTGCACGCCGTGCACGACCGGGCCCCCGCGGCGAAGGTCTTCCTGGTCGAGTACCTGACCATCGTGCCGGCCGGCAGCGCGTGCACCGGCGTGCCGCTCGACGCCGACCAGCTGGCCTTCGAGCGCAGCATCGCCACCCGCCTCGCCGACTTCACCCGCGCCGCCGCGGCGAACGCGGGCGCCACCGTCGTGGACGTCGCGGGCGCGAGCGCCGGGCACGACTCCTGCTCGGCCGAGCCGTGGGTGGAGAAGTACTCGGTCGCGGCCGGGCGCAGCTCGTACCACCCGAACGAGGCGGGCATGGCCGCCGTCGCCGAGTTGGTGAAGGCGGCGTTCGCGGCCGCCTGATCTCACGGGCGGGACGCCTGCAGGGTTTTCGTCAGCTCGTGGGCTTCCTCCAGCAGGAGGGCGCCCAGCTCCGGCCGGCGACCGGCGCTGAAGCGTGACTCGATTCCGGTGAGGGTCAACGCCCAGGCGGGTTCGCCGCCCTGGTCGAACACGGCGGCGGCCATGCCCCAGCTGCCTTCGACGACCAGCCCGGGGTTGACGGCGTAACCGAGTTCGCGAGTGCGGGCGACCCGCGCACGGACCGCGTCCGGCCCGTGCTCGGGGCCCCACTGGGCGGTGAGGTCCGTCCGGCGGAGGTAGTCGTCGATTTCGCGGTCCGGCAGCATGGCCAGCAGGACCTGGCCGGCGGAGACGACGCCGAGCGGGAACCGGGCGCCCTCGAAGAGGACGAACGAGCGGATCGGGAAGGCGCCGTCCTCGCGCAGCAGGCACACCGTCTCTTCGCCGCGGCGGGCGGAGAAGAAGGCGCTCTCGCCGGTCGCGGCGGCGAGGCGGTGCACGCTCGCGCGGGCGTGCCGGGTGACGTCGTAGCGGTTCGCGGCGACCCCGCCGAGCAGGTACAGCTCCGGCCCGAGGTACCACTGCCCGCTGCGCCGGTCGCGGTCCACGTACCCCTCGTCCGCCAGCGCCACGAGCAGCCGGTGCGCGGTCGGGCGGGCCAGTGCACTCGCCCGCGCGATCTCGGAGGTGGACGCGCCGGTGCGCTGGGCCGCCGACAGCGCGCGCAGGACCGCGGCGATCCGGCCGACCACGTTCGGGGGAGCAGTCACGCCGCCGATCGTACGTTCACTGAGTGAACGCCTGCTGCCCGGATGCTCGCTGACCGAGAAGTTCCATGGGCAATTTCAGGCCGTGGTTGACGGATGAACGGCGCTCGACGTTCACTCGCGAAGGCGTTCACTGAACAGACGGACAGAGGAGGACGATGGACTTCGGCGTCACGCCCCACGACGGCCTCCCACTACCTCCCCGCGTGACCATCTGCGAGGTCGGTCCCCGTGACGGCCTGCAGAACGAGTCCGCGGTGCTGCCCGTCGCGGTCAAGGCCGAGTTCGTCGAGCGCCTGGTGGACGCGGGGCACACGGTCGTGGAGACGACGAGCTTCGTGCACCCGAAGTGGGTACCGCAGCTCGCCGACGCCGAAGAGCTCCTCCGCGCGATCACGCTCGCTCCCGGCGTGCGCTACCCCGTGCTGGTACCGAACTCGCGCGGTCTCGAACGCGCGCTCGACCTCGGTGTCCGCGACATCGCCGTGTTCGGCAGCGTCACCGAGACCTTCTCCCGGCGGAACCTCGGCCGCACGGTCGGCGAGTCCCTCGAGATGTTCGCCCCGGTCGTCGCCCGGGCCCGGGAAGCCGGGATCGGCGTGCGCGGCTACCTGTCGATGTGCTTCGGCGACCCGTGGGAAGGCGAGGTGCCCGTGCCTCGCGTCCTGGACGTGGCCACCCGCATGCGCGCGCTGGGGTGCACCGAGCTCAGCCTCGGCGACACCATCGGCGTCGCCACCCCCGGCCGGGTCGCGGCCGTGCTCGACGCCCTGATCGCGTCCGGCATCCCGGTCGACGCGCTCGCCGTGCACTTCCACGACACCTACGGCCAGGCGCTGGCCAACACCCTGACCGCCGTGCGCAAGGGCGTCACCCTCGTCGACGCGTCCGCCGGCGGCCTGGGCGGCTGCCCGTTCGCCGGCAGCGCCACCGGCAACCTCGCCACCGAGGACCTGCTCTGGCAGCTGCACGGTCTCGGCGTCGAGACCGGCGTCGACCTGCGGAAGATGGTCGACACCAGCACCTGGCTCGCCGGGCACCTGGGCCGGCCCAGCCCGTCCCGCACCGTCACGGCACTCGCCGGCTGACCCACTCCCGAGGAGGAGAGGCATGGACAAAGCAGTCACCGCCGAGCAGGCACTGGCCGGGATCGCCGACGGCGCGACGCTCGCCGTCGGCGGGTTCGGCCTGTGCGGCATCCCCACCACCCTGATCGAGACGCTCTACAAGCGGGGGACCAGCGACCTGCGGGTCGTGTCGAACAACTGCGGGGTCGACGACTGGGGGCTCGGGATCCTGCTGGGCGACCGGCGGATCAGCCGCGTCACCGGGTCGTACGTGGGGGAGAACAAGGAGTTCGCCCGCCAGTACCTCGGTGGCGAGCTCGAGGTCGAGCTCTGCCCGCAGGGCACGCTGGCCGAGCGCCTGCGCGCCGGCGGCTGCGGGATCCCGGCGTTCTTCACCCCGGCGGGGGTCGGCAGCCAGATCGCCGACGGCGGGCTGCCGTGGCGGTACGCCTCCGACGGCTCGGTGGCCGTCGCGTCGCCGCCCAAGGAGACCCGGGAGTTCGGCGGCGTCACGCACGTCCTCGAGGAGGCCATCGTCACGGACTTCGCGCTCGTCGCCGCGGCGAAGGGTGACCGGCACGGCAACCTCGTGTTCGAGAAGTCCGCGCAGAACTTCAACCCGCTGTGCGCGATGGCGGGCCGCGTCACGATCGCCGAGGTCCAGGAGCTGGTCGAACCCGGCGAGCTCGACCCGGCCGAGGTGCACCTGCCCGGGGTGTTCGTCCAGCACGTCGTGTACGCCCCCGACCTGGAAAAGCGGATCGAGAAGACGACTGTGACGGAGGTCGGCCGATGAGCCTCACCCGTGCCGAGATGGCCGCGCGCGCGGCCGCCGAGCTGCGTGACGGCGAGTACGTCAACCTCGGCATCGGCCTGCCGACGCTGATCCCCGGCTTCCTGTCCGAGGACGTGCACGTGGTGCTGCACAGCGAAAACGGCATCCTTGGCACCGGGCCCTACCCGGCACCGGACGCGGTCGACCCGGACCTGATCAACGCCGGCAAGGAAACGGTGACCGTCCGCCCGGGCGCGTCGTTCTTCGACTCCGCGCTCTCGTTCGGCATCATCCGCGGCGGCCACCTCGACGTCGCCGTCCTGGGCGCCATGCAGGTCTCCGAACACGGCGACCTGTCCAACTGGGCCGTGCCCGGCAAGATGGTCAAGGGCATGGGCGGGGCGATGGACCTCGTCCACGGCGCCCGCCGGGTCATCGTGCTGATGGAACACACCACAAAGGACGGTTCACCCAAGATCCTGCGCGAGAACACGTTGCCCTACACCGGGTTGCGCGTGGTGAACCGCATCATCACCGACCTCGCCGTCATCGACGTGACCGCCGAGGGCCTGGTGCTGGTCGAAACGGCGCCTGGCGTCACGGAGGACGAGGTGCGCGCGGCCACGGGTGCACCGCTGAAGGTCGCCCTGTCGGCATGACCCGTCGTGAAACGCGGCGCCCGGCTCCGGCGACGCCGTCTCAAGCTATGCGTCGTCGCCGCCGCGTGCCGGGACCGCCCGGACCCCGGTCTCGCGCTGCCGGGTTGCCTGCAGGGACGCCAGGAGCTGGACGCGTTCGGCGTCCGCCGAGCCGGGTTCGGTGGTGTAGACGAGAAGCACCGGCCCCGGGCTGCCGGGCAGGGGATAGGTGTCCCACGTGAGGGTGACGTCGCCGACCTCCGGGTGCCGGAACAGCTTGGTTCCGTGTACCGCCTCGCGCACGTCGTAGCGGGCCCAGAGCCGCCGGAAGTCCGCGCTGCGGATGCTGAGTTCCCCCACGAGCTCCGTGGCGCGCGGGTGCGCCGGGTCGGCGGCGACCGCGGTGCGCAGCATGCCCAGGTACTGCAGGGCGAACCCTTCCCAATCCGCGCAGCGCAGCCGGGATTCGGGATCCAGGAACAGGCCGGCGAGCAGGTTGCGCTCGGTCCCGGACCGGCCGGCGGGGGCACCGAGCAGCGCCTCGGCCAGCGGGTTCCAGGCGAGCACGTCGAGGTGCCTGCCGAGCACCAGCGCCGGGGTCGCCAGGGCGTGCAGGAGGTGCCGGGTGCTGACCGGTACGCGTTCCGGGCCGCGGCGCCGGGAACCGGGTGCCGAGCGCCGTGCCGCGTGGGCGAGGGTGAACAGGTGGCGTCGTTCCTCCTCGCCGAGGACCAGCGCGGTGGCGAGGGCGTCGAGGATGTCGTCGGAGGGCCGTACGTCGCGGCCCTGTTCCATGCGCTGGTAGTAGTCGGTGCTCAAGCCGGCCAGCAGCGCGAGTTCTTCGCGGCGCAAGCCGGGCACCTTGCGACGGCCTCCCGGCTGCAGCCCGACGTCCTCCGGGCGCAGCCGGTTGCGCCGGGCCCGGAGGAACTCGCCCAGCTCGCGAGCGTGGGGGTGCTCGTTGGCCATGTCGATCAGTGTCCCACCGGGGACGGCCCCGAAGGTAGGACCGTCATTCCCAGTGAACGCCGGTCTGTATGTAGTGATCACTACGATCGACGGAAGCGGGTAGAACGTTCGGTCTTGACTCGGCCCGGCCGGCCGATCATGCTGGTCATCGTGACAACCCGGCCGCGCTCGAAATGACCTGTGACGACAACACGGTTCTCCGATACGCCGAGAGCCTCGCCCTGACGCTCTCGCGAATCGGCCTGAGGCGGATGCCCGCGCGGGTGCTCGCGGCGCTGGTGACCACCCATGACGGCCGCCTGACCGCCGCCGAGCTTGCCGCACGGCTGTCCGTGAGCCCGGCGGCCGTCTCCGGCGCCGTGCGCGACCTCGAACGGATCCGTTTGGTCGCCAAGGAGCGCGAGCCCGGCGAACGCCGCGTCCACTACCGCGTCGACGGCGTCCTCTGGTACACGATCCTCTTCAAGCGCGACCGCATGACCCTCCGGTGGCGCGACGCCTCCGAGAACGGAGTCGCGGCCCTCGGCCCGGACTCGCCTGCCGGGCGGCGGGTGGCCGAAATGCGCGACTTCCTGTCGTTCATGCTCGACGAGGTGGGGGTCATGCTCGAACGCTGGAACGAACTCCGCGAGGAGCGAAACGCCTGACCTGCTCGTTTCAGAGGTACCTGACGTCGGTCAGGGCTTCGGCGGCGCGCCACAGTCGACGGCCGAAGTCCGGGTCGGCGGCCCGGGCGCTCGCCCGGACCTCGACGGCGTGCCCGCGGTACTCCCTGCGGCCGGACGGCCCGAAGAACTGCCCGCCACGCACCCCCGGCGCGGTCGCGGCGTACAGCTGGGGCAGGGTTCCCCGCCCGGCCGGTTGCGCGCTCACCGCGTAGATCCGCGCGAGGATCCGCTTGGCCAGACCGCTTTCCCCGAACGCGCGCGGGGTCAGGTTGGTCCTGGTCACGCCCGGATGGGCGAGCACGCTGACGACCGGTGAACCGGCGGCGCGCAGGCGCCGGTCGAGTTCGAGGCCGAACGCCGTGGTGGCGAGCTTCGAACGACGGTAAGCGGTGCTGCCGTCGAAGCCGCGTTCGGACATCAGGTCGTCGAGGTCGAGGGTGGCGGTCTTGTGCACGATCGAGCTGAGGCTGACGACCCTCGGCGCCGCCGCCCGGCTGACGGCGTCGAGGAGCAGGCCGGTGAGCGCGAAGTGCCCGAGCATGTTGGTGCCCATGTGCAGTTCGAACCCGTCGGCGGTCGTGCTGCGCGGCCCGAGGATGACCAATCCGGCGTTGTTGACCAGCAGGTCGATCGCTTCGTGGTCGGCGGTCAGCTTCCCGGCGAACGTCCGGACCGACGCCAGCGACGCCAGGTCCAGCCGGCGCACCTCGAGTTCGGCGCCGGGGGCGGACTGCCGGATCCCCGCGGCCGCTTTCTCCCCCGCGTCGGTGTTGCGCACGGCGAGCACGACCTTCGCGCCGTGCCGGGCGAGCTCGGTCGCGGTGACCAGCCCCAGTCCCGAGTTCGCGCCGGTGACGACGGCCACCCGGTGCCGCAGATCGGGAATGTCCTCGGCGGTCCAAGCGGACATGGTGACGCTCCTTGGATTGGTCGAATCCTGTTCGGCACCAACGTAAGCGCGGTCCGCGAAACCAGCGTGGTAACCGGGAACCAGGGACGGGAAAACCCACCTTGGCGAGCGGTGGTGCCCGGTCGTCAGCGGGCCTGGATCTTCAGGTCGCCGCGGGTCTGGACCCGGATGTGGTCGCTCGCGAGCATGGCGTGGGGGAAGCCGGGGTCGATCGCGCTGACCTCGTCCAGGCGCGCCAGCTGGGACGGGGTGAGGTCGACCTCCAGCGCTCCCAGGTTCTCCTCCAGCTGCGCGGCCGTGCGGGCCCCGATGATCGGTGCGGTCACCGCCGGGTTCCGCAGGGTCCAGGCGAGTCCCACCTGGGCCGGTGTGCGGCCCAGCTCACCGGCGACCTCCTTGACCACGTCCACGATGGCGAGACTGCGCTCGGTCACGCCGCCGAGGGCCAGGTTGAACCCCTTGCGGGCGCTCTCGCCCTGGCCGGACGGCGCCGCGGTCAGGTCCTCGCGGCGGTACTTGCCGGTGAGCACGCCGCCCGCCAGCGGAGACCACAGAACGGTGCCCAGCCCCAGTTCCCGCGCCATCGGGATCAGGTCGCGCTCCCCGGTGCGCTCCACCAGGTTGTACTCCAGCTGCAGCGCCACCAGCGGCGACCAGCCGCGCAGGTCGGCGATCGTCTGCATGCGGGCGATCTGCCAGGCCGGGGTGTTGGAGATGGCCACGTAGAGGACCTTGCCCCGCTGGACCAGGTCGTCCAAGCCGCGCAGGATCTCCTCCACGGGTGTGGTGTCGTCCCACACGTGCAGGTACAGCAGGTCGATGTAGTCCGTGTCCAGCTGCCGCAGGCTGGTTTCGACCGCGCCGAAGAGGCTCTTCCGGCTCGCGCCACCGGAGTTGGGGTCGCCGGGCCGGCGCAGGGTGGTGTACTTCGTGGCCAGGACCAGGCTGTCGCGCCGGTCGCGGGCGAACTCGCCGAGCAGGCGTTCCGACGTGCCGTCGGTGTAGGTGACGGCGGTGTCGATGAAGTTCCCGCCGCGTTCGACGTAGAGGTCGAACAGCTTCCGCGCCTCGTCCTGCTCCGCGCCCCAGCCCCAGTCGTTGCCGAAGGTGGCCGCGCCGAGCGCGAGTGGCGAGACCCGCAGTCCGGAACGCCCCAGCTGCCGGTAGGTGTCGAGCGTGAGTGTCATCGTTTTCTCCTGTTCCCGTAAGCGGCGAGGTCCCCGCTTAGCTCACGGTACACTAACCGGAGACATCCCCGATTAGTTCGGTCCCGACCCGCCAACCCGATCGCGAAGGCCATGACACCTCCACGGAGCACCCTGAGAGCCGATGCCCAGCGCAACCGCGAGCACCTGATCGCCACGGCCGCCGAGGCCTTCGCCTCGGGGCAGACGATTTCCCTGGACGCGATCGCCAAACGCGCGGGCGTGGGGAGTGGCACCCTCTACCGGCACTTCCCCACCCGGGAGGACCTGGTCGAGGAGGTCTACCGCGACCAGATCCGCCCGCTGCGTGACGACGCGCGCGTTCTGCTGGCCACCGAGCGGCCCGCGCAGGCTCTGCACGCCTGGATGCGCCGCTTCGCCGAGTGGGCGGCCGAACGGCGCGGCATCTGTGAAGCCCTGGTGGCCATGAGTGCCTCCGGGCGCTTCGGCACCGGACCGGTCTGCGACGAGGTCCTGCAGATCCTGGGGATGGTGCTCGACGCCGGCGCCGAAGCGGGAGAGCTGCGCGGCGACCTCGATCCGGTCGACGTCGGCGGCATCCTCGCCGGCGTGCTCTCCGTGGCCGGCGCGCCCGGGCAGCGCGCCCAGCTCAGCCGCATGCTCACCGTCGTCGTCGACGGGTTGAGGCCGCGATAAGGAGAGAGTCGACACAGTGTCGATTTTTCTGGACACGGCGTAGAGTCGTGGGCATGACGAATCGAACGTTTCTCATCACCGGGGCGAGCAGCGGCCTCGGCCGCGCCTTCGCGCAGGCCGCGCTGGCGGCCGGGCACACCGTCGTCGGCACCGTGCGGAAGGCCGAAGACCTGGCGAAGTTCGAGGCGCTCGCGCCCGGGCGCGCCCTTGCGCGGCAGCTCGACGTGACGGTCGACGAAGCCGTCTTCGACGTGGTGGGCGAGGTCGAGCGCACCGTCGGCCCGATCGAGGTGCTGATCGCGAACGCCGGCTACGGGCACGAGGGCGTGTTCGAGGAGGCCACGATGGCCGACCTGCGAGCGCAGTTCGACGCCAACGTGTTCGGCGTCGCGGCCACGGTCCACGCGGTGCTGCCGGGCATGCGGCAGCGGCGCTCCGGGCACATCCTCGCCGTCAGCTCGATGGCCGGGCTGATGACGGTGCCCGGGATGGCGTACTACTGCAGCAGCAAGTACGCGGTGGAGGGGATGCTGGAAGCGCTGTCCAAGGAGGTCGCGGGCTTCGGGGTCCGGGTGACCATCGTCGAGCCGGGTTCGTTCCGGACGAACTGGGCGGGCCGCTCGATGGTCCGCAGTGACCGGTCGATCGCCGACTACGACGAGCTGTTCGAGCCGATCCGTGCGGCTCGGCAGGCCGCCAGCGGCCACCAGCTGGGCAACCCCGCCAAGGCCGCCGAGGCCGTGCTCGAGGTGATCGACGCGGAAAAGCCGCCGGTGCACCTGGTGCTCGGTTCGGACGCGCTGAGGCTCGTCGGCAACGGCCGGGCCGCCGTGTCCGCGGACATCGAAGCGTGGGAAGAGCTGTCCCGCTCGACGGACTTCCCGGACGGTCACCAGATCGCGGCGAACTGATGCCCGATCCGGTCAAGGCGGGCCGGCGGCGCTCCGCCGCACCGTCCAAAGGGGACTTACGTGAGCAGGAGATCCTCGAAGGGCTGGAGGATCTCCTGGGCGTCAAGAGCTTCGACGCGCTCACGACCAGCGACATCGCCGAACGCGCCGGGCTCTCCCGGGCATCGACCTACTTCTACTTCAGCTCCAAGCAGGAGGCGCTGGTCGCGCTCTTTGCGAAGATAGTGGAGTCACTGCGCGAGAAGTCCCGTGCGGCGGCCGATGATCCCGCCGCACCCCGCGACGCGATCGCGACGGCGATGACGCGCACCCGCGACCGCTGGCACGAGCACGGCCTGATCATGCGCGTGGCGATCGACCAGGCTTCGGCCATCCCCGAACTGGGTGCACTGTGGACGGAGACCGCGGACATCTTCATCGACGCCATCACGGCGATCCTGGTGCGGGCCGGTGTCGCGTCCCACGAGGGACCCGACGGCGCCCGGGCCCTGGCGGGCGCGGTCTGCTGGATGGTCGAGCGGACGTTCTACCACGCGTCGGCGGTCTCTCCCGAGGCGCTCGACCAGGCGTCGGAGACCTGCCGGGTGGTCTGGCTTCGCGCCGCGGGACTCGAGCCCTGAGGTGACACCGTGCTGGGCTGATCGCGTCACGACTCGATGATCGCCACGAGAGCGGTGACGAACGGGGCCGGGTCGAGGTCGCCGCGGACGGCGAGCTGCTGGGAGTAACCGCCGCACAGGGTCACGAACGCTTCGGCGATCCGGTCCGCTTCGGCCGGCTCGCGGCCGGGCAGGAGCCCGGCCACCGCGGCGCGCAGCTCGGCGAGCTGGCGGCGGACGAGGTCGGCGAGCGGCGGGGAGACGGCGGCCTCGGCGTAGATCTGGGCGACCAGCCGGGCGTGGTCCTCCTCGCGCGCCATGGTGCGGACGTGCTCGAGGAAGTCGTGCGCGGACTCGGCCGTCAGCTCGGTGGGGAGCGCTTGGTTCGACTGCTCGCAGATGGCGGCGACGATCTCGTCCTTGCCCTTGAAATAGCGGTAGATCGCCCCGGTGGACAGGCCCGAGGCCTCGACGAGGTCGGTCATGGACGTCCGCGCGAAGCCGTGGCTCGCGAAGCGGGCACGGGCCGCGTCGAGGATCTGCTGACGTCGTGCGTCGAGGTGGGCCTGGGTGACTCTCGGCATAAAAGAACGACCATTCGTTTTTTGTGGTAGCGTCCGAACCCTACCCCACCGCTCGTGCCCTCGAGGAGATTCCGTGCGCTACCAGACATTCGGCCGGCAGAGCGGGTTGCGGGTCTCGGAGTACGTCCTGGGCACGGCCACGTTCGGCACGGCCCCGGCCGCCGCGGGCCTGGCGGGCGCCAAGGCGATCTTCGAGGCGTTCGTCGCGGCCGGCGGCACCACGTTCGACGTCTCGAACATCTACCAGAACGGTGAGGCCGAGACCGTGCTCGGTGATCTCCTCGGTCGTGAGCGCGACGAGTTCGTGGTGATCACCAAGTACAGCGGGACCAGGCAGGCCCAGGTCCGGCCGGGGACCACCGGCAACAGCCGCAAGACCATGATCCGCTCCCTGGAGGAGAGCTTGCGGCGGTTGAAGACCGGCTACGTGGACGTCTTCATGCCCCACTTCCCCGACGGCGTGACCCCGGTGGCGGAGATCCTGGCCGGCTTCGAAGACCTGGTCCGCGCGGGCAAGATCCGCTACGGCGGCCTGTCGAACTTCCCGGCCTGGCGGGTCGCGGGCGCCGCCGTCCGGTCGGAGCTGAGCGGCTCTTCGCCGCTGGTCGGCATCCAGACCGAATACAGCCTGGCCGAACGCTCCGCGGAGCGGGAGCTCCTCCCGATGGCGCAGGCCCACGGGCTGGGGGTCGTCCTGTACTCCCCGCTGGCGGGTGGGCTGCTGACCGGGAAGTACCGGCAAGGTGCGCAGGGCAGGCTCAGCGCCCGGGCCGATGCGGACACCGGGCAGCGTGCCGCCGTGCTCGACGCGGTCCTCGCGGTCGCCGAGGAGATCGGGACGGGCCCGGTCCAGGTCGCGCTGGCCTGGCTGCGCCGTCGCGCCGGGCGGGCCCAGACCTCGATGATCCCCATCGTCGGCCCCCGCACCCCGGCCCACCTGCAGGGCTACCTCGACGCCCTGGACGTCGAGCTCAGCCGGGAGCAGTACGAACGGCTGGACGAGGTCAGCGCGATCCGCCTGGGCACCCCGCACGAGGACGTGGCGGCCGCGTTGGCCCACGGCCTCGACGGCGACCGCGGCCTCCTCGACACCTCGCTCGTCCCCGTGCACTGACCTCCGATCCGACCCTCGATTCCCCTGGAGCACCCCGTGCCCGTAGCCACCATCGCCGCGATCAACCTCGAATGCGCCGACCCCGCCGCGCTGGCCCGCTTCTGGGCCGACCTGCTCGGCGGCGAGCTGGCGTTCGAGACACCGGGCTTCTGCGCGGTCAAGGCCGGCCCGATCCACCTCGGCGCGGCCCTGGTCGACGGCTACCGGCCGCCGACCTGGCCGTCGGACGAGCGCTCGCAGCAGCTGCACCTCGACCTCGCGGTCGAAGACCTCGACACCGCCGAATCCGAAGCGATCCGGCTCGGTGCCACGAAAGAAGCGCACCAGCCCGACCCGGAACGCTTTCGTGTGCTTCGTGATCCGGCCGGCCACCCCTTCTGCTTGCGAGCTTGAGAGGGAGAACGTTCGGTCTTGACAGCGACGAGCGGAGCTCTCATGATGGAAAGCGATAGAACGTTCGGTATCGCGAACTCGCGATCGAGAAGGGACTTCCCGTCATGAGCAAACCCCTGTACGTCGGCATCGCCACCTCGACCGGCGACGGCCGGGCGGGAGGGCAGGCGCGGTCCGACGACGGCCTGCTCGACATCACCCTGGCGATCCCCAAGGACATGGGTGGTCCCGGTGGGGCGACCAACCCGGAGCAGCTGTTCGCGGCGGGCTGGGCCTCGTGCTTCCACTCGGCGCTCAAAGCCGTTGCGGCACAGCGGAAAGTCCCGGTGACCGACTCCGCGGTCGTCGCCGAGGTGCAGGTGCACACGACGCCCGAAGGCGGGTTCACCCTCAGCGCCGCGCTGCACGCCGAACTGTCCGGTGTGGACCAGGCGGCAGCCGACCAGCTCGTCGAGGCCGCCCACGCGGTCTGCCCGTACTCCAACGCGACGCGCGGCAACATCCCGGTGACGGTCGACGCGACCGTCGCCTGATCACTCCGTGAAGGCGACCGTCGCCGCGAGGTCCTTCTGGGCTTCGAGCGCGGTGAGACGTTCGCTCAGCGCCGCGTGGACGGCGTCGTAGGTGTCGGCCCCGAGGGCGAGGCGCACGGGCGGGTTCGGGTCGCGGGTGGTCCGGAAGACAGCGGCGGCCAGCTTCGCCGGGTCACCGGTCAGGTCGTCGTCGCCGATCGCTTCGAGCCGGCGCCGCGTCCGGCCGACGACGTTGTCCCGATAGGCGGTCGTTTCCTCGGTGTACCGCAGGGCCGAAGCGAAACCGGTGCGAGTGCCGCCGGGCTCGACGATGGTGAGGTGGACGCCGAAGTCCGCGACCTCGCGGGCGACGCTTTCGGTGAAGCCTTCGAGTCCCCACTTGCCCGCGTGGTAGGCGCTGTGCGTGGGGATGGCGACCTGCCCGCCCATGCTGGAGATCTGGATGATCCGGCCGCCGCCCCGCTCGCGCATCGACGGCAGGAACGCCCGCGTGATCAGCATCGGGGCGAGCAGCAGCACCTCGATCTGGTCCCGCACCTGCTCGGCGGTCATCTCCTCGGCGGCGCCCACGACCGCGTAGCCGGCGTTGTTGACCACGACGTCCACCGGGCCGGACCGCAGGGTCCGTTCGACCACCGCGGTGACGTCGGCCGGCCGGGTGAGGTCCAGGGTTTCCACGGTCAGCCGGTCGCCGTGGGCCTCGGCCAGGTCGTCCAGCGCGGCCGCGCGGCGGGCGGTGGCGGTGACGCGGTCGCCGTGCCGCAACGCCTCCTCGGCGATGTGGTGACCCAGTCCGCCGGAGGCGCCGGTGACGAACCAGTGGCGCACGGGCTTGTCCGGAATGGACATGTGAGCTCCTGACGTAGGATGCTAACCGGAACAGATTCCGCTAACGACTTTAAGCGGAATCCGTTCCGGTATGCAAGCGGAGAAGGGACTCGCATGGCCGCCGCGCCCCGCCGGACCAGGAGTGACGCGCTCCAAAACCGGGCCCGTCTCCTGGAGGTCGCCGCGCAAGCGTTTGCCGACGAGGGCCTGGACACCGCGCCGGCCGCGATCGCCCGGCGTGCCGGGGTCGGTGTCGGCACGCTCTACCGGCACTTCCCGACCCGGGAGGTCCTGGTCGACGCGGCCTACCGGCACCAGCTCGCCCGGGTGTGCGAGACGGTCGCCGAGCTGGTCGGCCGGTACCCGGCCGCCGAGGCCACCCGCCGGTGGGTGGCCCACTTCCTCGACTACGCCGCGGCCAAGAGCGGCATGTCCGCGGCGCTCGACGCCGTCGTCGCCGCCGGAGCCGATCCGTTCGCCGACAGCCACACGCTGCTCACCGGCGCGGTCGGCCGCCTTCTCGAGGCCGGCGCCCGCGACGGCACGCTGCGCGCCGACCTCACCCCCGACGTCGTCCTGCTGCTCATGGGGGGCACCGCCTACTCGGTCCGGCACGGCACACCGGCCCAGGCCGGTCAGCTCGTCGACCTGCTGATGGACGCGCTGGCCCACGGCACGGCCCCGCGCCCGGTGGGGGAGTGACGCCGAAGCGGACCTATCATGACCGCATGGTGAGGGATTCCGGCTCCGCGCCGACCGCTGCCGGACTGAACAGCCGGGAAGTCATCTTGAACGCGGCCCGCGCCCTCGTCGGCGAAAAGGGTTACGACGGCATGGCCATCTCGGACCTGTGCGCGCAGGCCGGCCTTCCGCCGAGCTCGATCTACTACCACTTCGGCAACAAGCTCGGCGTCCTGGCGGCCCTGCTCGAGCGCACCTTCGAAGAGCTGCACGCCTTGTTCCCCAACCCCTCCACGTACGACGACCTGGCGCCGCTCGAACGTCTCGAAGCGTGGTTCTCGGCGGCCTGCAGCTCTCTGGACCGGCGGCCGGACTACCTCCAGCTGCTGGTCGCCATCAGTGTCGGCCCGCAGAAGGACGCCGAGGCGGTCCAGGCGACCGTGCGCCGCATCCGTGACTACGCCCACTCGTCCTGGGTGGCGGCGCTCACGCCGATCTTCGCGCCGAACGGCGGCAAGAACAACGAAGCCCTCGTCCAGCAGCTGGCCGTCCTCGGGCGTGCCCTGACGGACGGGCTTTCGGTGACCAACAGCTTCGACGGCATGAGCTACAGCTCGCAGGTCGTCCCGTTCGTCTCGCTGGTCCGCGGTTTGGCGGAGCACCGGGACGCGGCGAAGCGGAAGCGCTGAAACCGCAATACTCGGAGCGCCACCCGACCTTGAAAATGCTGCCGTCCGTCGTATAGTGAGCGCTACATACACTCGAACGAGGACGGCACAGTGACGAGCACCTTGGATGCCGGAGACGCCCGGCTGGCCTACATCGACGCCGGTTCGGGCACCCCCGTCGTGTGGCTGCACGGCTCCGGGCCGGGCGCCACCGGGATGAGCAACTTCGGCGGCAACCTGCCCGCCTTCGGGGACTTCCGGAACATCGTGGTCGACCTGCCGGGCTGGGGCCGGTCGCCGCGGCCCGAGACGGACGAGCCGCTGATCTTCCACGCCGCCGACCGGGTGTGCCGGTTGCTGACGGCGCTGGGGATCGAGCGGGCCCACCTGGTCGGCAACTCCTACGGCGGTGCCGTGGCCATGCGGATCGCGATGCGCCACCCGGACCGCGTCGACCGGCTCGTGCTCATGGCGCCGGGCGGGGTCCTCCCGGCCGACGCGCCGCCGTGGCCGGTCGGGCTCGACCGCCTTTTCGGTTACATGGCCGCGGAAAAGCCTTCGCGCGAGGCCATGGCCGAGTTCGTGCGCCTGATGGTCTTCGACGAGTCGCTGGCGACCGAGGCGCTCATCGACGAGCGCTACGAGTCGAGCCTCCGGGCCCACCCCGAGCTGCCGATCCCGCCGAACTTCGGTGACCTGACGCCTGACCTGGGCCTCGTCGCCGCCCCCACGCTGCTCGTCTGGGGCCGGGAAGACCAGACCGTTCCGCTGACCTGGGCGTCCAGGATCCTTGGCGGGATCCCGAACGCGGAGCTGCGGGTGCTGCCGCATTGCCGGCACTGGGTCCAGTACGAGCGCGCGCCCGAGTTCAACCACATCGTCCGCGAGTTTCTGCAGGGCGGCGCGGCCGCCGCATCGGAGGGATGACACACCGTGGGTATCAGGAAACTGGGCTACGTCGGCCTGAACGTCACCGACGTCGACGCGTGGACCGGCCTGCTCGGGCGCACGCTGGGGATCGGCGTCACGCGCGCCAAGTCCGGCACGGACGAGGTCACGCTGGCCGAAATGGACGAGTTCAAGTACCGCGTCGCGCTCTATCCGTCTACTGAGGACAGTCCGCGCGAGCTGGGCTGGATCGTCGACACACCGCAGGAGCTGGACCGGCTGACCCAGCGCTTGGAGGACGCCGGTTTCGGCGTGTCGGACGGCTCCGCGGAGGAGCGGGAGCTGCGCGGCGCCACGCAGCTCCGCTGGTTCACCGACCCGGTCGGGTACCGCGTGGAGCTGGCGGTCGGCGAAGCCAAGGTGCGTCTGGGCGTCGAGCGCCCGGCCGGCGGCCCCGGTGTCACCGGTCTGGGCCACCTCGTGCTGGCCAGCCCCCAGGTCGCGGAACTGCGTGCGCTCTACGAGTCGGTGCTCGAGTTCAAGCTGACCGACTACCGGGCCCCCGGGCTGTTCTTCTTCCGCTGCAACCGCACCCACCACAGCATCGCGCTCGCGAGCGCGGAAACGCCGTCGATCCACCACCTCGAGTTCGAGCACGGCTCGATCGACGACGTCGGGCGGGCCTACGACCGGGCGAAGGCCAATGACGTGCCGATCTCGATCAGCCTCGGCAGGCACATGAACGACAAGGCGATCTCCTTCTACGTCCGGAACCCCAGCGGGTTCCACCTGGAGATCGGCTGCGGTGGCATCGAAGTGGGGGACGACTGGGTCCCGCACGACTTCGGGCGCTCGGACGAGTGGGGCCACCACCACGCCGAAGCCAATCCGTTCGCCGCGCCGAAGTAGAGGACCGAACGTTCTATCTGTTACACTCGGTCCAATGGTGCACAACACGCGAGGTCAGGTGTCCGAAGCGCGGTCGAGGCTGCTCGCGACGGCGACCCGGATCTTCTACGCGGAGGGTCTGCACTCCGTGGGGATCGACCGGATCGTCGCGGAGGCGAAGGTCACCCGCGCCACGCTGTACCGGCACTTCCCCAGCAAGGACGACCTGGTCGTCGCGTACCTCCAGGGCGTTCACGAGATGGAGCGCGAGGGGGCCGACAAGGCTCTCGCCAGCGGCCTTTCGGCGGCCGACATCCTGCGTACCATCGCCAAGTCGATCGCCGAGGGCATCCAGTCGGCCCACTTCCGCGGCTGCGCCTTCCTCAACGCGGTGGCGGAGTACCCGGACCCCGAGCATCCCGTGCACAAGACCGTCCTCGCCCACCGCGAATGGTTCCTGGGCACCGTCACGGACCTGCTGGCGCAGGTCGGAACGACGCCGCCGGGGCTCGCGGGCCGGCACTTCGTGATGCTTCGGGACGGCGCGATGGCCGCGGGCTGCCTGTCGGACCCGCCCGAGGTCTGTGACACGTTCCTCCAGGGTGTCGACGGGATCCTGCAGTTCCGCATCGACGCCGCGTCGAAGTAACACCCGGCCGGCACCGGACCGGGCACGACGCCCGGTCGCGGTAGCCAACTCGTCTTCGCGGTTGTAGAGTGAGCGCTACATACACAACGGCCGAGGTTCTTCGACCCGAACCCGGAACCGTCGGAAGGCGGTGGCTGAAGCATGAACAGTCCGGTGCTCGACGCGGCCCGCACCGCGGTGCTCGTCATCGACATGCAGAACGACTTCGTGGAGGAGGGCGCGCCGCTGGAGTTCCCGGAAGGGCGGCGCGTGATCCCCGCCATCCAGCGGGTGCTCGACGCCGCGCGCCGCCGGGACATGCCGGTGATCCACGCCGCGCACGTCCACCGGCCCGGCGGGGCGGACATGGGCGTCCACCGCGAGCTGTACCCGCCGGTGGCGGCCGGGGAGGCCCTGGTCGACGGCGAGCGCGGCGCGGAGATCCACCCCGGGCTCGCGCCGCTCCCGGGCGAACCCGTCGTCAAGAAACACCGCTACAACGCCTTCTACGCCACCGATCTCGAGATCATCCTGCGCGGACTCGGTGTGGAGACCGTGGTCCTCACCGGGATGACGACCGAGTGCTGCGTGCTCGGCACGGCCCGCGGCGCCCTCGAACGCGGGTTCCGCTCCGTGGTGCTCTCGGACGCCTGCGCGTCCTGCGACTACCCCGACCTCGGCGCCGGTCCCATGTCCGCCGGGGAAATGCACCTGGCCGCCCTGCGCGTGATGTCCCTGACTTCGTCGCGGTTGAGCGGCACCGACGAGTTCCTCTCGCTGCTGCCGTAACCGGCGACCCGACCCACGATCCCTTGAGGAGGCTGCAGGTGCCGGCCACATCCCAGGCAGACCCGGTCCTCGTGCTGCTGCACGGCGGCGGCCCGGGTGTCGACGCCGCGAGCAACTGGGCGAGCGTGAACTCCCGGCTGTCCGGCGACTTCCGGTGCCTGGCCCCGGATCTCCTCGGGTTCGGCACGCAGATCGCCGGAACGGGCGGGCTCAAGGGCCCGCAGGCCTGGGCGCTGGCCCGAGCGCGGCAGGTGCTGGACGTCCTCGATCGCCACGGCCTCGAACGCGTGCACGTCCTCGGCAACTCGGCCGCGGGCGGCGCCGCGGCCTTGGCCCTGCTGTCGGTGGCCCCCGGCCGGGTCGGCCGCGCCGTCGTCATGGGGGGAGCGGGCACCGGGCCGCTGCCGCCGGCGGTTCCCTTCTACGACAAGCCGACCAAGAAGACCATGCGAGCCACCCTCGGCCGGCTGGTCGCCGACGAGAGTGTCCACGAAGGACTCCTCGACGAGCTCGCCGAGATCCGGCTGGGGAAAGCCCTGCGCCCCGGCGCCGAGTCGGCGTTCCGGTCGATGTTCGCCGACGTCGTGGGCGGCCCGCCGCCCGTCGACCTCACGAAGATCACCACCCCCGTCCTCGCGCTGCACGGCGAGCGTGACCGGGTGTCGCCGGTCGAGGTCTCCGAACGCCTCGCCGACGCCCTGCCGCACGGTCGCCTGCACGTGGTGGCCGGGGCCGGGCACTGGATCCACGTCGACCGGCCGGACGAGTTCTGCAAGCTGGTGGGGGAGTTCCTGAGCTCATGACACCGCAACCTGCCACGCACGAGGTCCTGATCGTCGGCGCCGGTCCCGCCGGCCTGACCCTCGCGATCGACCTGGCCCAGCGCGGCGTGGCGTGCCACGTCGTGGAGGCGACCGACGAGCGGGGCGTCAACCCCCGGTGCAACACCACGTCCGCACGGTCGATGGAGATCTTCCGCCGGCTCGGGCTGGCCGAAGAAATCCGGCGGGCCGGGCTGCCGGCGGACTACCCCACCTCGATCCAGTACCGGACGACGTTGAGCGGCGAGGAGATCTTCCGCATCGACCTGCCGTCGTCCGGTGACGTCCTGGCCGGTGTGGGTCAGGACGGCTGGCCCACCCCGGAGCCGCAGCACCGGATCTCGCAGCTGTACCTCGAGCCCATCCTGGAGCGGCACGCGCGCCGGTTCCCCGGCCTGACCCTCGAACGCGGCACCCGGCTGGTCGAGCTCCGGCAGTACGACGACCACGTCGACGCGGTCGTGGAGACCGCCGGGAAGCGTCGCGCCCTGCACTGCGCGTACGTGGTCGGCTGCGACGGCGCCCAAAGCGCCGTCCGACGGCAGCTGGGAATCCGTTACGAAGGGGTCGACGCGATCCAGCAGTTCGTGTCGACGTTCGTCCGCTCGCCCGAGCTGGGCCGGCTGGCCGCTCGCGACCGGGCCTGGACGTACTGGACCTACGGCCGCCGGATCGCGTCGCTGATCGCCATCGACGGGAAGTCCTTGTGGCTCAACCACGTCGCTTTCGCCCCCGGCCACGACACCGAGAACGAAGACCCCGAGCAGTTGCTGCGGGAGTCGGTCGGGGCCTCCGTCGAGCACGAGGTGCTCGGCGTGGTGCGCTGGACCGGCCGCCGGCTCGTCGCCGAGCGGTACCGCACCGGGCGCGTGTTCCTGGCGGGCGACGCGGCCCACATCTGGATCCCCGTCGGGGGGTTCGGCATGAACGCCGGCATCCAGGACGCGGCGACGCTGGGGTGGATGCTGGCGGCGGTCCGCCGCGGGTGGGCGCCACCGGAGCTGCTCGACGCGTACGAGCAGGAGCGCAAGCCGGTGGGTGAGCAGTTCGCCACCGCGGTGGGCGCGCAGGCCCGCACGTCGTTCGCGGACGTCTCACCGGACATCCACCGGGGAGACGCCGAGGGCGAGCGGGCTCGCGCGGAGTTCGCCGAGCGGCTCGCGATCTCGGAGCCGCACCGCTATTCGCCCGACGGCTTCAGTTTCGGTTACCACTACGCGGGCTCGCCGCTCGTGGTCGGCGGCGAGGACCAAGCCGTGATCACCATGGGCGACTACCAGGACCGGGCGAGGCCCGGTTTCCGGTTGCCGCACGTCTGGTTCGACGACGGCCGGTCGGTGTTCGACGTGCTGGGGCCCGGCTTCACGCTGCTGCGGACGGATCCGCACGCCGCCGTGACGCCGTGGACCCTGGCGGCCCGCGAGCTCGGGATTCCCCTGACCGTCGTCGACCTGCCCGGACGGTGGCCGGACCGCTACCCCGCCGAGCTGCTGCTCGTGCGCCCCGATCAGCACGTCGCCTGGATGGGCGGATCGGACGCCGCGCCCGGCGAGCTCCTCCACACGGTCACCGGGCGCGTCCCGGCCCACCAGCGGTAAAGATCACCAGGAGAGCACCAATGCCATACGCACTGGGCATCGACGTGGGGGGCACCTTCACCGACGCCGTGGCCTCGGACGGGGCCGGCCGGATCGTTTCGGCCAAGACGCCGACCACCCCGCCGAACCGCGAGGCCGGCGTCATGCGGGCGATCGACGACCTGGCGGCCGAGCTGGGCATCGGCGTCGGCGAGCTGCTCGCGCAGACCGACTACATCGCCCACGGCACGACCGCGTCGATCAACGCGCTCGTCCAGGGCGAGGTGGCCGACGTCGGGCTGATCGCCACCAAGGGGCACCGGGACGCGATCTACATCATGAACGCCGAGGGCCGCACCCTCGGCCGGTCGGCCCACGAGATCCAGGACACGCTCCGGCAGCGCAAGCCCGCGCCGCTGATCCCGAAGTACCGGGCGCTCGAAGTCACCGAGCGGATCGACCACGCCGGGAAGGTGCTGGTGCCGCTGGACGAGGACGAGGTCCGCCGCGTCGCACTGTCCCTTGTGGACCAGGGCGTCGAGGCGATCGCCGTCTGCCTGCTCTGGTCGTTCAAGAACGGGTCCCACGAACGGCGCGTCCGCGAGCTGATCCACGAGATCGCCCCGGACCTGTACGTCACCCTCTCCTCGGAGGTCAGCCCGCGCATCCGCGAGTTCGCCCGCACCTCGACGACGATCATGAACGCCCAGGTCGGGCCGCGGCTGCGCACCTACCTGCTCCCGCTGCAGAAGCAGCTCGAGGAGGGCGGCCTCAAGGGACCGCTGCTGGTCATGCAGAGCGAGGGCGGCACGATCACCGCCGACCGGGCCCCGGAGCACGCCATCACCACCGTCGGGTCCGTCCTGTCCGGCGGCGTGATCGGCGGGATGCGGCTGGCCGAGCAGCTCGGGCACCGCAACGTCATCACCACCGACGTCGGCGGCACGACGTTCCTCGCGGGGCTGATCGTCGACGGGGAGCCGGTCATGGCGCCGGGCTCCATCGTCAACCAGTTCCCGATCAACGCGGCGACGATCCGGGTGCACACCATCGGCTCGGGCGGCGGGGCGCTCGCGTCCGTGGACGAGGGCGGGAACCTGCGCCTCGGCCCGCAGAGCGCCGAAGCCGTCCCCGGCCCGGCCTGTTACGGCAACGGCGGGACGCGGCCCACGAACACCGACGCCAACCTGGTGCTCGGCATCCTGAGCGAGCGCGGCCTGCTCGGCGGCCGGAAGCCGCTGCGCATGGACCTGGCGCGGGAAGCGATCCGGGAGCACGTGGCCGAGCCGCTCGGCCTCACCGTCGAGGAAGCCGCGATCGCCATCCACGAAGTGCAGAACGCGCAGGCAGGCGACCTCCTGCGCCGGGCCGTCGTGCAGGCCGGCTACGACCCCCGCGACTTCGTCGTCTACGCCTTCGGCGGCGCGGGGCCGGCCCACTGCGCCGGCTACTGCCAGGACCTGGGCGTCGGCGCGGTCGTCGTGCCACTCGGTCCCGTCGCGTCCGCCTTCTCGGCCTACGGTCTCGCGGCCTCGGACGTCGCGGTGAGCGCGGAACTGTCCGACCCGTCCTCCTTCCCGGTCGACCACACGGTGCTCGAGTCCCACTTCGCGCGGTTGGAAGCCGACCTGCAGCGCGCGCTGGACCGGCAGAAGGTGAAGTTCCACGACGTGTCCCTGCACCGCGAGATCGACCTGCGGTACTCGATGCAGGTGACCGAGCTCGCGACGGCGGTGCCGGACGCGAAGTTCACCGAACGCACCGGTGACGAGATCCTCGAACGCTTCGAGGACCAGTACGAGCGCATCAACGGCAGCGGCGCCGGCTACCGCGAGGCCGGCGTCCAGGCGATCACCTACCGCGTGCGCGCCAAAGCCAGCCTCGGTTTCCCGGTCGGGCTGCCGGAGATCCCCCAGGCCGATAGTCCCGATCCCGCGGAGGCCCTGCTCGGGGAGCGTTCCGTCTGCCTCGACTCGCAGGCCGGTTTCGTGCCGACCCCCGTTTACGACTACGCCCGGCTGCGCGCCGGCCACGAACTCGCCGGGCCGGCGGTCGTCGACGTGCCCACGACGGTGGTCGTGGTGCCCGCCGGGGTCACCGGCCGCGTCGACCACCTCGGCAACCTCGTGCTGCGCTACCAGTGAGGACAGCTCCCATGCCATCCAGGATCCCCGGGGCGGACGAGTTCACCAGCCGTCCCATGCCCCGCGAAGAACTGCTGCGGCAGATCTCGCCCAGCCTCCCGCTGCACCAGATCGGCGACGCAGAGGTCGACGCCCTGACCTACGAGGTCGTCCGGCACCGGCTCTGGGCGATCACCCAGGAGATGGGCGAGACGCTGCGCCGGATGTCGGGCTCGCACGTCGTCACCGAGTCCAACGACTTCAACTTCTCCATCTGCGACGAGCTCGGCGAGCAGGTCCAGGTCGGCACCTACAACATCGGCCTCATCGGCTCGATGGACCTGGCCATCACCTGGACGTTGCGCCACCGCAGTGACAACCCCGGCATCGCCGAGGGCGACATGTTCCTGTGCAACGACCCGTGGATCGGCGGCGGGCTGCACCAGAACGACGCCGCGATCCTGGCGCCGATCTTCCACGACGGCAAGCTGTTCGGCTGGACGACGGCCATCGCCCACCAGGTCGACCTGGGCGGGCCGCGCCCGGGCTCCTTCAGCCCGTCCGCGCAGGACGTCTTCGGCGAAGCGGTCCCGACCCCGCCGATGAAGGTCGTCCGCGGTGGTGTGCTGCAGCGCGACATCGCCGACGCCTGGGTCCGCCGGTCCCGGCTCCCGCACCTGGTGGGCCTCGACCTGCGCGCCAAGATCGCCGCCAACAAGAACGCGGCCGAGCAGGTCCTCCGGCTCATCACCAAGTACGGCGCCGACACCGTCAAGGCCGTGATGCGCCGGATGATGGACGACGCCGAACGCCGGCTGCGCGCCAAGCTCGAGACCCTGCCCGACGGGACCTGGAGCGCGGTCGGCTACCAGGAACAGTCGCGGACCGGCGACCGCGGCCTGCACGCCATCAAAGTCGCGATGACCAAGGAAGCCGGCCGGCTCGTCTTCGACTTCCGCGGGACCGCCGCGCAGACCGGCATCATCAACTGCCCCTACCCAGGGCTGCGCGCCGGGATCGTGTTCACGATGCTGCCCTTGCTGGCCGGGGACATCCCGTGGGCCGCCGGTGGGTTGATGCGCTGCTTCGAGATCATCACCGACGAGGACACCATCACCAACGCGTCCTTCCCGGCCGCGGTGGGCAAGGGGCCCTTCGGGCCGGCCTGGGGCGCGGGCAACCTCGTCGCCGAGGTGCTCGCCAAGATGCTCGACGCCGAACCCGCCCACCGCACCGACGTGCAGTCCATCTGCAACGGCACCACCGACCTCTGCGTGGTGTCCGGAGTGGACACTCGCGGCGGGGGCAGCAAGGGATTCGTGTCACCCATCTTCGACGTCATGGCCGGTGGCTACGGCGCCCAGGTGCACCACGACGGCGTCGACACCGGTGGCCGGCTCATCATCCCGGCGGCGCGGGCCCCGGACGTCGAGATGACCGAGTACCTCTACCCGCTGGTCGCCCTGTGGCGCCGGGAGCAGATCGACTCCGGCGGACCGGGACGGCAGCGGGGCGGGATGAGCGGCTCGGTCTGCTACGTCCAGCACCCCGACCAGGAGGGGACGATGTCCCTGGTCGTCTCCGGATCCGGCAAGGTCGCGAACCAGAACGTCGGCCTGGCCGGCGGATATCCGGGCAACTCCCAGCTCGACCTGGTCGTGCGCGGGATCACCGAACCCCAGCTCGTCCAGGCGGCCACCATCCCCGGCCACCTGGGCGAGTTGGGCGGGGACATCGAGGTGCTGCCGTGCGAGGGCGAGTCGGACCTCGGCCCCCGCGACGCGCTCTACCTGCACTGGCAGGCCGGTGGCGGGTACGGCGACCCGCTGCTTCGCGCACCCGAAAGCGTGCTCGACGACGTCCGGCAGGTACGCGTGTCGGCGGACGCGGCCGAGGACGTCTACGGCGTCCTGCTCCGCGACGGCGAAGTGGACGTGACGGCGACCGGCGAGCGGCGCGACAAGCTGCGGCGCCGGCGCGCGTCCGGTGCCGGGCGGTCCGGCACCGGCCTCACACCGATCGGCCCGCCGGAGCTGGGCCACGCGCGCCGGCTCGACGACAACCTGGCCGTCCTGGCCGACGGGACGGTCGCGTGTGTCCACTGTGGCACCAGGATCGGGCCGCTGGCCGGAAGCGCGTACGTCGCGGCGCTGGCCCGCCGGGAGGTGGCCCCCACCGAAGCGGGGCCCCACATCTGGCACGACCCGCTGGAGTACGTCGACGCGGAGATCGTCTTCCGGCAGCTGTCCTGCCCCGGCTGCCTGACCGCGGTCCACTCCCGGGTCGTGCCCGTCGGCCACCCGCTGCCCGCCGACGACTACGGACCGGGCTGACCGTCAGTCCACTGTGGCCGGTGCGACGTGCGCCCGAAGGAGTCCCTCGACCCCGCGGAGGAAGGTTTCGGTGATCAGCGCCGGGTCGAACAGGCAGCCGGCGGCCATGGCGCCGTCGCGCAGCATCACGAAGTGCCGGGCGGCCTGCTCGGCGGGGGCTTCCCGGATCCGGGACAGCAGCTCTCTGACGGTGTCCAGGAACCACTGCCGGTGGGCGACCACGGCCTGGTGCACCGGGTGCTCGGGATCGGGGTATTCGGCGACGGCGTTGAGGAAGGCGCAGCCGCGGAAGCCGGGGGACCGGATGCCCTCGGCGATGGACCTGCTGACGGCTCGCAGGGTGTCGGCCGCGGGGAACCCGCCGGCGATCGTGCCCTCGGTCACCTCCCGGACGGCCCGGTCGCTTTCGCCGAGGTAGGCGAGGACGAGCTCTTCCTTGCCGGGAAAGTGCCGGTAGAGCGTCGCCCGGGTGACCTCCGCCTCGGCGATGATGCGGTCGACGCCGACGGCGTGGATGCCTTCGGCGTAGAAGAGCCTGGCCGCCGTGCCGAGTAGGCGCGACCGCGCTTCGGACGGCCGTCCCGCGGGTTCCGTGTGCTCCATGGGACGTAATCTATCAGATAGAACGTTCTGTCTTGACAATGCGGCGACCGGCCGCCAAGCTGAGTTGAGATAGAACGATCGGTCTTCCGGGGAACACTCCCCACAGTCTTGAAGGGATCATGGTGACTACTGTCGACTCGCCCGCCGTAGGTGGGTTCGCCCCCACGCTGCGCCGGTTGTACTTCGTGCGGTTCGCGTTCGCCATCGTGTGGGCGCTGCTGGTGTTCCTGACGACCAAGTCGGGCCTGGGGGCGATCGGCGTCGTCCTGGTCGTCCTGTACCCGCTGTTCGACGTGGGCTCGGCCGTCGTGGACGCTCGCTCGTCGAAGGGCTCCGGTTCGGTTCGCGGGATCTACGTGAACATCGCGATCAGCCTGCTGGCCACCATCGGCATCGGCGTTGCCGCAGCTTCCGGCATCCCGGCGGTGCTGCGGGTGTGGGGTGCCTGGGCGATCGTGTCCGGCATCGTCCAGCTGGTCGTCGGGATCGTCCGCCGCAAGATGGGCGGGCAGTGGCCGATGATGCTGAGCGGCGGCATTTCGGTGCTGGCCGGCGGGAGCTTCATCGCGGGGGCGGCCGCGCCGGGCGCGTCACTGACCAATGTGGCCGGTTACGCCGTGCTCGGCGGGATCTTCTTCCTCGTTTCGGCGATCCGCCTCGGGCGCGCCGCCAAGGGGAACTGACGTGACCACCTACGACGTCGTCGTCATCGGCGCGGGCCCGGTGGGGGAGAACCTCGCCGACCGGGTCGTCCAGGGCGGCCTGAGCGCCGCCATCGTCGAGCGGGAACTGGTCGGGGGCGAGTGCTCCTACTGGGCGTGCATGCCGACCAAGGCCCTGCTGCGCAGTGGAGCGGCACTGCGGGCGGCCCGGCAGGTGCCCGGCGCGCGGGAAGCGGTGACGGGTGAGCTGGACGTGGCCGCGGTGCTCCGTCGTCGCGACTCCTTCGCCTCGGACTGGCAGGACGACGGCCAGGTCTCCTGGCTCGAGTCGGCGGGCATCCCGCTGCACCGCGGGCACGGCCGGATCACCGCCGAGCGGGTCGTCGAGGTGACCGCCGCCGACGGCACCACGACCACGCTGACCGCGCGGCACGCGGTCGTCGTCGCCACCGGCAGCGGCGCGCTGGTGCCCGACATCGAAGGCCTCCGTGACGCCGCGCCGTGGACCAGCCGGGAAACGGTCGCCGCGAAGGAGGTTCCCGGCCGGCTCGCCATCATCGGTGGCGGGGTGGTGGCCTCGGAAATGGCGACCGCGTTCAGCGAGCTCGGGTCGTCGGTGACCGTGCTGGCCCGTGACGGCGTGCTACACCTCGCGGAGCCGTTCGCCGGCGAACGCGTCGCCGAGTCGTTGCGGGACAAGGGGGTTTCGGTGCGTGTCGGCGCCGAGGCCGGATCCGTCAAGCGCAACACCGACGGCACGGTGTCCCTCACGCTCACCGACGGCGAGCAGGTCGAAGCCGACGAACTGCTCGTCGCGATCGGCCGCACGCCGAACACCGGGGACATCGGCCTGGAGAGCGTCGGCCTCGAGCCGGGTGCCTGGCTCACGGTCGACGACACCATGCGGGTCGAGGGGGTCGAGGGCGGCTGGCTGTACGCCGCGGGCGACGTCAACCGGCGTGTTCTGCTGACGCACCAAGGCAAGTACCAGGCCCGCGCGGCCGGCGACGTCATCGTGGCGCGTGCGAAGGGCGAGGCCGTCGAGGACGGCCGGTGGGGCCGGCACGCGGCGACCGCCGACGAGCGCGCGGTGCCGCAGGTGGTCTTCACCGAACCGGAGATCTCGTCGGTGGGCCTGACCGCGGCGAACGCCGAGGCCGCCGGGCTGCGGATCCGGGTGATCGACTACGACCTGGCCGCCACCGCCGGGTCCCAGCTGCAGGCTGAGGGCTACCAGGGCCACGCGCGGATGGTCGTCGACGAGGACCGGAAGGTGATCGTGGGGTTCACCCTCGTCGGCCCGGACGTCGCGGAGATGCTGCACGCGGCGACGATCGCCGTGGTCGGCGAGGTGCCGCTGGACCGGCTCTGGCACGCGGTCCCGGCGTTCCCGACCGTCAGCGAGGTGTGGCTGCGGCTGCTCGAGGCCTACGGCCGCTGATTCTTCAGGCCGGTGTCCCGCGCCCAGTGCGACGGACCGGGACACCGGCACGCTTCCTTTCCCCGGAAGGGGTTTCTCCGTCATGCGTTTTCGCTTCTCCCGCCCGGCCGTCGCGGGCGTCACCGCGCTCACCCTGCTCGCCGGCACCGCATCGGCCACGGCGTCGGCCACCGGCGCATCGCCCGGCACCCCGAAGCCGACCATCGTGCTCGTCCACGGAGCGTGGGCGGACTCCTCGAGCTGGGCCCCCGTCATCGAACGGCTGCGCCGGGACGGCTATCCCGTGCGCGCCATCGCCGATCGGTTGCAGGGCCTCACCAGTGACACCGCCTACCTCACCAGCTGTCTGGCCACCATCGACGGCCCGAAGGTGCTCGTCGGTCACTCCTACGGCGGCGCTGTCATCACCAACGCCGCCACCGCCGTCACCGGAGTCAAGTCGCTCGTCTACATCGCCGGGTTCATCCCGGCCAAGGGCGAAACCCTCGGTGAGCTCGCCGCGAAGTCGACGCCGCCGCTGCCGCTGATCACCACCCCGGTACCCGGGGGTGCCGAGGTCACCATCGACCCGGCGCGGTTCCGCTCGGCCTTCGCCGGTGACCTCGACAAGACCACGGCGGCCGACCTCGCGGTCACCCAGCGGCCCGCCAACACCAGGGCCGTCACCGCGATCGTCGAGCAAGCCGCACGGTGACGTGATGACTGCCGAAGCCGGAACAACCACGCGCGCCGCGGCCGCGCCGATGACCCACAAGCAGATCCTGCAGGCCCTGTCCGGGCTGTACGTCGGCATCTTCGTGGCGATCCTGTCGTCGACGGTCGTGACGAACGCGCTGCCGACGATCGTGGCGGACCTGCACGCCGGCCAGAGCGTCTACACCTGGGTGATCACGGCGACGCTGCTCGCCACGACGGTGTCCAGCCCGGTGTGGGGCAAGCTGGCCGACCTGGTGAGCAAGAAGCTGCTCATCCAGACCAGCCTGATCGTCTTCACCGGCGGCTCGGTGCTGTCCGGGCTGTCCTCCGGCGCGGGGCTGCTGATCGCGGCGCGCGTGATCCAGGGCATCGGCGCGGGAGGTCTGCTCGCCCTGATCCAGGTGATCATCGCGACGATGATCCCGCCGCGGGAGCTGGGGCGGTACTCCGGCTACTTCGGTGCCGTGTTCGCGGTCGGGACGAGCGCCGGGCCGCTGATCGGCGGCCTGATCGTGGACACCGACTGGCTGGGCTGGCGCTGGTGCTTCTTCGTCGGCGCACCGTTCGCGGTCGTCGCCCTGATCGTGCTGCAGAAGACGCTGAACCTGCCGGTCGTCAGGGGATCCGTGAAGATCGACTGGGCCGGTGCCGCGCTGCTGACCGCCGCCGCGTCCCTGCTGCTGATCTGGGTGACGCTCGCCGGCGACGCGTACGCCTGGCTTTCCTGGCCGAGCGCGGTGATGCTCGGCGGCACTTTGCTGCTGTCACTCGTGTTCGTCGCCGTCGAACGGCGGGCCAAGGCCCCGATCCTGCCGCTGTGGCTGTTCCGCACCCGCACCGTCGTGCTGGCGATCACGGCCGGCCTCGCCATCGGCGTCGCCCTCTACGCCGCGACGACGTACCTGAGCCAGTACTTCCAGCTGGCCGAAGGCCGCACGCCCACGCTGGCCGGCATTCTCGCCCTGCCGCTGATCCTCAGCCTCGCGCTCGCCTCCACCATCGCCGGCCGGATCATCACCGCGACCGGCCGGTGGAAGCCGCTGCTGGTCGGCGGCACCGCGCTGATCGCCGTCGGGCTCGCGCTGCTCGGTTTCACCCAGCGCGACACCCCGTACTGGCAGCTCGCGCTCGCGATGGGGCTGCTCGGCCTGGGGCTCGGCGTCACGCTGCAGAACCTGGTCCTCGCCGTCCAGAACCAGGTGAGCCCGCTCGAGCTCGGCGCGGCCACCTCGTCGGTCTCCTTCTTCCGCACACTCGGCGGAACGATCGGTGTTTCCGCCCTCGGCGCCGTGCTGGCCGGCCAGGTCGGTCACCTCATCTCCGAAGGGCTGGCGAAGGCCGGGCTTCCGGTGGGTGCGCAAGGGGCCTCCCTGGTTCGGCCGGCCGAACTGCCCGCGCCCGTGCGGGCCGTCGTCGAGGAGGCGTACGGCCAGGCCACCGGCAGCATCTTCCTGTACGCGGTGCCGCTGGCGCTGGTCGCGCTGGTGTGCGTCCTGTTCATCCGGGAGGTTCCCCTGCGCACCTCCAACGCCGTGACCGCCAGGGAGCGATGATGCCCGACGAACAAATGATCGCGGACCTCGAACGCGAGTTCGCCGTCTTCGTACGACAGGACCGCGCCGCGTCGGGCCGGCTCGGCCGCGACGTGCACCCGGACCTCAAGGTCGCCGCGTACCGCCTGCTGGCGCACTTGGCCGATCGTGGCCCGCGGCGGCCCACCGAGCTCGCCTGTCACGTCGGAGTGACCTCTCCGACCATCTCACGTCAGCTCCAGCACCTGGAAGAACTGGGTCTCATCCGGCGCATGGAGGCGAGGGACGACGGCCGGGCGTACCTGGTGGCGCTGACCGACGAAGGCCGTCACCGCGTCGAGGAGGTCGGGCTCGCCCGCAGCCGGCGGCTGGACGAGCTCCTCGAGTCGTGGCCGGACCACGACGTCCGCACCTTCGCCGCACTGCTGGCGAGGTTCAACGGCGGTGCCGCCAAGCCGTCCAGCCAGTGCACCCGGATCGACGGCGTCCGCGGGTCGTGACCGCCCACGACCGGTGCGCGGCAGCGGTGAGTTCGGCCGGTCAGCGAGCCGGCGTGGTCTCGCTCTCGCAGGACGCCGCCGGCGCCCCGGCGCGGGCGGCACCGTCGATGTTGTCCTCGACCCAGGTGCGCAGCATGCGCAGCGGCACGGCCGCGCTGTGCCCGAGCTCGGTGAGCGAGTACTCGACGTGCAGCGGCACCGCGGGGTAGACGGTGCGATCGACGAAGCCGAACTCCTCCAGGCGCCGCAAGGTCTGGGTCAGCACCTTCGGGCTGACTCCCTGCAGGTGCCGCTGCAGCTCGCCGAACCGCTGCGGACCGTCCTCGAGCGCGCCGATGGCCAGTGCGGACCACTTGTTCGCCAGCAGGTCCAGCATCGCCCGGCACGGGCACTGCGCGGCGTAGACGTCATGGTCGGAGTGCTGCCCGGTCAGGCACACGGTGGTCATGGCAAGCCTCTCACCTCGATACTTCCCGATGGGAAGTACTAGTCCTTGCGGGTAACTATATCCCTGGGGATACGTTCGCCGGGGTCCACGGAAGATCACATCCAAGGAGAGAAACCAGTGTCCGACACCTCGATGCGCGCCGTCGTCCAGCACACCCTCGGCGGTCCCGACGTGCTTTCGGTGCAGCGAGTGCCCCGCCCCGAACCGCTGCCGACCGAGGTCCGGGTGAAGGTGCACGCGGCCGGCATCAACCCGGTGGACTGGAAGACCCGGGCCGGGGACGGGATGGCGGGCGTGCTCGGCGAGCCGCCGTTCGTCCTGGGCTGGGACGTCTCCGGCGTCGTGGAGGAGGTCGGCTTCGGCGTCACGACCCTGCGAGAGGGCGACGAGGTCTACGGCATGCCGTGGTTCCCGCGGGCGGCCGGCGGCTACGCCGAGTACGTCACCGCGCCGGCCCGGCAGTTCGCCCGCAAGCCCTCGAGCGTCGGCCACGAGCAGGCCGCGGCGGTGCCGCTCGCCGCGCTCACCGCGTGGCAGGCGCTGGTGGACACCGCGCACCTCCAGTCAGGGCAGCGCGTGCTGATCCACGCCGCCGCCGGCGGGGTCGGGCACCTGGCGGTCCAGTTCGCCAAGCACCTCGGCGCCCACGTGCTCGGCACCGCCCGCACCGGCAGCCACGACTGGCTCACCAAGCTCGGCGCGGACGAGCTCATCGACTACACCGCCGTCCGGTTCGAGGACGCGGCGTCCGATGTGGACGTTGTGCTCGACCTGGTCGGCGACCTCCACGACCACACCAGCACGCGATCCCTGGACGTGCTGAGCCCCGGCGGCCTCCTGGTCGCCGTCCCGGCCGGTGTGTCGCCCGAACTGGCCGCCGCGGCCGAGGCGAAGGGCAAGCGGGTGACGCCGTTCCTGGTCGAGCCGGACGGCCCCGCGCTCACCACCATCGGCGCCCTCATCGACGCCGGCGAAGTCGTCGTGGAGGTCGAAGAGGTGTTCTCGCTGGAGGGGGTCGCCGAGGCGCATCGCCGCGGCGAGTCCAACCGCACCCGCGGCAAGCTCGTCCTGCGCGTCACGCCCTGACCGGCCAGGGGTCACGCGACCGTCAGCACGATCTTGCCCCGCAGGTGCCCGTCGGCGGCTCGCTTGTGCGCCGACTGGGCGTCCTCGAGGGAATAGGTGCTGTCGATCGCCACGCGGATGGTGCCGTCCTCGAGCAGCCGGGCGAGTTCGGCGAGCTGTGCGCCGTTCGAGCGGACCTGGGTCGCGGTGACCGTGACACCGAGCTTCGTGTTCTCTTCGTCGTCGAACTCGCCGAAGTACACCGGGTAGAGCGCCCCGCCGCGCTTGAGGGTGGGCAGGAAACGCCGGCTGTGGGGACCCCCGACGTTGTCCAGGACGAGATCGATGTCGCGGACGACGTCCTCGGGCCGGTCCTTGGTGTAGTCGATGACCTCGTCGGCGCCGAGCTCGCGCAGGAACGTCTCGTGGGCACCGGAGGCCACGGCGATGACGCGGGCGCCCTGCCACTTGGCCAGCTGCAGGGCGAGGTGCCCCACGCCGCCGGCCGCGCCGTTGACCAGCACCGTCTTCCCGCTGTCGAGGGGCATCGGGCGGTGCTCGGCCTGCTGGAACGGCGAGGGGTGGTCGTGTCCGAGCGCGATCAGGAACTGCCACGCGGTCAGTCCCGACATGGCCAGGGCGGCGGCGTGCACGTGGTCGACGGTGGCCGGTTTGCGGGCGAGGTCGGTGGCCGGCGCGGTGACGTACTCGGCGTAGGCGGCGCTTTGCAGGGCGGTGGGGAAGCGCAGCAGGCCGAACACCTCGTCGCCGACCGCGAAGGCGTCGACGCCGGAGCCGACGGCTTCCACGACGCCGGAGACGTCGGTCCCCGGGATCAGCGGCAGCTCCATCGGGGGCTTCAGCTCGGCGGGCACGTCGGGCATGCCTTCGCGCGCGTACCAGTCGGGCGGGTTCAGGCCGGCCGCGTGCACCCGGACGAGCACCTCGCCCGGACCCGCTTCGGGCACCGGAACCTCTTCGTACCGCAGCACTTCGGGGCCGCCGAACTCGTGCAGCCGGATCGCCTTCATGGTCCGTTCCACCACAGTGCTCTCCCAGGTCTCTCGCAGGGCTAAACTAAGTGAACCGGAGGTCCGTTTTTCCGGATCACTGATCCGAATATATGGTTCAGTGATCCGGTTAGTCAAGGAGGGCACATGAGGGCGGACGCCCAGGCCAACCACGACCGCCTGCTCGTCGTCGCCGGCGTCGTCCTCGCCGAACAGGGTGCCGACGCGTCGATGCGCGACATCGCCCGCCGGGCCGGAGTCGGGCTGGCGACGCTGCTGCGTCACTTCCCGACCCGGGAAGCGCTGCTGGAGGCGCTGCTTCGCACGAGCTTCGACGAGCTGACGGCGCGAGCCGACGAGGTCGGGACCGAAGGTTCGCCGCGGGACGCGCTGATGGTGTGGCTGCGCGAGTTCGTCACGTTCACGACGAACAACCACGGGGTGGTGACGTCGATGGTGAAAGCGATCGAGGAGCCCGAATCCGCGCTCCACGCTTCGTGCGTCGCCATGCGTGCGGCGGGGGCCCGGCTCCTCACCCGGGCCCAGGCCGCGGACGCCGCACGGTCCGACGTCGACGGCGCCGACCTGTTCGCCCTGGTATCGGCGCTCGCCTGGCTGGGGGACCAGCCCGGGCTCGAAGTGCGGGCCAAGCGGCTCTTCGAGGTGGTGATGGACGCGATCCTGACGGAGCGAGCGGGCTCTCATACCCCGGTATGAGGACCACGGCGGCTCCCTAGTACCGCGGTCCGAAATCACCGCTTTCAACCGGTGGGCGCGCGGGTGAGCGGCTTAGGTTCGGCTCATGGAAACACGAACGCTCAACGGAAATCCCCCGGGCACACTGGTTGCCGCGTTCTTCGGCTACCTGGTCTCCACCGTCTCGGCGCTCGTCGGCGCCGGGCTGCTGCTCGGTTATCGCGACGAGCTAGCCGACGCGTTGCGCACAGGCGTGAACAACGGCGGGGCGCACCTGACCGAAGACCAGATCCAGCACTCGGCGACCATCGCGCAGGCCGTCGGGATCGGTGTGCTCGTCGTGCTCGCCTTGCTGTACCTGCTTCTCAGCTTCAGGCTGAAGGCGGGCCGGAACTGGGCAAGGATCGTCCTGACGATCGTCACGCTGCTGCAGGTGGCTTCTCTCCTGGCCACCTCGGGAACAGCCGTCAACTACGTCAGCACGGCGATCTCGGTGCTCGCGCTGGTGCTCTCCTACCTGCCGCCGTCGAACGCCTATGTCGCGCAGGTGAAGCACAACCGGGCAGGCTGAGCGCCCCCGCCGGCCCCAAGTCGTCGACCTCGAAAGAAGCCCTCGGCGATGCCGTGCTTCAGGGATGCCGCCGAGGCAGGGGTATTCGTGGACGAGACTGCGGATGTCCTCCACCGGCCACGTCGGTCACCGCCCACTCGCGCGGCCGGACGGCAGCCCGCTGCACGTGGCCGGACATCAAGGTGATCCAGCACATGCTCCGGCATTCGTCGATCAACGTGACGATGGATCTCTGCACGAACGGCGTCTGCACCGGCCTGGTCGCCCTCGGCGCGGCATGCGCTTCGTACCGCCATGGGCGTGAGTTCGCGCTGCGCTCCGGCGCGGACGCGGTGACAGCGTCGATCTGGCCACTGTTGGTTGACGGCCTGCTGACGATCGCGACGGTCGAGCTGTGGAAGACACACCGCGACGGCAGTCGGCCGGATCGGTGGGTGGCGTGGCTGGCGTTCATGTTCGGTATCTGCCTGTCGTTGGTGGCGAACACGGCTCGGCGCCGGCGTTGAGCGTGTTGCGGGTGACGGTGGCGACGTGTCCCCCGTTGGTCTTGCTGCTGGCGGTCGAGTTGTGAACGGCGCGTTGAAACCTCGGTCTCGCGAGACCGCCGCTGCGGTTGCCGAGACGAGCAGTCAGGCTTCCGAGACGGGATCAGGCGACGAGACAGCGGAGCCGGTTGATTGTGTGACGGTCTCGTCGCTGGGCATGGCGAACGTTGACCGGACAGCTGAAGAGCGGATGTGGAAGTACTACGTCAGTGAGCGGACGTGTGGGCGTACGCCGACGGGGGCTGAGCTGAGCTTCAAATCCGCGATCGCCCCGATGCCGGACAGGGAAGCGATCAGGCCCACCAGGTCGGACACCGTCTACCCCGGTGGCTGGAAGCGGTGGGAGACTCCGCCGCGCTCGGCATCACGGGTGTCCTGGAGATCGACCGGGGTCGCGCCCAAGGGCGCGCTCGCAGGACTCCGCGGCCGGCGTGCCGCCCCATCCCTGTTCAACCTCACGACAAAGAATTCAAGACCTCGTCTTGGGGAGCGACGGGCCGCCTGCGCCAGGCAGGAGCGGGCGGCCCGTCGTGACCGCCTCGGTCAGCTGATCCGGTAGTGGTAGGGCAGCGTTGCGATTACCTCGCCGGTGCCCTCTTCCGGCAGGCCGGTCGAGCCGGTCGGCAGGGTCGGGACGGTCACCAGGTTGAGGTGGCCCGCGACGTCGGTGCCCCGGGCGCCGGACGGGGTGATCGTCACCTGGACGGTGGCGGTCCGGCCCGGCTGGATGATCACCGGCGTGCCGCCGGTGCCCGCGGGGTCGATCGCCTGGTCGTACGGGTCACCGGTGGACGAGGTCACGGCGTGGTCGAAGCCGGCGGTCACCACGGACGAGGTGTAGCTCGCGTGCCCGGCGGGTGCGCCGGACGGCCCGAACGGGCCGAGCTCCTGCACGTCGGCGAACCAGATGCCCTTGGTGACGTACCCCTTCTTCTCCCCGATCGTGGCGACCGAGACGGTGCTGCCGCCCTGGGCGCGTTTCAGGTCACCGAAAACGTCGATCCCCGCGGCCGAACCCTGCAGCTCGACCTGGGCCGGCACGGTCGACGACGTGGCGACCGTCAGCTTGCTCGTGTCCGGCGGCACTTCGTAGACCGGCGCGATCGAGCCGGGCTCGGGCAGGTCGACCTCGGTCTGGCCGCCGACCGGGACCGGCTGCAGCGTCTGCGCGGTGTTGGTGCGGGCGTCGACGCCGATCGCGATCGGCTCGACACCGGTGTTGTGCACGGTCACCGGCACCGTGACCGCCTTGCCCGCGGCCAGTTTGCCGCCGCTGGGCAGCGCGGGCGCGGACACCGAGGCGCGGTCGAAGGAGACCGTGCCGGTGAACGGCTGCTGCAGTTCCTTGCCCGTCACCGGGTTCTGCACCACCAGCACCAGGTGCCAGCGCCCGGGCAGTGGGTTCGCGTCGGTCAGCTGCAGCCCGGGGCCCTGCGACACGGTCGTCGGCGAAGCCAGGGAGATGTTGCTGTTGACGTCGCCCAGCTCACCGTTCGGGTCGACCAGGACGCCGTCGAGGACCGTGCCCGGATCGGACAGGTGCACGGCGACGTCGAGGTCCTTCTTGCCGCGGGGCACGTCGAACTCGTAGCTGAACGTCTGCGCGGGGGACACCGCGCGGGCGTTGCCGCCGGTGATGGTGCCGCCGAACGTCCCGGGTCCGTTCCCGGTCGGGATGAGCGAGCGCAGCACCGCCGACACGGACGTCTGGTGGCCGTCTGAGCTGCCGAAGGTCACCGAGTAGTCCGCGTCGCCGCCCGTGGCCGGGGTCTGCAGAGCGATCTTGACCGGCTTGGTCTGGCCCGGGGCCAGGTTCAGGATCTGCGGCGAGACCTGGCCGTAGGGCACCGCGCGCTGCGCGTCCGCGGCCAGCTGGATGTCACCGGTGTACCCGGACGCGCCCGCGACCGAGTACAGCACCGCCGTCCAGGTGCCCGCGGCCGGGTGCCGGACGTCGACGTTGGCGTAGTTCGCGGTCGCCGCGCCACCCTGCGGGCGGCTGTTCGCGACGAACGTGCCGTCCGGCGCGAGCAGCGTCAGCCGCACCACCGGGGTGACCGGGGCGCCGTTGACCGTCTTGGGGCTGCCCTGCCACGCCATCCTCGTCAGCAGCCGGTCGGTGGCGGGCGGGACGCTGAACTTCACCGTCTTCTGCGCCCATTGCGCGCCGTTGTAGTAGGTGAACGTCGGCAGCTTGGCCGCGTCGAACGGCACGGTCTGGGTCTGCGTCGACGACGTCGCGAAACCGCGCGTGCCGGTCGACACCGTGAGCGGCTTGGTGCCGATGTTCGACACCTTGACCGTCGCGGTCTGCGTGCTGCCGGGCGCTCCTTCGAGGGGCAGCTGGTCGGTCGAGAGCGCGATGTTCGACGACACGCCGGCCGGGGCGCCGGTGGTGCCGGGTGCGGTCGACGCCGCCTCGACGGCCGCGCGCGCATCCAGCAGGCCGGAGCCCTGCTCGTCGGCCGGCAGGCCGAGGTCGCGCGTGGTGCCGGTGATCAGCTGCTTGACCAGGGCCGGCGTCGGCGACGCGCCGTGGTGCGTGCCGCGGTAGGCCTGGATGACCAGGGCCGCGACGCCCGCGGTCAGCGGCGCCGATTCGCTGGTGCCACCGAAGGATTCCAGGTCCGCGCCCTGCGGCGGCGACTGGAACGTCTGGCACTCCGCGTAGGTCGGTTCGCAGTCGGCCCAGTTGCCCTCACCGGGTGCGACCAGGTCGATGGTGCGGCCGTTCTGCGTGATGCCCGAGGAGGACAGCGCGGAGATGTTGTCGCTGATCCACTTTCCGTTGGAGAACGGGAAAGCCGCGTACGTGGTCTGCGCGTACAGCCGGTTGTCCGTGGTCGCGCCGGCGGAGATGACCAGCGGGTCGGTGGCCGGGCTGCCGATGGTGGACGTCGTGCCCGCGTCGCCGCTGGAGGTGGTGACCGTGACGCCCGCGGCGACGGCCTCGTCGTTGAACACCTGGAACAGCTCGCGCGAGCTGGCGTCCGGGTACTGGTTGAGGCCGAGCGACTCGTTGATGACGTCGACGTGGTCGACCGTCACCGCGTAGTCGATGGCCTGCAGGATCGCCGAGTTCGTCGCGGTCGAGCCGAACACGTTGAGCCCGACCAGGCTCGCGCCCGGTGCGACGCCCTTGACCACGATGTTGCAGCCCGGCGGCAGCGGGTGCGCCTGGTTGACGAACTTCGAGAGGTCGTGCACCACGGTGCCCTGTGCGGCGATCGACGACGCGTCGCCGAACGCCTCGGCACCCGAGTCGGTGGTCGCCGGGCCGTCTCCGGAGAAGTCCTGGTAGTCCGAGAAGACCTTGGACCCGTCCGGCCGGATGAAGTCGGCGTAGTCCGGGTCCATGTTGTCGGCGAGGAAAGCGACCTTCACGCCGGAGCCGTCGGCGAGGTCGGACGCGCTCTTCGAGCCGTCGGTGCTGAAAGCGTGGATCGAGGTCAGCGCCTCCGGCTCCAGCAGCGGCTTCGCGGGGTCGGCCGGGCAGATCGCGCTGGGCGCCGTCGACGTCCGGGGCTGCACTTTCGGCGCCGCCCCGCTCGCCCCCGCCGCCGGCGTGCTCGGCGCGGGCAGCGTGACCTTGCTGTCTGGCAGCACGGACGCCACCGCGGGATCCTGCGCGAGCGCGGCCGCCTGTGCGGGGCTGACGGTCGCGGAGAAAGCGTTGCCGACGGCGAAGTGCTTGACGTTCGCCGGTGCCGGTCCGGTGAGCTTGCCCAGTACCGCGTTCTGCGCTCTGGTCGCCTGGTCGCGTCTGTTCCCCGACGCCGCCTTCGTCGGTGGTGCCGACGCGAGCTGGTCACCCAGCACCACGATCACCGCCTGCGACGTGGTGTCCGCGCCCGCCGGGGGAGCGGCCGCCGCCGCGCCAGCGGGCTGAGCCGAGCCGGCCAGCACCAGACCGCCGACGGCGGCCAGAATCACCGGACGGAATATCAACGACGAACGCCGCATATGCAGCTCCCTGGTCGTAGCGCCCAAATCAATCAGATCCGGCTAAATCGGACGCAATTCCGAGGTTCGATTCAGCCGCCTGGCGACTATTGCGGTTCCGCGTCCTGTCCACAAGCGACAATGGTCGGCAATTCCGCGCGAATCCGTACCGCAAAGGGTGTTACGTCCGCATTCGACCGGTAGCGGCGGCGAGTTGCTGTCAGGATTTGTCGGTCACGACCGCTCGAAGTGTGAACTGTTCACGACGGTCTCCGGCGTTCTCGAACGGGAGTATGCGGGGGAGGCAGCATGGTGCCGGGGAACCGGGCGTTACCGGTACCCGTCGGCGTGGGCAACGGGTCGAGCAGGCGTCGGTCGCGGTCAGCCGTCCGTGGCGCAGGTGCCTCCGAGTTCCTCGTCAAGGACATGGAAGTGGAGGAGATCCTCGCCGCGGTTCGGGTCGTCGCGGTCGGCGACGACATGATAACCCCGCCCTGGTCGGGCCGGGTCGGGTGGTGAATTGCGCGGAATACGGTGGGCTGTTCGAGGTGGATTGAATATCTTGCTTCCCCGCCGGAATGCGAGCAGTTCGGAAGCTCTCAGATTTCTGTGGGTTTGAGCGCCCGGGTCGCCGCTGGGATCACTGAGATCGTCAGGCTCCGCGTCCGCTGCGACCTGGGACAGCCCCGCCGAGGCGGCCGGGATCCGGGTGGTGCAGGTCCGCACGGGCCTGGCACTTAGCCCGCGCGGCGGCCTGCTGCGGCTGCAGTACCCGCTGTTCGCCGCTGGGCTGGGCGGGTCGCTCGGCGCGCGGGCCGCCGGTGGACGCCGTGGATCGGCCTCGGCGATCTGACCGACATCTACCTGCGTGCGTTGACCGACCGCGGCCTCGACGGGCCGGTCAACGCCGCGAGCCCCGCGCCGGTGTCCAACTTCGAGTACACCCGGGTTCTCGCCCGTATCCTGAAGCGCCCGGCTCTGCTGAAGGTGCCGCGCTTCGGATCGCGACTGCTGCTCGGCCGGGACGGTGTCCGCGAGCTGGCCTTCGCCGACCAGCGTGTGCAACCGGAACGCCTGCTCGCGGCCGGGCACGTCTTCCGGCAGGCAAGGCTCGCGACGCTTTGGCGCACTTGCTCGGAACGGCCGCCGACACCTCGACCGTGGGAGAACCGGTATGACCACCGGTCCGCCTCGGCGCCGGTCGCCTTGGCCGTCGTCGCCGTGGTCGGTGGCCTGGCCGCGTCGTCCTTGCGTGCGGTGTACGCCGGGCTCGAGCAGCCGCCCTGGGCGCCGCCGTCCTGTTGTTCGGTCCGGTGTGGACGGTGTCGTACCTCATAGTCGCCGTGTCCGGCTGGTGGCACTTGCGGCCGCATCTGGGCCGGGTCCGGCGTGATCGGCTGCGGGTGGGGCACTTGGACGCGATGTTCGAAGCGATCGTGGAGCGCAACGAGGTGATCGACGAGTATCGGGCCGGCGGTGATCCGCGCAAGATCGCGGCGGTGAAGTGGCAGCGTCCAGTGGGGCCGGCGTCGTTGCACCGGATCAGGGAGACGTTGCGGGCGATTCTGCGGCCGGCGGTGGATGAGGGGTTGCTGACTCACAACGTGGCGAAGTTGGTCAAGCTGCCTGCGGCGGAACGGCCGAAACCGAAGTTGTGGACGCCGGAGCGGGTGGCTCTGTGGCAGCGGACCGGCGACGTGCCGTACCCGGTGATGGTGTGGACGAAGGAGCAGACCGGGGGAGTTCTCGACTTCGCTGTCAACCCGCTCTACCCACCTGGATGCGGGTGCGATCGAGGTCATGAACCAGATCGTGCAGTACGGCTGGGAGACCGGCCAGAGCAAGCCCAAGACACCGTCGTCGGAGGGCATGGTCGCCATCGACCCGAACACGGTCCTGGTGTTGCGGGTGCAACTGGCCCGCCAAGACGAAGCCAAAGCACGACTGGGTGAGGATTGGATCGAGAACGACCTGGTGTTCACACGGCCGGACGGCAGCCCACTGCACCCGGCCGACGTGGCCGATGAGTTCGCTCGGCTGATCGCGCTCGCGGGTTGCCGCCGATCACGTTGCACGGTCTTCGGCACGGTGCGGCGACGCTGGCGTTGGAGGCGGGGGTGGACATCAAGGTGATCCAGCACATGCTCCGGCACTCGTCGATCAAGGTGACGATGGATCTCTACGCGAACGTCGGCAAGGAGGTGGCTGACGACGCGGCGAGGAAGCTGGCTGGGGTGATCCCGAGGAGGGCGTTGCACCCGGCGTGCGCTCTCGGGCTCCCCTCGGGCTCGCAGGAGACCACTGTGGACAGTGTGCAAGCGGACGAGAAGTTTCCGGAAATCACAAATCCCCAGGCCGAAGAGATCTTCGACCTGGGGAGTGAGGGTGCGCCATCAGGGACTCGAACCCCGAACCCGCTGGTTAAGAGAACGCGTTTTGGGGTGTCGGGTGGTGTCGAGTGATGTCGGACAAGACCTTTTCGGCTGGTCACCGGACATCACTTGTGTCGGACTATACCGCTTACTGTCGACGTGTGCGAGACCTCTCGGGCACTTCTCGGGCACGTGCGTGCCGGATTCTGCCGAACTGTTCGTGCAGGTCGATCCTGGTTCGTGGTGCGGACGGCGGGGCAGGGTGGTTGCTGTGTTGAGCCCGGGCGAGGGACGCGATCCGGTGCTGTCGGCGGTGACGCTGATCGTGGGGGTCATCGTGGCTCTAACCTTTCTGTTCGGTTTCGGGAACGTGCTCACGTTGGCTCTGCGGCTAGGAGTGCCGGCCTGGGTGGCACCGCTGGTTGCGCCTGCAGTGGATCTGTCGGTGGTCGGGCTGCTGCTCGCCATCCGGTCCCTGTCGATGCGAGGCGCTCCTGCAGAGGTGATTCGGCCGGCTCGGCGGCTGTTGCTGGCGTCAAGCGTGGCGACGTTGGCGTTGAACGTCGCGGAGCCCCTGATCGTCGGTGAGGCGGGGAAGGCGTTGTTCGATGCGGTGGGCCCGCTGTTGCTGATCGGCTGGGCGGAGGTAGGACCGGCCCTGCTGCAGGCGCTTGCCGCCGTATCAGCCACCGGGCGTCCGGCTGGCGTTGCCCAGACGGCCGACTCGGACAGCCTTTCGGCGGTCCAGCCAGATGGTGCGAACGTGGATGCTGAGTTGTTGGAGCGGGCTCGGCATGAGGATCGGCGGCATCGTGAGTTGTATCAGCGTCCGGTCTCCGCGGAGAGTCTCCGGAAGGCGCTGGGGGTGGGTGCGGACCGATCGCGCACCTTGGTGAAGCTGGTGCGTGCAGAGAGCAATATCTCAGCGTAGCAACACCGCTACTCGGAGTAGTCGCCTTTGGCTTACTGATGACGCTGTCCTGGCAGCGTCGAAGAACGCGGTGTCGACGGGATCGGCAAGGTGGGCGATCTGCCTGCCCCGGTGCAGGGTCTCGCCGGCCGCGAGCATCAGTTGGCTGAGCTGAATCGTCTACTGCCGGTCGATACTACGGTCTGTAGCACAGTCACCGTTATTGCCGGCACCGGTGGGGTAGGCAGGACGACCCTGGTCACGTACTGGGCGCATCGGTTCTCCGAGGGCACGTTGTTCGTGAATTTGTGGGTTACGGTCCGAGCGCGCCGTTGACTCCTGTGGTTGTGTGCTGGGTGCGCGCGGTGGCTAACGAGGTGGGCGACCCTCCGATAGGAGTGTCGGATACGAGGTCGTGGCCGCGTTGTTGCGCGGGGTTGTATTCAGTGCGATGGCGGCCTTTCTGGTTTGCCCGCCGTCCGGCTGGGATCCTGGCCACGTTCGTGCTGGCCTGTCCGACCTGGTTTTGGTACGCCGCCGTCATCTTGCTGGCCCGTCGGGGGGAACTGGTTGACAGCCTCGCCGCACACCCGCGTTGACGCGGCGACGAGTTCGCCTCGCGTCCCGGATTTACTCCAATGTCTCCAGTAAGTGTTCTAGGCGCTCGAAAACGGGGGCTAGTCGTTCCGGGCGCCGGACGATGTGCCAGTCGGCGTCGAGGGTGACGGCCGTCGCCGACAAGGCCGCCTCGATGCGTGCGACGAACTCGGGAGTGGACGGAGCGTCCGCCAAGGCTTCGATCACTTTGGCATGAGCGGGTTCCCTGCGAACCCCCGCGGCCATGAGTGCCACGACCGCGCTTTCCGACAGCGCGGACGGGTAGGCGGCATCCAGGGTGTCGGACATGTGTTCCGCTTTGACGACGAGTTCTTCGGCCAGCGTAGTCGACGACAGCATGATGTGTTCCACCACGGCCGCCGCGTCCGGCAGGCAGATCCGTTCCACCGAGCTGTGTGAGATGTCGCGTTCGTGCCAGAGCGGGATGCCTTCCATGACAGGCACGATGAAGGAGCGGGCAATCCTTGCCAGGCCACAGATCTTCTCGGCGGTGATGGGATTTTTCTTGTGAGGCATGGCCGAAGAGCCGGTTTGCCCGCTGGTGAAGCCTTCCGCCAGCTCGTCGACTTCTGTGCGTTGGCTGTGCCTGACTTCGAGGGCGATGCTTTCACATACGGATGCCATCAAGGCGAGCGCGCAGACCCACTCGGCTATCCGGTCGCGCATGACGACCTGGGTCCCGACTTCGGCGGGCTCGAGCCCGAGAAGGTGCGCCGCGCGCTGTTCGACTTCCGGGGATACGTGGGCGTAGCTGCCGGTTGGTCCGGAGATCTTGGCTTTGGCGACTTCCGCGCGGGCTCGGAGCAGCCGGGTCCGGGCCCGATCGGCGGCGAGCGCGAAATCTGCGACACGATGGCCCCACGTGTCCGGGGTGGCGTGCATTCCGTGCGTCCGTCCGATCCGGCCGGTGTCGCGATGCTTGATGGCGTGCTGGGACAACGCAATCACCAAGCCGGTCGCGCGCTCGACGAGCAGGTCGGATGCCGCCGTGAGCTGGAGCGCGAGGCCGGTGTCCACGATGTCCGAGCTGGTCAGGCCACGGTGGACCCAGCATGCTGCTTCGTCGGGCATCGTGTTCGTCCAGACATCGAGAAACGCGACGACGTCATGTTTCGTCCTCGCTTCGGCGGCGCCGATTTCGGGCAGGGCCGGGATGGGTGCGTTACGCGCCGTCGCCGCAGCGGACTCCGGAGCTTCCCCAAGGGCGACGCGCGCGTCGAGCACCGCGAGCTCGACGGCTCGCCACCCGGCAAACGCCGCTTGCGGCTCCCAGACAGACCGCATCCGGGAACTCGTGTACCGGTCAAGCACTCCGACCTCCTGCCCGGGAACAGTGAAACTCGGCGGCGTGGCCACTCGGAGTTTGGGTCGAGTGGTGTGGCAAGGTGTGCCGCATGACTCGGCCGACCGAGGGTGCGTCCCCCGAAACGCAGCATAGTTTCGCGTTCACTGCAGTGACGGAGTTCCATCGAGTGTTCCGGCTTCCGATGACCGCGAAGCCGACCATGGACGTGGGGGATGAGCTGGCCAAACTCAGGGTCGACCTGCTCGTCGAAGAGGTGGGCGAGTTCGCCGACGCCACCAAGCGTCAGGACCTGATCGCCCTCGCGGATGCGCTTGGGGACATCGTCTATGTCGCCTACGGTGCGGCGTTGACCTACGGCATCGACCTGGACGCGGTGCTCGCCGAGATCCACCGGTCGAACATGAGCAAGCTGGACGAGCACGGTCAGCCCATCTTCAGGCCGGACGGCAAGGTGCTGAAGTCCTCGTCGTACAGTCCACCCGACGTGGCGAGCGTCCTCGACCGGCAGGGTGTGCTGCCCAACGTGCTCTCGTCACAGGCGCGCGGGTAGCCAAGCCCGGCCCCGAAGTTCACCCGATATGGTGAGTTGCCGTCGGAACGAGGGATTGGCCGCCGGCGGCGGCCTAGCTATAGTCGGCGGATGCCTCCGACGGATGCGGGCACCGCGTGGACCAACCCTTCGGTGCTGCTCCTAGCCCAGGGAGCGGACCCGATCGAGGCGGCGGGGGAGCTCGCGAAGCAGATCACGGTGGCTGCTGTGGCCGAGGGGCTCGACGGACCTCCGTTCGATCCGTTCGCTCTGGCCGAGTTGCTCGGGCTTTCGCTTCGAGCTCGCGCGGATGTCTCGGACGCGCGAATCCGTGCTGACACGGTCGGCGTACGGTCAACTCCGCGGAGCCCATTGAGCGGGTTCGTCAACTCGCCTGCTTCGCTCGTCGTCGAGTACAACCCGACCCGTCCTCGTGGACGACTTCGCTACAGCGTGGCGCACGAGATCGCGCACGGTCTGTTCCCCGACGTCGCCGACATGGTCAGGCATCGTACCGGCACGGGCGCGCTTCCGGGCTATGCGGTGGACGACGCCTGGCAGCTCGAGCTGCTGTGCAATTTGATCGCCGCGGAGCTGCTGATGCCGGAGGAAGCGGTGTCGGGGCTGATCGACGTGGACCCCGACATCGACTTCATCATGGAGCAGCGGCGCCGGTTCGACGTGTCGACCGAAGCTCTCCTGCGCAGGCTCACGGCGGTGTCCGAGCGACCGTTGGGGCTGATCGCGGCGTCCCGGATCCAGGATCGGCCGGAGTCCGAGCTGACGGTCGAGTACGTCGTTCCCTCGGCCCACTTCGATCCGGAGATCCGGCAGCGGGCCCGCGTCGTCGCGACCGGCGCGTTGGGCGAATGTGTCGCAGTCGGTCAGACCAGCCGTGGTATCGAAACCATCGGCGGCCGGCGTCTCCGGGTCCAGGCGGTGGGAACGCCGCCGTATCCGGGACGGGCGCTGCCTCGGGTATTGGCCTTGGTGGAACCGGAGATGGCCGTGCCATCGGAACGACGGTTCGAGCACCGTTCGGGTGACGTCAGCGAACTCGACAAGGGCGCCGCCCCGGTGCTCATCGCGCATGTCGTCACCGACTCGACGAGAATGTGGGGACGCCGAGGCGTCGCAGCGTCGCTGACGAGGCGCTTCCCAGACGCGGCTCGCGCCTTCAGAGCCTGGTCGATCGCGGACCCGGACAACCTGACGTTGGGCAACGTCCACTTTGCCGCGCTGCAGTCGGGGGAGCGGGACGTCTTCTTGGCCAGCATCGTCGCTCAACGAGGATACGGCCCGGGAGTTTCGACGCGGCTCGACTACGGAGCTCTGCGAAAGGGACTCCGCGTCGTAGCCGAGTACGGCGCGAAGAAGGGTGTGACCGTTCACCTCCCTCGCATCGGTGCGGGGCAGGCCGGTGGGCGGTGGGACGAAATCGCCAGCGCCATCGAGGAAACCCTGGTTGCGGCAGAAGTCCCTGTGGTCGTCTACACGATGCCCTCGCGCCTGGGGCGTGGCGCATGACCGGCGCCGTACCGAGCAAGCTCGTGGTCATCAGCGGCCCAGTCGGGGCGGGGAAATCGACTTTGGCAGCACGGATCTCCGGGCTGCGCGAGGCCGAGCACATCCGGACCCATGACCTCATGGAGGAACAAGCGATCGCCTACGGCGACGGTCTGGCGCTCGAACGGCGCGCACTCCAGGAGTATGGAGAACAGCTCGACCACCGGACCGAAGGGGGCTGGGTCGCGGAAGGCGTTGCGCGGAAGCTCGCCGAAGGCGCGCACCCTCCGCTCGTGATCGTCGACGCGGTTCGCGAGCACCGGCAGGTCGAGCGGCTACGTGAAGCATTCGGGCCGCGCGTCACGCACGTGCACCTGACAGCGCCGCGGAGTGTCCTTTCGAAACGCTACGAGGAGCGGGGAGACGGCAGCGGCCTGGTCGAACTGGGTTCGTACGACGAGGTCGCCAGCAACGCGACCGAGGCGGCCGTGTCGAACCTGGAGGTCGACGCCGATCTCGTGATCGACACCGAACGGAACTCCGAAGAGGACGTCGCAACTCGCGTCGCCGCCGGACTCGGTCTCTACGCCTCGCGTGACGACCGTCTGGTCGACGTGCTGATCGGTGCCCAATACGGCAGTGAAGGCAAGGGAAACATCGCTTTCTACCTCGCCCCGGAGTACGACGTCCTGGTGCGCGTCGGCGGGCCCAACGCTGGACACAAGGTCCCGCTTCCCACGCCTTACACCCATCGTCTGCTGCCATCCGGAACCCAGAACAACACGGACGCGGTAATCGTCATCGGCCCTGGCGCCACACTGGATGTCGGCCTGCTGCTGAACGAGATCGCCGAATGCTCCGTCGAAGTCGGCCGGCTCTTCATCGATCCGCAAGCGATGGTGATCGAGCAGGCTGACCTGGAAACCGAGAGGGCATTGGTCGCGGGCATCGGGTCGACGGGAAAGGGCGGTGGATCGGCAGCAGCGCGGCGCATCCTCGGACGGCATCCTCAAGGCGTGTCGACGCCGGTGCGGCTGGCGAAAGCCATGCCGGAACTCCGGCCCTACCTGAAACCGAGCTTCGAAGTCCTCGACCGGGCATTCTCTCGTGGACAGAAGGTGTTGCTCGAAGGTACTCAGGGGACCGCGTTGAGTGTCTTCCACGGTGCGTACCCGCATGTGACGAGCAGGGACACCACGACCGCAGGAACCTTGGCCGAGGCCGGCATCGGATCCCACCGTCTCCGCCGGACCGTGATAGTTGCGCGAACCTACCCGATCCGCGTGATGAATCCGGACGGTGCCTCGTCGGGGCCGATGTCCCAAGAGGTCGGCTGGGAGGAAATCTCCGAGCGATCCGGGGTTCCCCTGGACGAGTTGCTGAAACAGGAAAAGGGCTCGGTGAGTCACAACCAGCGACGCGTCGCGGAATTCGACTGGAGCCTCCTGCGCCGCGCGGCCGAGCTGAACGGAGCTACCGATGTCGCGCTGACGTTCACCGACTACCTCGATGTGCAGAACCGGCAGGCCAGGCGATACGAGCAGCTGACGTCCTCGACGATCGAATTCGTGGAAGAGGTCGAGCGAGTGGCGGGCGTGCCAGTGTCGCTGCTGGGAACCCGGTTCGACGTGCGCAGCGTGATCGATCGACGGCGATGGTGACTGCAGGTGCTTGCCGAAGAACTCATAGCGCGATACCCGACCGTGTATCACATGGCCGAAAACGGCACGTGGCCCGCAATTCGCGAGCGGGGCCTATTGAGCACGAAGGCGCTGGTCGATCTTTACGAACCAGATGAGGAGACCGCGAACGCGATCCTCAACCAGGTTCGCAGGAAGAGCGTGACGATCGAGAGCTCGCGGTACGGAACTGCCGTGATCCGCGACCAGCTGCCACTCAAATTCCTGGAGAAATGCCTGCTTCCCGGAACGACGCCGCAGCAGTTTCTCGACGCGCTCAACGGCAGGGTCTTCTTCTGGCTAAAGATCGAAAGACTACAGAAACTGCTCAACGCCAAACAGTATCGCAAGAAGCAGCAGACCGTCCTCCATGTCGACACAGCCGAGTTGGTCGCTCGCTACAGTGACAAGATCCAACTGGCTCCGTACAACACGGGCAGCATGCACGTGCCAACCTCTCCGCCACGTGGTGCTGATGTATTTGTCGATCTAATAGACTATCCCTATGACGCATGGGCGCAGAAGCGTCGCCATAGTAGTGTCGACCCTGTTGTAGAGTTGACGGTGCCGTACGCTGTGCCCGACATCGGAGAGGTCACGTTTCGGGTTGAACGCTGGAAAGATGGTGCGCCAGTTGAGACTTTGTACCAGAAGGACGCGTAAACTAGAAATCGGCAGAAGACTGACGACATAGAGCGTATCTCACGTGGTGACTGTTCGCTCGTGAGCGATGATCGTGGAGCTGGCCCGCGGCAGCCCCGCACGGTCACTCTCGCCGTCGACCAGTACCTTCGCGCAGTGCTCTGGGCAGCAGCGGTGCGCTGCCGGGTTCGCCCTCGACGCCTCATGCTTGACATAATCACTGTTATCGGCGGTCTTTGTGTCACACGATGATGGGTCTCGGGTTCCCTGAGCAGGGGTGTCTCACAGATAGCCTGGCGTGCTACCAGCGGCATGTGCGGACGTTGGACCGCTGATAGGCCAGCGTGATCTCACGTCCTCATAGACTTCTTGTCATGTTCGAGTACCACGGGTGGATAGCGCTCCGCTCTACCGCTGAAGCGCTTGAGGACGAACCGCCCCTTCGTCTCAGTGAGATCCAGGCTCTGGTCGACGAGCTGGCTGGTTACGCGTTGATGGATCTTCAGCCGATGAACGGCACGTACTACATCCACCTCGGCGGGAACCCGAATCACCGCGGGCAGCATGGCGAAGCCGTGATCGACTTGTTCGCCAAGGTCGGACAGCTCGCCCCCGGGGCATACGGGCTGTTGTACGTCCATGACGACGAACACCCGGAGCACATGCTGAGCTTCCGTGTCTTCCGGCTTGTTCGAGGTGCGGTCACCGAACACGCCGAGCACCTTCTGTCACCGGTGATCCCCACGTTGGAAGACAAGAGTGTGAGCTGACCACGACGACAAAGTCCGCTCGTCGACATGACAGGCAGTCGGCTGCCAAGCGCCCTCTCGTTACCCGGTGTCGACGCCGAGACCAGATGGGTGATCGCCACCTGCGCGCGGCCGGGCGGCCGCGATTGTCACTGCGAGAGGGACGCTCGCAGCCGGCCGATGACTCGCAGGATCTCGGTGCGGTGCTTGGCCGACTTCATCCATCCCGGAAGCCGGGCCAACATGGTCATCCCGGGACGTTCGCCGCGTTCGCGGAGCCGGGCACCGACGTATCCCTCCAAGATGTCCAGGTGGCGTTCGTTGAACGCCCATAGAGTCTGGTTCCCGCAGCAATCCGCTTGCAGCCACAGCGGTTGACGGAAGTACGGATCAATCGGACTGCCCCAGCACGAGATTGTGTGCTTGGCCTCGCCAGGCCAGTCCTTGACGTGGCCACAAGCGCGGCACGCCAGCCGGCGAGGCCACCTGATCGAGTAGGGGCTACGCGGTTGCCCATCAAGCCACGGTGTCACCTCAGCGCGGTCCTGGCATGCCGGACATACCACGTGAACCGCGATCTCCGCCAGCGCATACAGCGATACGCCGGGATCGGCAAATCGCGTTAGCGCCGTCGACGGGTTGGCGTTCATACCGCAATTGTGCCCACTGGCTCCGTCTCGGCGCACGCCATTTTCCGTACGTATCTGGCAACACGCGCGACGGCGGGCTCAGTTAACCACCTTCGGGAAGCGCTGCGTCAGCACGCACGGCACTGCGGACGCTGGACTGCCGAGCGAACGGGAGACAGCTGCGGGACGCACGCGGGCTCGTCCGCTCTTCGGCTACTTAAGACTGGGCGCCAGGACCGGGTCCGGCCAGACTCCGGTCCAGGTGCTCGGCGAGTGCTCGCTCACAGCGGCTGCCCGCCGGTGTCATTGGCGTGGCTCTCTCATGGCATGCGTCTCGCCGAGCACCGCGTGAGGAGTGGCTGGAAAGGGGTCTGCCCGGGCTCGAAGTAGCGGTGCCCTCCTTGCTGACATCGTCCCGTCGAGGCGAGGAGAACTGCATGCCCGTGATTATCGGAATGGATCCGCATAAACGGTCGGCGACGGTCGAGGTGATCACTGAACTCGGTGAGGTGGTCACGGTCGGGAAATTCGGTACTGACCAGTCCGGCTATGCGGACATGCTGTCGTTCGGACGTCGGTTCCCTGAGCGGACCTGGGCGGTCGAGGGCTGCAACGGCGTCGGCCGGCATATCGCCCACCGGCTGGTCCACGACGGCGAGACCGTGCTGGATGTGCCGGCGAAACTGTCCGCGCAGGTGCGGGTGTTCGCCACCGGCAACGGCCGCAAGACCGACCCCGTGGACGCGCACTCCGTCGCCCTGGCCGCGTTGCGTGCCCCGAACTTAGCCCGAGTCCAGGTCGACCCTGAACTGGTCGTGATGACCATGCTCGTCGACCGTCGTGACGAACTCGGTCGCGCCAGGACCCAGACCGTCAACCGTCTCCACCGCCTGCTGCTGGAGCTGTTTCCCCGCGGTGCGAAGAAGTTCCTGTCCGCGACGCAAGCACGCGCCCTCGTGGCGACGATCAGACCACGCGACATCGTAGGGAAGACCCGACGCCGGCTGGCTGTCGAGCTCATCGCGGAACTCGAGGCCATCGACAAGAAGACCAAGGCCGCGGACAAAGATCTCCGCGAGCTGGTGATCGCCCGCGGCAGTACGCTGCTCGACCTGCACGGCATCGGACCTTCCGGTGCCGCGCGGCTGCTGGCCGACGTCGGCGACATCCACCGGTTCGGCAACCGGGATCGATTCGCGTCCTGGAACGGCACCGCGCCGTTGGATGCATCGTCCGGTGAGCAGCAACGGCATCGTTTGTCTCGTGCCGGTAATCGCCGGATCAACCGGACGCTGCACATCATGGGCGTTGTCCAGCTCCGTAATCCGACCGCTGGCCGTGTCTATTTCGACGGCAAGAAGGCAGCGGGCAAGACTTCGATGGAAGCGATGCGGGCCCTCAAACGACGCCTGTCCAACGTCGTCTACGCCTGCATGCTCGCCGATCAGAAACGATGTGAGGCGGCAGGCCCGGCAGGGCACTCGGGGACGACTCTGCAATCCAGCGTGACCGGCCCTGACCCCGGACACCGGTCCTTCGGATAAGCCACAACCCGAACCTGCCACCCGCCAGCCTACCCCCGCCAGAGCAACCCCTTGACATAAAGGGGAGCCATGAGCGGACGACGCAGGTATGGCTCAGAACGGAGATCGTAAACGAGCCAGCACGCCGTCCGTCAGTCCACAAAACAGTTGTGGCGGCTCCGATGTCGATGTTGCTCTGACCGGCTGCCGACATGGTGAGTTTCGCCTACGGCCCGAGAGGCGTGTACTCCTCGCGCTGAGGGTGCCGGCAGACCTCTCCCGCCAGGCCTGCCCTGGTCAGCAGCAGGTCGATGTCGGTTTGACGTAATCACTGTCATCGGTAGCACCTGTTCGATCAATGACAGGTGTGTGGATCTCGGCATACCGAAGAAGGGCCCTAGCGTCCTGGAAAAGGGTACTACTTGCGAAGTGGAGAGTGGCTAAAAGGTGATGAATTCAGGCTAAGTTAGATTTTGTCGCTGAACAACGTCCGTCCGATGTCGGGTGACAAGGCGACTACAAGGATGCCCGTGTCGAGGCCGACGGCGATACCGTTGGCGATCGTTACGATCGCGTTTGCGCTGGCGTAGCCGGGGATTCGGAACAACTCGGTGCCAATGGCGGGATCCCACAATCGCACAGTCCGATCATTACTGGCTGAGGCGAGCAGATCGCGGCCGCCGATCCGAACCGCACATACTCCATGCACTATGTTGCTGTGGCCCGTGAGTTGGCGGACCTCCTCGCCTGTGGCTGGATCCCATAGCCGCACCGTGTGATCGTCGCTGGCGGAGGCAAGAAGGTCGTGGCCGTCCACATGCACTGGGCAGAGGTCGCGCACCCAGTGGGTGTGGCCTGTGAGTTGGCGGACCTCCTTGCCGGTGGCAGGATTCCACAATCGCACCGTGTGATCGTCACCTGCGGAGGCAAGCAAGTCACGGTCGTTCACTTGCACCGCGCACACGGCGCGTACCCAATCGGTGTGTCCAGTACGACGTCGATACCAACGCCTAGCGAGCTTACGGGCTGCATCGCCATTGCCTGGGTTCCATAGCTGCACTGTGCGATCGGCGCTGGCGGAGGCGAGCAGTTCGCGGTCATCGACTCGCACTGCACACACTGCAACTACGCCGTTGGTGTGGCCGGTGAGCTCGCGGATTTCCTCGCCTGTGGCCGGGTCCCATAGCCGCACAGTCTGGTCGTTGCTGGCGGAGGCGAGCAGTTCGCGGTCATCGACTCGCACTGCACACACTGCAACTACGCCGTTGGTGTGGCCGGTGAGCTCGCGGATTTCCTCGCC
>NZ_JBIUTB010000002.1:1319474-1553995 GCF_044741685.1 Amycolatopsis sp. NPDC088138
CCTGTGGCCGGGTCCCATAGCCGCACAGTCTGGTCGTTGCTGGCGGAGGTGAGTAGATCGCGACCATCGACCCGCACTGCACACACTCCACGCACACGGTTGGTGTGGCCGGTGAACTTGCGAACCTCTGCACCAATATCCGGATCCCATAGTCGCACCGTGCGATCTTCGCTAGCGGAGGCAATCAGGTCGCGGCCGTCAACTCGCACTGCGCACACGTCGCGTACCCGGTTGGTGTGGCCGGATAGTCGGCGGATTTCCTCGCCTGTGGCGGGATCCCATAGCCGCACCGTGCGATCGTCGCTGGCGGAGGCGAGCAGATTACGACCATCCACCTGCACCGCGCAAACCTCAACCACCCAATTCGTGTGGCCGGTAAGCTGCCGTATTGTCTTGCCCGTGGTGGGATCCCATAGTCGAATCGTGCGCTTGTCGCTGGCGGAGGCGAGCAGATCACAACCATCCACTCGCACCGCACATACCCCAAACATCCGGCCGAGGTGGCCGGTGAGTTTGCGAACCTCCGCGCCTGTAGTTGGATCCCACAGTCGTACTGTGTGATCGTCGCTGGTAGAGGCGAGCAGGTCCCGGCCGTCCACCTGCACCGCGCACACTCCGAGCACTATGTTTGTATGGCCTGTAAGCGTTCGGATATTTTCTCCTGTGTTCGGGTCCCAAAGTCGTACCGTGTGATCGCTGCTGGCGGAGGTAATCAATTCTCGGCCGTCGACCTGCACAGCGCACACCCCAACCACCTCATTAGCGTGGCCGGCCAGTTGGCGGATTTCCCTACCTGTGGTCGGATCCCATAGTCGCACAGTGTGATCGTTGCTGGCAGAGGCGAGCAGGTTTTGGCCGTCCACCTGCACAGCGCATACCGCGCGCACCCGGTTGGTGTGGCCTGCGAACTGACGGATCTCCTCGCCTGTGGTCGGATCCCATAGTCGCACGGTGTGGTCGTTGCTGGCAGAGGCGAGCAGGTTTTGGCCGTCCACTTGCACCGCGCACACTCCAACCACCTCAGTGGCGTGGGCAGTCAGGATGGAACGTTCGGCCCGAGGCGCAACCTTCGCCCACTGGGCCCGATACGGAGCCGGGCCAGGGTGTCTGCGATACCCGGTATCGAGCGCGTCCAGTGCCTCGGTTACCGAGAACAAGGCGAGTCGATTACCGGGATCGGCGTCAATCGCAGCAGGCGTACGGTGTAGCAGGCTTACAATGCTCCTGGCTCGCTCGCTGGCAGTCGATGAGGCATGGATGAGCCGGCGCAGGTCCGCGTGCAAAGTGAAGTCGACGTCAGTTAGCAGCTCGTCGACCAAGCCGGAGCGCTGGGCCAGGGACGGGAGCATTCTTCGCAAGTACGCTGGAGCAGAATGCCAGCCCAGCTCTCGCCCGTAGCTGATGAACGCTCGCGCGATCGCAGCCTGATCCTCGATCGGTGACGACCGATCAGCAAGAGTCTCGTTGAGAGCCTGATGAAACAATCGGTATACCGGGTCGTTGGAATGGGTGGCCTCCACCAGAAAGTTCGCCGCCGAAGTGCTAGCAAACTCTCGCAACTGGTCATGTGTCGGGGCGTGGCCGAGTAATGCATGCACGGCCACGCGCCACAAACTGATAGGCACACCCGGTGCGTCGATGTAGGCCAGCCCGGTTAGAAGATCTACTGGGGACACTCCATCGATTTGCGGTAGGTGTCGCAGAAATTCAAATAGGGCGTCTTGGACGCTGGGCGTGAACTGCAGTTCGTCTACGGCGATGGGGTAGCTGTCGTACAAGCCGTGCGTTCGCGCTACCAGCCCGGCGACCAGGAAGTTTTGCTCGGCCAACACCGCGATACGTCGCGCGACTGGCTCGGCGACGTCGTCTGACTGATACGGGTTGTCGAAGCGTTCTGAGCCTAATAACTGAAGAGTAGCTTGCGCGTACGCGGCCAGGTCGTCCACGTCAAAGTACGTGGCGCTGTCTAGGTCGATCACCAAAACGCGCGAACCAAAGACCCGGAGTAGGTCCCCGTCCGCGTCGAAGCGACGCGTGCCAACCAGGATTTGTGCGTTCGCGTGGCCGCGTCCGGCCACGAGCGGCAGCAGCACGTCCCGAACAATTATGCGGGCCTGGTCTGGATCGCTGGCTTCATCCAGTGCGTCCAGGACCAGCGTGAAAGGACTGGCCCGTCCGGCCAGCACCGCTGCCAGGATGGCGGGGAGCTCGGCTGCTTCCTGCGGCAACCGAGCAGAAGCAGAACGTGCTATTTCTTGTGCGACCTCCAATGCTGTCTTTCCCTTGACATGCACCGCGCACGCCACCGATCCAACCGGAGCTTGCACGCTCTCCTCTACGGCCATTTCGGGCGCCAGATCTTCAGCCTCGCCGTCTGCAGTTACCACGATTCTGCCTAGTACTGCAGATTTTCCTGCTCCCGGCGACCCGGTGACGATCTGGACCGGACGGTCGCTGGCAGGTCGGACCAACCAACTCACGATCTGCTGCAGTGCGGTGGTGCGGCCGCGGAATCGGTGGCCGCGCTCAGCGACGGACATAACGCCCCTCGACCTGGGGCGCCAGTGTCGGTCTGCTTCCTTATCACTCGCCAGCGTCCATCTCCAGCCCCACGCCTGCTGTGCGATTTCACCACTTGAACGCACGCTCCAACCAGCCAGCAAGACGATCTTGTCCTCGGGTAGGAACTGGTCGGCAAGAAGCAGTGTCAGTGCCTGCCCGTCGCCGCGGGCGTTGGCTTCACCGACGACAGCAACTACCGCGTCGTAGTCCGGGCACCACAGGCCCCCTCCGCTAAAGCCTTGGTCAACCGGGTAGCGAGAGGTGGTGTCCAGTCGCACCCATCCGTAAGCCAGACTCGGCCCGAATACCCCCCGCGCGTCGTTGCCTTTCCAATCTCCGTCCGGAAATCCGAATCCGCGCCACCGCAAACCTTCCAGTGCGTCTGGAGGGGGACATCGCAATCGCGCTGGGACGACGCCGGCAGGCACAGGGCACTCCAAGTCTAGGATCGCGAGATCCGCTTGGTCGGCAACCGCGTGGCGGACCAGTCGCACGCGAACGCGAGTAAGTACCCCGTCTAGTCCTGCAAATGGAAATGCAACCCACAGATCTGCTCGTGGCCGTCCGCCTGCACGGGTTACGTGTGCGGCGGTCAGAATCCTGCGCTCGTCCAGTACCAGTCCGGTCCCGACCGGCGTTGAGTCCTCTGGGGACACGTGCACAGCCGCGATCCATGACCATGACGGCGATGCGGGGCCGCTGCTCATGTCCGTGACTACCCTTCCGCTGCGGGCTGTGCGGTGGCAGGCTCCACGGGGGGCTCCTCCACCGCGCTCGGCCGCCAGATCATCTCAACTTCGAAGTTCCCCTCAACTGACGTCTTGGCTACCAGCCAGGTCGCGCCGCCGCCCACCTTGATGCCGAACTTCAGTTTCACCTCGTCCGGACGGACTTGGCGCACGCGATCTAGCACCACCCGGGCGGCATCCACGGCGGGGGAGACTGCCTCCCGGATCCGGCCGGCGATCTCCTCGGCGCCAGCCGGACGAAATCCCGGCGGCGGCTCGATCTCGAACCGTACTACAGTCTGATCATCTATCGAGTACTGCACGACATTCGACATTGCGGCTACCCCTTGCATCTGGTTTGGTTGACCATCACGGCTTGACGTCGCATGCGGCCGCTGGATTGTTACGTGCATTTCGATGATTGCAATCAGATTGTAATTTGCTACGTCGTCGACCGAGTGTCTTTGAAACACGGCGGCCGAGGCGGTTTGGCATCCGCAAAAGGACGTTGGTGAGTTTTCAGTTGATCTCGATTTCCGGCCGGCGGTGTTTACTGTGAGCGTGTCAATCAACGGCGGATCGGCGATGTCCGAAATTCGCCGCGCGTGGCATCCGGTAGTTGTGAACAGCTGGCCGGCCGGGGTGGTCGAACATGGGCAGTCGCCTCCAGTGAGAGGTAACGTTGACCCGTGTGCGCGCATAATGACTCTTATGCGTGACTATGTATAGCTGTCCTTAAAGCTATCCGAGCGGCGGGCGCCGCTACGTCGGTGGCGTCGAAGCAAGGTTTTTGTCGCTGTGAAATTGGCTTCTCGGGTGTGCGAACTCCACGCTGCGTGGCTGCGGCGCCGAGTCGATGGCTGGAGCAGTCGGAAATTTGCTGCCAAATACCGGAACGTGGGGCCGACGCACGCTGCGCTGCGCATGTTGCTCACCTCTGCAGTTGTTCGACGATGCGGTCCCATAGTGCTGTGAAGAACTCCTCCTTTGTATATGTGCGATCGCTGCTACCTATGCTGCTGAAGACGGAGAAGTCCATCATTTTAAGCTTCGGAATCTGTGCTTCAAGATCGAAGTATGGTGTGGCGTATCCGTTGCTCGAGTTGCCGCCTGATCCTGTACGTCGGGTTCCGATGACGAAGTTGAGGCTGTTGTCTCCGAATGAGCTGCTCTTATGTATGTCGAGTCCGTAGACCGGTCGGCTCTGGTGTTCGATGCGGACGGTGATCTTTGACGCTCCTTGGTGCACGGTGGCGATAAAGCCGACAGACTCGAGTTGGTGCACAGCACCTTGCAGCTGATCGGCCAAGTAGTCGTAGGTGATGTCGAGTTCTCGGGAAGAGCTGAAGTTCTGCGGTGCGACGTGTGGCATGCGGAACTGGAATGCTTCCTTCGCAATCTTGCCGACGTCGCGGGTCGACTGCTGGCCGCTCACTCTGATGCGCTGTGCCGCGACGTCCGCCAATTGCTCCGGTGTGTAATCTTCCGCGTTCACGTAGGCAATAGCCGGGCTCAATAGGTCGGTCGGCACCTCGACGCGCCCCAAGAGGACAGGTAGCACATAGCCGTCCCCCTGGTTGAACGCGGCCCTCATCGCAGCTCGCAACCCGTCTCGCGAGATCGGTTGGGTCAGGTATTCATTTGAGATGAAAGGCATGAAGTAGCGGACGGTCTTGCCGTTGACTTTGCCCAGCTCGTGGATGAAATCCTTCCCCCGCCACTCGTCGGTGAGATCGCGGTCGTAAAAGACGGAGATGCCTCGTGCCTTGCAGGCCTCGACGAACTGGTCGACGTAGTCACGCTGCTCGGCAGCGAAGGAGACGGCGATGTCATAGGTCGAGGCGGCATTTTGCTGGTCCAGCTGCCGAAGGATCTCGGCAGCCTCGTCGGCCGTAGTTAGGCCTTCCGTGTGGTGGCCGAGGAGGTTGAGCAGGTGCGCGCGGTTGTTGAGGCTCGTCGCGAGGTTGGCCAGGTAGGCGTCGGGACGCTGCTGGACTAGCCGGCGGTAGATGTTGATGGCCTCATCGATTGCGACCAGGCCTTCCGTGTGGTGGCCGAGGAGGTTGAGCAGGTGCGCGCGGTTGTTGAGGTTCATCGCGAGGTCGGGCAGGTAGGCGTCGGCACGCTGCTTGACCAACTGGCGGTAGGCGACGACGGCCTCATCGATCGCGGTCAGGCCTTCAGTAGGACGTTGCAGTGCACTGAGGCAGGCCGCAAAATGTGTGAGGCTCGTCGCGAGGTCGGGCGCGTAGGCGTCGGGACGCTGCTTGACCAGCTTGCGGTAGGTGTCGACAGCCTCGTCAATCGCAGCCACCGCCTGGTCACGCCGCTCCACCGTGCCGTAATGGACGCTGAGAGCGCTTAGCGCGCCGGCGAGGTCGGGCAGGTAGCCGGGATCCTGCTGGGCCAGAATTCGATACTGTATGAGGGCTTGTTCGGTCAGGTCTACTGCCTCGTGACGTTGCCTCACCTCGCCGTAGCGGACGCTGAGGTTGCTCATCGCGATCGCGAGGTTAGGTAGGTAACCCGGGTTCTGCTCCGCAAGAACCCGATATCGGGCTACAGCTGCTTCGGTTGACTTCACTGCCTCGTCACGCCGCCCCACTGCGCTGAGACGATTGCCGAGATTGCTGTAAGTCATCGCGAGGTTAGGCAGGTGGTCTGGGTTTTGCACTGCCAGGTCCCGGTACTGGGTGAGGGCCTGCTCTGTCAGCTCGACTGCCTCGTCAAGCCGCCCTGCCGCGCCATAGCAGATCCCGAGGTTGTTCATCGCCATCGCGAGGTCAGGTAGGTGGCCCGGGTTCTGCTTCGCCAGAATCCGATATCGGGTGACTGCTTCTTCGAGCAGGGCCATCGCTTCGTTACGCCGGCCCACTGTGCTGTAGCGGACGCCGAGGTCGCTTAGCGCGCCAGCGAGGTAGGGCAGGTAGCCGGGAATCTGCTGGTTCAGAATCCGATAGCGGACGACAGCTTCTTCGAGCAGGTCCTCCGCTTTGTCACGTCGCCTCGCATCGCCGGATTGGACGTTGTGGTCGCTTAGCGCGCCGGCGAGGTCGGGCAGGTAGCCGGGAACCCGCTGGTTCAGGATGCGATACCGGGTGAGGGCTTGTTTGGTCACGTCCACCGCCTCGTCGCGCCGCTCCGCCGGATGGGCGTGATTGCCCGGCGCGGTTAAGGCTGTGGTGTCCGATGGGGCAGTGGGTTGGTTTGAAAGGACGCCCAGCAGGCGGAGGGTGTCCGTAGTGGCCGCGGCGAAGGGGCGTAGTTCTGCAGGAAGTGCTTCCTGGCCGGTCGGTGTGTGGGCCAGCGCCAGCATGGACTGGGTCACGTCGGGGTGGGCGGCGATGAATGACGTCAGCGCGTGATGGGCAGTCCATAAGTCGTCGGTGGTGACGTGGTCGAGGAGATAATCGCGCGCGGCTGGGTGGTAGGTCAGCACCGGGTTGGCGGCGCGTGGGTCGTCGATGGTGGCGAGGCCGCTGATCAGAAGTTCAGCCAGGTCGGCCGGTTCGGCCTCGGGGACTGCGTTGGCATGCAGCAGCCGCAGGAGGGACAGGCTGAAGTGTTCGAACGACGCGGATAGAAGGGCAAGACGAGCAGCGGGGGCAGCCGCCGTGTGCAGAAATGCCTCTGCGGCGAGGCTGGGCCCTGCGGAGGCCGGGGGCGGTGCGGCCCGATGGGCGGGCACAAGTAAGGCGTCGCAACCGTCGGGGTCAGTGCGGATGATGGTGCGGGCCCAGCGATCCACTGCGGCGGGAGTTATGGGAAGCGCGGGCACCGGCAGCCATGAGTCGCCGGCTAGGCGAGCGCGGAGCGGCACTCGGAAGCTCAACGCTGACGTGGGGCCAGGGGGACCGACTGCTTTGGCGCGGACGGCTGGGAGGTCCATGCCGGAGTGCGCCCAAAAGCGGACGGGTAGCGGGTTGACGAGCGCTGCAGGAGTTGCGCGCGCCCAGGCCGTGACCAGCTTCCATGGCGCTGGCTCCCGCCAGGCGGCGCTCGCGAAATCGGAGACGATCAGTATGAGGCGGCGGGCGTGCGGTACCCGGGCCATAGCGGCGGCGTCGGCAAGGGGAACGGCTCTGCCGAGGTGGTCCTTCACGACGGCGTCGGTCAGGGACCAGCGATGCACCGCGCGGAAGAATCCCGTTCGGGCGAGCATGCGGACGAACTCCGCGATCGTGTCGTGCCAGACGGCCATCGTCGGTGCGTCGTCGACGACTACTGCGACGTCGAACCAGCGCTCGGGAGCCGTGCGCAGGACCGGGGTGAGTACACGGTGCTCGGCGTAGCGGTCGACGGTGGCGTCGATGTCGAGTTGGGTCGCGGTGCCCTGCCGCCACGGCCGGGTGAACGGGCGCAGCGCCCGGGCGATCGCAGCGGCCTGCGGCAGCGGCGGCGGAACCGGCACTCGCACGGGCTTGCCACGCATCGGCGTACCGGATTCATGCCGTTCGGATAGCGGCGCGGGCGTCGCCGTCGTGGCGATCGTCGTCGACTTCAGATGTGCTGTGCTGTCGAGCGATGGCACGTCGTGCTGTTCTTGCCGTGGTTGCGGGGCGTCGACGGGCTCGGGAGTGTTCTGGCTCGGTGGTGAGGCGGCCGCTGCAAGCCAGACTGCGTCCGCCAGTGTTCTGGCGTCCACATCTCCCGCTACCGCAGCAATTGCGGTAGCGAGCCGGTCCAGGTGGTCAGGCACGCGAGAGCTGTCGCAGAAGGAGGCTTGCCAGGCGCTCCCGTTCTCCGGGGTCGGGAAGGTGGTCGCCGCTGAGCACGAGGACGGCGTTAAGGAGTTGATCGATCGCCAGGAGCTCACCGCTCGCGACTCGCTCGGCGAAGGTTTCGATCATGTCTGTCGCACTGTCGGCTGCGTCGCCGAGATGGGCTCGCACGATGCGAGTCAGCTCGCCGGGGGTCGGGGCGGGCATGGTGAAGCGGACGCAGCGGCGCAAGAAGGCAGGGGGGAAGTCGCGCTCGCCGTTGCTGGTCATCACGATGAATGGGAAGTTCGTGCACCGAACAACGCCATCGGCGATGTTGTGGGTGTTTCTGCTCTCCCAGCCCCGTACCGCGACCGAGCTGGTGTGGTATCGGGTGAGTTCAGGGATCTCGAATTCACCACGCTCCAAGACGTCCAGCAGGTCGCTCGGCAGGTCCAGCTCGCTCTTGTCGATCTCATCGATCAGGAGCGCGCGCGGCTGGTCCGTCGGAACCAGCGCCGTGCCGAGCGGCCCAAGTTGCAGGAACGGACCGATGTCGTCAGCAATGTCGTCGATGTTGTGCGCGTGGATGCGGGCCAGCGCGTCATAGCGGTAGAGCGCGTCGCGCAGCGTGCTGCGAGACGTGACGTGCCAGCGCAGCACGTCGCCCAGCTTCAGCTCGTGCGCGACTTGGTCGACCACGGTCGACTTGCCGAATCCCGCGGGGCCGGTGATCAGCAGGGGCCTGCGTAGGTGTACTGCGGCGTTCACAGCCTCGATGAGGCCGAGCGGCGGCCGGAAGCGCTCGTGCTGAGGCTCGCGGGGGAACCTCCGCCACGGCGGCGGCGCGGCGATGGTCACGTCACGAGCCACACCGTCGCCACGGTAGTACGGCGTCCAGGTCACGGTTTCTCCTCGAGTGGGCCGAAGGTGCGGGTCTCGAACCAGTGGCAGAACTCCAGCCACTGTTCGTCGTGCCACGCGGTGCGCAGACACGACTCGGGGTCGGTGGTGCCGTCGCTCAGCCGATGCCGGTAGGCCAGCAGCAGGCCGCCCGGCCAGGTGTGCCAGCGCTGGTTGGCTGTGGCGGGGAGGGTCGCGCCCTGGCTGCCCTGGCGCGGCCAGAGCAGCACCGGCGAGTGCGGCAGCAGCAGATCGAGCACGTCGGGCAGGTCGTCCGGTACGTGGTTGACGCCGATCGCGCCACCGAATCCGCCGGTTTTGAGGCGCCGCTTGAGAGCGTCCGGGTCGGCGAGTTCGGCGGCCGTGATCCAGTCGACCGGGGTGCGCTCGGCGGCTGCCATCCGCGTGAGGATTGTGCGAGCGGCGTGGTTGATGTCGCCGTTTGCAGGTGCCGGCCTCAGCCGCCCGCTCCACCTCGGCGTCACCAGGTGGTGCACCCCAAGCAGGTGAGCGCCGATGTCTGCCTCTTCCGGATACCACGACGCGAGCAGGTGCGCTGGCGCGACCACGTCGATGTGCTCAAGCGTCTCCGTGCCGGTTAGCGTGCTGCGTGCCCAGCGGATCACCGCGCCGATCGCTGCTTCAACACCGGGGCGGTCGGGCCGCTCGCACGCCTCCCGGTGGTGCTTCGGCAGTTGCTGTCCTCGCCGCAGCCACGCCTCGACCTGCTCGGGCCAGCCGGTGAGCGCGTTGGCGAGGCTCACGACCAGCCGTGTGTCCGCGGCCTGGCGGGTCGCGGCCTGCACGGCGAACGCGTCGTTTAGTTCGGTGGTCACTTGTCGCTCGGCGGCCCAGGCGCGCAGGCCGGGGTCGCTGGCGTCGATGCCGACGGCCAGTGCGAGGGCGGCGACGAATCGGACGACCGGCTCCAGCCGATGCCTACGGATCCTGGCGTGTCGCAACGCGGCACGTTCGAGAAGATCACGCAACAACGCGGTACCGGATAACGTACGGTTCAACTCGATTTCGGAGATGCGTGCGGCGGAGCGCAGATGCTCTGTTGTCAGCCGCGACCCTGCGATGTTGGTTAGCGCGGCCGCAGTGCGAACGCATTCGAGAATTGTCGCGACACGCTGCAAAACCATCTGCTCGACAGGTGCCGAGGCATCAGCGAGATAGTCAGCGAGCTCGTTGAGCGCAGACTCGCTCCAGCGTTCCGGGAATTTGTCGTCCGGCCGCCACGCCGATACCGCGGCACGTAGCTGACTCTGCCCGGTCAGGCCGACGACGTCGGACACTTCTCCGGCTCGGTGGGCCACGTTGCGCGCGAGCCACAATTCACCCATCGCGTACGGATCGGCGTCGTAGTTGAGGCTGCCGGCGTTTTGGCCAACGGTCCCGTCGCGCAGCCGAGTGACCAGGTCGTGGCCTAGGTGCAGCCAGGGACCGACGCCCGCGATTCCGTCGCGGAGCACCGAGTTGAGCGCCGTGGTGAACTGCATGCCGTAGGCGGCCTGGTCCGCTGTCGATGCGAACAACACAGCCACCTGGGTACGGCCGCCACCCGCGCCACCCGCGACGCGGTGCACCTCCGGCACGCCGCCCGCGGCATGGCAGGTGTCGATCAGCAGGATGACTCCGGCAATGCCTGGTTCGCCTGCGGCTTCGGTGACCAGCCTGGCAACGTCCACTCCGCTGGCCGGGCTGGCGACACGGCTGTCTGCGGCCACGTAGTAAAGGTGGCTGTCCTGGTCGGTGGTGAACCCGTGGCCGAGAAACGCCAACACGAGTACCGCTCGGCGCGTGCCCGCGGTCTCGATCGCGATGCTCACCGCCTGCTCGATCTCCCCTTTCGTGCTGGGACGTGCGTCGATCGGGGCGCAGGCGCCGATCTCAGGGTCGGCGAGTCGCGCGCGCAGGTCGGCTGCGGCTGGCTCGAGGGAATCAAGATGACCGGCGGCCTTGTTCTGTGTGGCCACCACCAAGCTGACCCGGTTCATCTCAGCGCGTCCGCGATTGCGATTGCAATTTGCGGCTGTGCGAGGTACTTCGTGGCCGTGTGGGTCCATATCCCCGTCGAATCGACACGTGTCGACTCCGGGACTACGCCAAGTTCGTTGGGCAGGAAACGTCGGTTGAGCCGGGGACGGGCGACCACGATGTCGTCGCGATCCCAGTAGTTCAGCCAGCGGGCCACGCACGCCGGCGTCCCCGGTGGCCTCGGCGTAAGCCGGTGCCACACGACTGTGCTCATCGCGAGCGGAGAGCCGAGCGTCACCAGCAGAGGGACAGGTCCGGCGTGCTCGTGCAGCGCCTCGAACGCGACGACCGAACCGAGGGAGTGGGCTACGACGACCGAGGGTCCGTGTGCCAGTGCCTCGCGTACTCGGTTACGAATTCGCAAGTCGAGACCGTCTCGCTGCAGATAACGGGACACCTGGGCGACATGTCCGAGTAACGCACGGCCGCTGGCCCACTGTCCGGCCCTGCGCAGCCCGGGCAGCGCGAGCACAGTTGTCAGCACGTTGGCCAGCGTCCGCACCGCCCGACCAGGACCCTGTTCAGCGACGGCGGAGAGCTGCATCCGCGCGTCTGCGAGCACCCGAGAAGAGACGGAGTCCGCGTCCTCGGACAGCTCGGCGACCAGTTCGTCGACGAGCTCCAGCAGCAGGTCATTCTCGATCTCGTCCTGACCCTGCGCTTCACGTACCGTGAACTCAGAGCTGTAGTCGACGAAGCGGGTCTCAAACGCGGCTAAGTCGGCGCTGCGTGCAAGCGCAGCCAGCCACGTGTCGCGTTCCGTCACGGCATCGCGGAGCCCGCCGATGCCATGCACGAACACCAGCTGACGAGGCTCCCCGGCCACCACGTCGTCCACTCACCCGCCTCCATAGAGCACTTGAACAGACAGTCGAGCCTAGCGGCGTCCGTGTTTCAAGGGTCACGTGCACGGGCTGCGGCTGGCAGCCCGCCCGCCTCGCAACGCGGCAGGTGAGTCCAGGGCAACGAGGACGCGACCGCGTATGGCGGGTCTCGCCTTGCCGGTGGGGCCGTGCGCTGACCTGTAGGGTGCCCGTGCGCATCTAGCTGTCGAACTAGGGCCGATTTAAGGGTGAAATTGCAGGTCGAACGAGTTGACTGACGTCGACTGACGGCATGAGCGATTGCAAACATCTCAGTTAGATCGACTGACGTCGACTCGAACCAGTAATCCGGAGGGTTTCTGGTTCGAGCCGAGCGAGTGGAGCAGCCGTTCGATGACGCTTCATCTGCCTGCGTAGCGACCTTACCTGCGGGACGCTCGGCTTGGCGTTGCCTCGGCAGTCGGCGATGACGACGCCGCCGAGTGCCTGTCCGACTCGGACAGCGTGCCGAAGCTGCTTGGGGACACCCACGAGGTTCGGCGTCCCGGTTGTTGATCTCGATTAGCGACGGAAGGGGCGTCGGGGGTCTCGTGGGTCCAAGTCGAGGAACCGTTCGAACCAGGCTTGCGGTCGGTAGTCGCCGATGCCGAGTTCTCGGTTTTGGTCGGCGTCTGGGTCTTCGATGCCGTCGAGTTGTTTGCTGAAGAGCGCGAGTATGTCGAGGTCTTGGAACAGTGTTTCGGTGAGCATCTCCCAGTCGTGGTCGTCGTCGTGCTCGGGCAGGTCTGCGTAGCGTTCGGCGAAGCCAGCCCAGTCGTCGCCGACGGCGACTTCCGCGGAGCGCAGGATGAGGTGCAGGGCCATCTCCTCGGCTGGGCACCGTGGTTGGGGCCAGTGGCCGGCGGCGAGGTCGTCGCTGAGGTCGTCGAAGGAACGTGCGGCTTGCCGTCGCCAGACGGCGTTCTGTCGCCAGGTGATCCGCGGGAACTCGTCGAACACTGCCCAATCGCCCGTGTCGTCCACGGGCTCGTCGCCGTGTTCGAGGACATCGTCGTAGGCCTGATCCGTGAGGACCCCGGCTGCGGTCCACAGGGCTGCTGCCGTTCGTGGTGTCAATTGGAAGCCGCCACATCGGTTGCAGTCGTCCGCGCCGCAGGTGCACAGGGGGAAGAGTGCGGCGAACTGAGGCCAGGCCGACAGATGTACGCCGAGTTCGTCGATCTCGACCACGGATTCAGTGGCTTCGACGAACTCGACCCCGGGACGATCATCGAGTATGCCGCCTGCGTCGACGAGCCATTGCACGGCGGCGACCGCGTCGCCGCGGATGTGGTCCTGCTCGTCCTGTCGGACCTGCGCGACGCTGAGGTCGCTGCCCTCGGAGACGGAGAACTGGGCTGTTTCGATGTCGGCGATGGCGGCCTGTTCGAGTGTGTGCTCGTCGGTGATGTCGATGATCGCTTCGACGGTCACCTTGACTCTGCGGCTGCGTCCCTGGGCGCGGGTCATTCATCCAGGCTATCCCCGCGGGCAGCCTGTGGTGGTCGAGGCCGCGGGGGCGCACGCTGAGCTGGTCGACAAGGAGGTCGTGATGGGACGAGCAGCGGTCTACAAGCGGTGCGGCTGCAAGGCGCGAGGAGAAGCCGGCGGCGAGCCAGGTGCCCTGTGTCCGCGGTTGACTGAGCGGGGGCATGGGAGTTGGTACTTCTCGCTGGAGCTACCGTGCGGCCGGGACGGCCGGCGGCATCGGGTACGTCGTGGCGGCTTCCGGTCCCGTGCGGCCGCAGAGCAGGCGCGGGCGTACCTACTCGGGGCTGATGTCGTTCCGGGGCGGACCGCGGTGACGGTAGGGCAGTGGTTGGACATCTGGCTGGAGATGCGGCAGACCCTGAGCTTCAACACCCGCCGCTTGTACACCCAGCATGTGAATGACTATCTGAAGTCGTATCTGGGGAGTGTGCCGTTGCGGTCGTTGACGGTGGCGCGGGTGCAGGCGATGTTCGTGGCGTTGGCCCGGGCGAACGCGACACGGGAGCGGCCGCTGTCGCCGGCTACGTTCGTGCGGATCCGCGGGACGCTGCACGCGGCGCTGAATGGCGCAATCCGGGTGGGGTTGATCGAGCGGAACCCGGCGCATCTGGTGGAGTTGCCGTCGGGGCGGCGGCCACGCGCGGTGGTGTGGACTGATGCGCGGGTGGCGCATTGGCGGGCGACGGGGGAGCGTCCGCCGGTGGCGGTGTGGACGGCTCGGCAGACGGCCGAGTTCTTGGAGCAGGCGCGTGGTCATCCGATGTATGTGCTGTATCTGGCGGTCGCGTTGCTCGGGTTGCGGCGCGGTGAGGCGACCGGGCTGCGCTGGTGCGATCTGGACCTCGACGCCGGGGTGGTGCAGGTGTCGCATCAGGTTCAGGACCGGGGCGGCCGGACGGTGGTGTGTCCGCCGAAGACCGAGACGAGCGTCCGCACTTTGGCGCTGGATCATGGCTTGGTGGCTGCGCTGCGGGCGCTTCGGTCAGAGCGGCGCGAGCAGAGCGGGGAGCCGGTCGGGTTCCTGTTCACCAACGGGTATGGCGGGCCGTTAAGCCCGGGGTATGTGACGCACACCTTCAGACGTTTAGTCGCGCAGGCGGGGTTGCCGCCGATCAGGTTGCACGACCTGCGGCACGGCGCGGCGAGCCTGTCGCTGGCGGCGGGGAACGACTTGAAGGTGGTGCAGGCGATGCTCGGGCATTCCAGCATCGTGCTCACTGCGGACACCTACACCAGCGTGCTGCCTTGCCTGGCCCATCAGGCCGCCGAGGCAACGGCGGCTTTGGTGCTGGCGGCGGCTCGCGATGCGGCGGCCTCGTTGCGCAGCCGGGGGAGCGGGAAACAACGCGGGCGAGGCAAAGAACGCCACGCCCGCAACAAGAAGGCCAAGAACAACGGTCGACAAGCGCGGTCTCATTCGGCCCCACGCCGGTCCCACCCATGATCAAAGCCCACCGGCAAGATCCTCGTGATCAAGGATACCCGCAGGTGGGCTTCGATTCAGTGGGGTGCGCCATCAGGGACTCGAACCCCGAACCCGCTGGTTAAGAGCCAGCTGCTCTGCCAATTGAGCTAATGGCGCCGGTGTCTGCCGGAGGTTTCCCTCGGCGACGTGGAAAAGATTAGCACCAGCTTCGCAGCCCGTTTCAAGGGGGGTCACCTTACGCGGGTTCGGGTGTTCGCGCCCCGGTGTCCGGCCTGGTCGGGCACACTGGAGCCGGACACGGACGACGAAACAGGCGGGTGGCATGAGGCGTTCGACCGGCATGAGGGTGCGGCTGCTGGTGGCCGCGGGGGTGATCGGCCTCACGGTGGCCGGGTGCAGCAGCGGTACTCCCTCGGGTGAACCGCCGTCGGCGACGTCGTCGAAGCCCGCGCCGAAACCGGTGGTGAAGCCGGCCGTGCTCACGTTGAGCCCGGCCAAGGACGCCAAGGACGTCGCGCCCGGTGAGCCCGTGACCGTCGCCGTCGCCGACGGGAAGGTCGGGGACGTGAAGCTGACCGGGGCCGACGGGAAGGCCGTTGCCGGGAAGCCACGGGCGGACGGCGCCGGCTGGGACTCCGCCGAGCCGCTCGGGTACGGCAAGGCCTACAAGCTGACCGCGACGGCGACCGGCACCGACGGGAAGCCGGTCACCGCGGAGTCGAGCTTCACGACCGTCAAGCCCGCCCGCCAGCTCGGCGTCTCCGTGAACCTCGTCGAAGGCGAGACCGTCGGCGTCGGGCTGCCGCTGATCTTCACCTTCACCGGCAACGTCGCCGACAAGGCCGCGGCCGAGAAGGCGCTGAAGATCACCGCCGAGCCGGCCACCGAAGGCGCGTTCCGCTGGTCCGGCGACAAGCAGGTGACCTGGCGGCCGAAGGACTACTGGAAGAGCGGGACCAAGATCAAGGTCGACGCCGCCGTCTACGGCAAGCCGCTCGGCAACGGCAGCTACGGCCGTGAGGACAAGACGATCAGCGGCGCCGTCGGCGACAAGCTCGTCGCGGTCGCCGACGGTGGCACCCACCAGATGACGGTCTCGGTCAACGACCAGGTGGTCAAGACCATGCCGACCTCCATGGGCAAGCCCGGCCACACCACCCCGGCCGGCAACTACACCGTCATGAGCGAGCACACCGGCTACACGATGAACTCCGCCACCTACGGCGTCCCCGAGGACGCTCCTGGCGGCTACAGCACCTACGTCCAGTACGCGATCCGCCTGTCCTACAGCGGCATCTTCTACCACTCCGCGCCGTGGTCGGTCCGGCAGCAGGGCCACAGCAACGTCAGCCACGGCTGCCTGAACCTGTCCACCGAGAACACGAAGTGGCTGATGGACACGTCCAAGAAGGGCGACATCGTCACCGTCCAGAACAGCGGCGGCCCGAAGCTCGAGGCCACCGACGGCTGGAGCGTCTGGCAGCTGTCCTGGGACGAGTGGCGGACCGCCGCGAACTAGCGGTTGTCGTACGCCGCGCGGGCGGCGTCGATGTGCGGCAGGTGCTCGATGCTCCACTCGAGCAGCGGCGCGGTGGCCTCGCGCAACGTCCGGCCCATCGGCGTCAGCTCGTAGCTGACGTGCGGTGGCATGACGGCGAGGACCGTGCGCGTCAGGATGCCGTCGCGCTCCAGGTCGCGCAGGGTCACGGTCAGCATGCGCTGGCTGATGCCGTCGATGGACCGCTTGAGCTCGGTGAAGCGCCGCGGCCCGTCCTTGAGCATGCGCACGACCAGCAACGCCCACTTGTCCCCGACGATCCCGAGGACTTCGCGTGCCTGGCACGGGTCCTGCATGGTTACCTCCTGAGAACCGGGGCACCAATTAGTGCCGTATTGCCCGGTGCGCGCCGAGTGGATCACGATGGTGACATGTCCACGTTTCTGCTGGTACACGGCGCCTGGCACAGCGGGCGCTGCTGGGACCGGGTCGTTCCCCTGCTGGAGTCCGCCGGGCACCGCGTGTTCGCGCCGTCGCTGACCGGCTACGGCGACCAGGCCCACTTGCTGAGCCCCGAAGTCGGCCTCGGCACCCACGTCGACGATATCGCCGGCCTGGTCGAACGCGAGCGTCTCGACGACGTCGTGCTCGTCGGGCACAGCTACGCCGGGATGGTCATCTCGGGCGTCTCCGCCCGGGTCCCCGAGCGGATCGCGCGCCTGGTGTTCCTCGACGCGATGGTCCCGGAAGACGGCGAGACCGCCGCCGACGTCATCCCCATCACGAAACAGCTGATCGACCAGGCCGTCGACGGCTGGCGGGTGCCGCCGATGGGCCTGTTCGGCGTCACCGATCCCGCCGACGTCGCCTGGCTGCGCTCGATGCTGTCGGACCAGCCGGTGCGGTGCCTCACCGAACCGGTCCGGCTGGACAACCCGGCGGCGAAGGCGATCCCGCGCACGCACATCCACTGCGTCGTCGGCCGCCCGGACGGCATCACCCGGCGTCCCGTCCCGGCGGGTGAACCGGTGCGGGAGCTGCCGACCGGCCACGACTGCATGATCACCATGCCCGCCGAGCTGGCCGGCCTGCTGCTCGAGGCGGCCTAGCCCGAGTCCCGGACGAGCTTCCGGGCCTCGGCCTCGGTCTCGACCGCCGGGCCCGAGCCCCAGAGCGGCTCGTTCGCCGTCTCCCGGCTGAAGTAGACCGCGACCGCGCCGACCGCGCCCGCCGCCATGAGGTACCAGGCCGGCCAGAAGTCGTTGCCGGTCGAGGAGATCAGGGCCTGCATGACCAGCGGTGTCGTGCCGCCGAAGAGCGACACGGAGATGTTGAACGCGATGGACAGCGCGCCGTAGCGGATCGCGGTCGGGAACAGCGCGGGCAGCGCCGCGGGCATCGAGACCTCGAAGCAGAGCAGCAGCAGGCCGAGGCCCATCAGGCCGAGGAAGGTGAGGACCAGGCCGCCGTCGTGCACCAGCAGCATGAGCGGCCACGACAGCACGAGGTAACCGAGGCAGCCGGCCATCATCACGGGCTTGCGGCCGACCTTGTCGGTGATCCGGCCGCCGACCAGGATGATCAGCATCATCACGACCATCACGACGATGATCAGCAGCAGGCCGTGCGTGGCGTCGAGGTGCAGCTGCTCGGACAGGTAGGTCGGCATGTACGACAGCAGCATGTAGTCGGTGACGTTGAACACGAGCACCAGCCCGACGCAGATCAGCAGCGCGGGCCAGTAGTCGGTGAACATCTTCCAGAACGGCTCGCCGGAGCGGCCGCGCTTCTCGGCCTCCGCGGCGTGCTTCTGGAACGCCGGGGTCTCTTCGAGCTTGAGTCGCATGTAGAGGCCGATGATGCCGAGCGGGCCGGCGACGAGGAACGGGATCCGCCAGCCCCAGTCGAGCAGCGTCTCGTGCGGGACCCAGGCCTTCATGGCGGTGACGACGGTCGCGCCGAGCACGTACCCGGACAGCGTGCCGAACTCCAGCCAGGAGCCCATGAAGCCGCGGCGTTTGTCGGGGGAGTATTCGGCGATGAACGTGGTCGCGCCGCCGTACTCGCCGCCGGTGGAGAAGCCCTGCACCATCCGGGCGAGCACGAGCAGGATCGGCGACCAGACGCCGATGGAGGTGTACGACGGGATCAGGCCGATGCAGAGGGTGCCGATCGCCATCATGATCATGGTGACGGCGAGGACCTTCTGCCGTCCGATCCGGTCGCCGAGCGGCCCGAACACGAGCCCGCCGAGCGGCCGCATGAGGAACGCGGCGGTGAACGCCCCGAACGTCCCGATCAGCCGCACCCCGGGCGCCACGCTGGCGGGGAAGAACACCTCGGAGATGGTGTCGGCGATGTAGGCGTAAACGCCGAAGTCGAACCACTCCATGGCGTTGCCCAGCGCGGCGGCCCCGACAGCCCGCTTGAGCAGCGATTGGTCGACGACGGTGATGTCCTCGTACCGCAGCTTCTTCTTCCGACCCCGGATCTTCGGCCCTGAAATTCCCACCGCTCCACGGTGCACCGGCAACCGGCGGCTCGCACGCTGAGCCATCCGGTCGTGAGGGTTACCACCAATGGCCGTTCGGAGTGAAAGCAAAAACCCCAGCTTGGTGGAGGGCCACGAAGGCCCGACCAAACTGGGGTGATGGGGTGAGCGACGGGTTTCGAACCCGCGACCTCCTGGACCACAACCAGGTGCTCTACCAGCTGAGCTACGCCCACCATCTGAGGCAACCGCGTGCGATCACCTCGATGATGTAATCGTAGCGGGTGCCGTCGAGAGGTTTTGAACGGGGTTACCCCTGGTGCTGTTCCTGCACCTCAGCGGCGGCGGCCTTGGCTTCGTCGCTGGTGGGGCCGGGCTGGGGGACGAAGGCGACGCGCCGGTAGTAGTCGAGTTCGCCGATCGATTCCTTGATGTCGGCGAGGGCGCGGTGCGCCAGTCCCTTTTCCGGCTTGGCGTAGTAGATGCGCGGGTACCAGCGGCGGACGAGTTCCTTCACGGAGGAGACGTCGACGAGGCGGTAGTGCAGGTGCGCGTCCAGGGCCGGCATGTCGCGGGAGATGAAGCCGCGGTCGGTGGCGATGGAGTTGCCGGCCAGCGGCGCGGTGCCCGGTTCGGGGATGTACTCGCGGATGTACTCGAGGACGCGGCGCTCGGCTTCTTCGAGGCTCACGGTCGAGCGGCGCACTTCTTCGGTGAGGCCGGAGTGGGCGTGCATCTCGCGGACGATCTCGGGCATGCCGCCGAGCTTTTCCTCGTCGGCGTGGATGACGATGTCCACACCCTCGCCGAGCACAGTCAGCTCCGCGTCGGTCACGAGGGCGGCGATTTCGATCAACGCGTCCTTGCCGAGGTCGAGCCCCGTCATTTCGCAGTCGATCCAGACTAGGCGGTCGGTCACCTCGTGACCCTAACCCGACACGGGGATGAGAGGTGCGTTACCTGCGCGTACGGCGCGTTTACGCTCGCGAGGCGCCATCGGGTGTGGTGCAGGACACAGATCGGGGAGTCGCGAGTGACGGAGCAGGGGTCCCCGGCGGGCGAGATCGCCGCCGGTTATGCGAGTGAGGGTGCCGCGCTGGAGCTGGGCGCGGTGGTGATCGACGGCCAGGCGGACGCGGGTGCCGCCGTGCGCCTGCCGCTGGCGACGCTGAACCGGCACGGGCTGGTCGCGGGGGCGACCGGGACGGGCAAGACGAAGACGTTGCAGCTGGTGGCGGAGCAGTTGTCGGCGGCAGGGGTGCCGGTGGTGCTCGCGGACGTCAAGGGCGACCTGTCGGGGCTCGCGGCGGCCGGCGAGGCGAACGACAAGGTGTCGAAGCGCTCGCAGGAGCTGGGTGACGACTGGGCGGGCACGGCGTTCCCGGTGCAGTTCCTGTCGCTGGGGACCGGCGGGAAGGGCTCGCCGATCCGGGCGACGATCACGAGTTTCGGGCCGGTGCTGCTGTCGAAGGTGCTGGGGCTGAACGAGACGCAGGAGTCGACGCTCGGCCTGATCTTCCACTGGGCCGACCAGCGCGGGCTGGCGCTACTGGACACGAAGGACCTGCGGTCGGTCATCACGCACCTGACCAGCGACGAGGGCAAGGCGGACCTCAAGGGCATCGGCGGCGTCTCGGCCGCGACGGCCGGGGTGATCCTGCGCGCGCTGTCCAATCTGGAGGCCCAGGGCGGGGAGGACTTCTTCGGCGAGCCCGAGCTGGACGTCCACGACCTGATGCGCCAGACGGACGGCAAGGGCGTCGTCACGCTGCTGGAGCTGGACAACCTGCAGGCGAAGCCGGCGTTGTTCTCGACGTTCCTGATGTGGCTGCTGGCCGAACTGTTCGAGGAGCTGCCCGAGGAGGGCGATCTCGACCAGCCGAAGCTGGTGTTCTTCTTCGACGAGGCGCACCTGCTGTTCAACGACGCGTCGAAGGCGTTCCTCGAGCGCATCGAGCAGACCGTGAAGCTGATCAGGTCGAAGGGTGTCGGCGTGTTCTTCTGCACGCAGTTGCCCACGGACATCCCGAACAACGTGCTCTCCCAGCTGGGCGCGCGGATCCAGCACGCGCTGCGGGCGTTCACGCCGGACGACCAGGCGGCGCTGGCCAAGACGGTCAAGACGTACCCGAAGACGAAGTTCTACGAGCTCGACACGGCGTTGACGTCGCTGGGTATCGGCGAGGCGATCGTCACGGTGCTGTCGGAGCGGGGCGCGCCGACGCCGGTGGCGTGGACGCGGCTGCGGGCGCCGCGGTCGAAGATGGGCTCGATCGGCGCGGAAGCCGTTGCCGCTTCGGTGGCTTCTTCGGACCTGCACGCGAAGTACGCCGAGACGATCGACCGGGAGTCGGCCTACGAGAAGCTGGCCGCGAAGGTGGCCGCGCCGGTTCCTGCTCCCGACGCTCCTGCTCCGGAGGCTGCGCCTGCTCCCAAGAAGGAGAAGGAAGAGCCCGGGTTCGTGGAGTCGGCGATGAAGAACCCGGCCGTGAAGTCGTTCATGCGGTCCGCCGCCAGCGCGCTGGGCCGGGAGATCACGCGCGGGCTGTTCGGCAACCGGAAGCGCTGAGAAAACCTGACGTGACCTGTCAGGTATCGCTGCGAAGGTGGCACTCACCTTCGAAGAACAGGGGAAACCAGCCATGACCAGCACCGCCACCGCGTCGTTCGTCCTCGACAAGTGGGAGCCGCAGGCGACCGACGAGGCCGCGGGCACGGAGTTCGCCCGCGTGGCGATCGCCAAGACGTTCACCGGCACGGTCGAAGGGACCAGCACGGTCGAGATGCTCACGGCGTCCAACGCGACTTCGCGCGCGTACGTCGCCTTCGAGCGTCTCGCCGTCTCGGTCGACGGCCGCAAGGGCGCGTTCGTCCTGCACCACACGGCCGACGACACCGGCCTGACGCTGAAGATCCTCACCGGCTCCGGCTCGGGTGAGCTGACCGGGATCTCCGGCACCGCGAACATCGAGATGGACGCGGAGCAGAACCACACCCTGACGCTCACGTACGAGCTGTAGACAGCGCGAAGGCCGTTTCGAGAGCCCCCGATTGACTCTCGAAACGGCCTTCGCCGGATGTCCTCCACGCCCCGACGCGGGAGGACTGGGAGGGCCGCCCCGATTACGGCCCGTCCACGTCTTTCAGTTGTTCACGATCTGGTCGACGATCTTCTTGGCGTCGTTGATCGGGATGGCGAAGCCGATCCCGACACTGCCCGCGGAGCCGTTCGCCGACGCCGTCGGGCTGTAGAGCGCCGAGTTGATCCCGATCACGTTGCCGTTCGCGTCGACCAGCGCGCCGCCGGAGTTGCCCTGGTTGATCGAGGCGTCCGTCTGGATCGCGGTGTAGCTGGGCGAGTCGCTGGTCTGGTTCGAGGTGCGGTTGAACGGCGACTGCTGCTGCTGTTCGTCGCCCTGGCCGATGTCGGACAGGTTCCGGTTCAGCGCGCTGACGATGCCGGTCGTGACGGTGTTCTGCAGCCCGCCCGGCGAGCCGATCGCGACGACCTCCTGGCCGACGGCGAGCTTGCTCGAGTCACCGAGGCTGGCGGCCGTCAGACCGCTCGCGTTCTTCGCCTGGACCACCGCGATGTCCGCCTTGGTGTCCGCGCCGACCACGCTGGCCTGGTACTTCGTGCCGTCGGACGTCGTGATGACGACGCTCTGGGCACCGTCGACGACGTGCGCGTTGGTGAGGATCCGGCCGTCCGCGGTGAGGATGACGCCGGAGCCGATCGCCTCGCCCTGGTCGGTGGTGACGTTGATCTGGACGACGCTTGGCGTCACCTTCGCCGCGACGCCGCTGACGTCGCCGGAAGTGCTGTTGGAGACCGTCTGCCCCGTCGCCGCCGGTGCGCTCACCGACGTCGTGCCGTCCGCGGAGGTCGCGGTCAGCCCGACGATCGCGGCACCGCCGACCCCGCCGACCAGCGCGGCGCCGAGCGCGGTGGCGCCGACCAGCATCGCGACCCGGCCGCCCTTGCGCGGCTTCTTGACCGCCTGCGGCGCCGGCGGCGGCTGCGGGGTGAAGAGCGGGTTCGGCGCCGCCTGCTGGTGGTAGGCGTACTGCGCGTACGGCCCGTACTGCTGAGTGCTCTGGTGCGGCTGGTGCCCACCGGTGGAGGCGGGGCCGGGCCGACTCTCGTTCTCGGTCATGAACCAAGATTCGCGCCTGTGGTTGTGAACAACCTGTGGAAATCCCTCAGGCTTTGCTGAGAAGAATCAGCTGAGAAAACTCAGGCGGTTCTCAGGCTTTCCGCGCGGCTCAGTCGAAGAAGGACGGAACGTCCAGCGCACCTCCCGCGGCTTCGAACTCGTCGTGGACGGCCTTCCGCAGCTCGGCGTCGCCGAGGTAGTCCGCGGCGGTCAGGGCCAGCCCCAGCGCGCCGTCGCGGACGCCCGCGTCACCCGTCTCCGAACCGGCCGCGGCCGCGAACTCCTTGGTGTGCAACGCGACCGTCGGGCCGGAGATCCCGAGCATCGGGTGCAGGGCCGGCATCCGGTAGGAGAGGTTGCCGAGGTCGGTCGACCCGGTGAGCGACTCCGGGACGATGCCCGGCGGCAGCGGTTTGCGGCCGGTGCCGGCCTGGTTGACCGACCAGCGCCCGGCGAGCGCGGTGTTGAACCGGATCGGCAGGTAGGCGGCCTGGGCGTCCCAGATCAGCTCGACGCCGCAACCGGTCATCGCCGCCGCGCCCTCGGCGATCGACGTCATGCGAGCGGCCAGGTCGCGCAGGGTCTCCGGGTTCTGGGAGCGCAGGTAGAACAGCAGCGCGGCGCGGGCCGGGATGACGTTCGGCCTCGCACCGCCGTCACTGAACACGCCGTGCACTCGGTCGCTCTGCGGGAGCTGCTGCCGCAGCGCCGAGACGCCCTGGTAGGCGGCGACCGCGGCGTCGAGGGCGTTGCGGCCCATGAACGGCTGGGCCGAAGCGTGCGCCCCGACGCCGTGGAACACCATCTCCAGTTGGCGGCGGCCCAGGAACGGGTGCAGCGCGACGTCGTGGCTGAACGGGTGCAGCATGATCACCGCGTCGACGTCGTCGAAGACACCCGCGCGGGCCAGGATCTCCTTGCCGCCACCGCCTTCCTCGGCCGGCGTGCCGATGAGGCTGACGCGCCCGCCGAGCCGTTCGGCGACCGCGGCGGCGCCGAGGAAACCGCCCGCGGCGGTGGTGCAGATGACGTTGTGGCCGCACGCGTGGCCGAGGCCGGGCAAGGCGTCGTACTCCGCGAGGACGGCGATGTGCGGCCCGTCCCGCTCGGGTGTGCTCACGCGCAGCGCGGTGTCGAGGCCGCCCACGCCGACGGTCGCTTCGTGGCCATGACGTTTCAAGAGGTCCGCGAGGGCCTGCACCGAGCGGTGCTCCTGGAAGCCCTCCTCGGGGTGAGCGTGCAGATCTTGGCTCAACGCCACCAGATCGGGTGAGCTTTGTTCGACCGCGGCGGTCACCTCGGCCCGGGTCGCCTCGTCCGCGCCGGTGTGCGCCGACGGCAGCGGTTCGGCCGCCGCCACCGCTTCGGCCGTGGCTTCGACCAGGGAGCGGAGGTAGCTGTCGTCGGGCGGGACGGGGTCTGCGTGGGTCATGGGGCGATGCTAACCGCCACCCCCGACAGTGCGCGCCGATCGGCCCGCCACGATCTGCGTCACCCCGGCGTACCGCTCGGTGATGCCGGTGAAGCCGCGGGCGCGCAGGCTCGCCGCGATTTCGCCGCGGTCGAACATCTTCTGCCCGCTGACGATCCCGCCGGCGGACTCCAGCAGCCGCACGGGTTGCCGGCCGCGGCGGGCGCTGGTGAGCAGCACGATCCGGCCGCCTGGTTTCAGTACGCGCGTGAAGGAGTCCAACGCGGTCTCCGGTTCGGTGAACATGTGAAGCGCGGCGAAGCAGCAGACGGCGTCCACTGTGGATTCTTTTAGCGGGAGCCGCACCGCGTCCGCGCGCAGGTACGCGACGCTGCCCGGGCCGCCCTCGGTGACGGCCTTGGCGAGCATCGTGCGCGCGCCGTCCAGGCCGATCGCGAGCCCGCCCGGGCCGACGGCCTCCCCGAACGCGCGGGTGAACCGCCCGGTGCCGCAGGCGACGTCGAGCGCGGTCTGGCCCGGTTGCAAGCCGAGGAGCTTCGTGGCGAGCCGGACCTCGCCCGCCATGCTGGGGCCGGCCGGGCCCTTGAGCGCACGGCCGAGCGCGGGACGCCAGTACCGCTCGTAGACCCGCGGGAGCAGGGTGGTGCGCATCAGGCGCTGCGTGATCCCGGTCGGCGGGCCGGCCTGGTCCGCGGTGCCGAGCAGGTCGAGGAAGCCCTCGCGGGCCTCCGCCGGGGTCTGCAGCAGCTGGTCGAGCCGGTCGAGGGCAGTGGTCGGCACAGGCGCTCCCGTCATTCGGATACCGGCAGTATGTCAAAGCTGTGGTCACTCGACCGAGTGAACAACGCCGGGCTCAGGCGTTCGAGGCCGGAAATTGTCGGTGTCCCTTCCTAACGTCGTCGGCGAGGTTCGGATCCGCCGAGCCCACCGCTCCGAGGAGGAGTCATGACCGTTTCGACCCTTTCCCCGCCCAGCACGGAAATCCTGATCCACGGTGGCTTCGACCTGGCCGCGGCGGCCGGGTTCCTGATGGGCTTCGCGCCGGCCGGGCGGCCGGAAGCGGGCGCGGAGCCCGGAGCGCTTCGCGTGGCGTTCCCGGTCGACGGCGTGTGGACGCCGGCGGGAGCGGTGCTGAGACAGAGATCGCCGGATGCGGTCGAGGTCGAGGTCCACGGCCCCGAGGAGCACACCGAAGCGGTGGTGGCCCAGGTGACGCGGATGTGCTCGCTGGACGTCGACGCCACGGAGTTCCCGGCGGCGGGCCGCCGCGATCCGGTCGTCTCGCTCCTGCAGGACTTGCACCCCGGCCTGCGCCCGGTCCTGTTCGCGTCGCCGTACGAGGCGGCCTGCTGGGCGGTGCTGAGCCACCGGATCTGGATGACCCAGGCGGTACGGCTGCGCCGCCGGCTCACCGACCGCCTCGGCACGGAGGTCGACGTCGGCGGGGTACGCCTGCCGTCGTTCCCGGCCCCGAGGGAGCTGGCGAAGCTCGAGTACCTGCCGGGCGCGCCCGCCCACAAGCTGCAGCGCCTGCGCGGAATAGCCCAAGCAGCGGCCGACGGCCTACTCGACGCGGCGGCGCTGCGGGCGATGCCGGCCGAGGACGCCCTGAAACAGCTGCAGCAGTTGCCGGGCGTCGGCCGGTTCAGCGCGGAGCTGATCCTGATCCGCGGCGCCGGGCACCCGGACGTCTTCCCCCGAGGCGAGAGCCGCCTGCACGAGATCATGCGCGAGGCCTACCACCTCCCGGACGCGAGCGTCGCCGAGCTGACGGAGATCGCCGAGGCCTGGGCACCGTTCCGGAGCTGGGCGTCGTTCCTGTTCCGGGTGGAGGGCGAGGCCCGGATGCGGGAGTCGCGATGAGCTGAGCCCAGCCGTCGCCCCGGGACGGTGTTCGCAGCCAAGCGGTGTCGGTGATGGATCGTCGCTCCGACGTCTCGGGTGCGCCTTGGGATGCAGGGCCGAGTACTCACCCCGATGTGTCGTGGAGCGGCCACAGGCCCCTGATTCCGAATGCTTGCCCGGCGGCCGTGGGCGAATGTCCTCTCAACCGTCCAATGACTCCATCCCGGTCCAACCTGAAGAAAGGAGGTGCATCGACGATCCGACCCAATACCGGAGGCCGCGAACCCGCCTGCAGTGGGGACTCACCGTAGCCAGATGTCGCCTGTGGTGAGGTGTCCGGGTGAGCTCGCCCGTTCAACTCGCGCTCGGCAGCACGGCTCGTGACGTCCCGGTGGCCCTCCAGGCCGCTGCCGACCCGGCCGGGACACTGCTGGAGCAGGCCCAGACGCCCGCCGTGATCACCCTGATCGCCGGGGGTGTGGCGCTGCTGGTGGTGCTCGTCGGCGGCACGCCGTGGCGGCGGGCGCGCAACGTCGTCACCATCGTGCACGAGGCCGGGCACGCGCTGGCCGCCGTGCTGGTCGGCCGGCGGCTCCAGGGCATCAAGCTGCACTCGGACACCTCGGGCGTCACCGTCTCGCGCGGCAAGCCCGAGGGGCCGGGGATGGCGTTCACCGCGATGGCCGGGTACCTGGCGCCGTCGGTGCTGGGGCTGCTGTTCGCCAGCCTGCTGGGCAACGACCTGGTCGGCACGGTCCTGGTGCTCGTCGCGCTGCTGCTGCTCGGCGTGCTGGTGATGGTGCGCAACACCTACGGGGTGTTCACCGTGGTCGTCAGCGCGGTCGTGCTGGCGCTCGTCGCCTTCGTCGCACCGGTCGAGGTCCAGGCACCGTTCGGCTACCTGCTGACGTGGTTCCTTTTGTTCGGCGGGGTCCGGCCGGTGATCGAACTGCAGACCAAGCGCCGTCGTGGCCAGGCCCGCGACTCCGACGCCGACCAGCTCGGCCGCCTCACGGCCGTGCCCCCGGTGCTGTGGGTCCTGGTGTTCGCGGTGGCGACGGTCAGCTGCCTCATCGCCGGCGGCCTGTGGCTGCTGGAGCCCGTGGCCGCCTGACCGGCACCGGCGATCGCGGACCGCTGCGGCCCCGGCCGGGGCGGGTGATCGCGGATCGGCGGCCCGAACCGCGGCGCGGTGTCGTCCGGCCCGGCGAGCGCATTCGGCTGTGCGCGGTGCGCTGTCTCGCCGTGGTCGGCCGTCGCCCGTGGTCGTGGCGGAGCCCCTGGCCACCGGGCCGGGTCCATGCGGCAAACTGGACTCTCGCTGGTCCGCCGGAGGGAGCCGAACGATGGACGAGGTCGCCAAGGCCGTGGAGGAATGCGCACGGGCGGCGAAGCTGGCCGCGCCGTCGCTCGCCGCCGCCAGTGCGGAGGCCATCGATGCCGCCCTCGGCGGGATGGCCGAACGCCTGCTCACGCACCGGGACGAGATCCTCGAGGCGAACCGGGCCGACGTCGAGCGCTCGAGCGCCGAGGGGATGAGCGCCGGTCTGCTCGACCGGCTGACCATCACCCCGGAGCGGCTGACCGGCATGGCCGAGCAGCTGCGGCTGCTCGCCGGCGCCCCGCACCAGGAGCGCTCGGTCGAGGTGTCCGCGCTCGACGGCGGGCTGCGGCTGGTCGAACGGCGCCGTCCGGTCGGCGTGATCGGCGCGAACTACGAGGCGCGCCCGAACGTGACCGTCGACGTCGCGTCGCAGCTGGTCAAGTCGCGCAACGCCGGCGTGCTGCGCACCGGCTCGGCCGCGCTCGGCTCGGCGCAGCGGCTGCGTGACGTGGTCATCGCGCCGGCGCTCACCGAGGCGGGCATCAACGCCGACTGCGTCCAGCTGGTGCCGCGGGTGGAGCGCGAGGCGGCCTCCGCGCTGGTGCGGCTGCCGGACCTGGTGCCGCTCGTCATCCTGCGCGGCAGCGGTGACAGCACCCGAGCCCTGGCCACCGAGGCGGCGGTTCACGGCGTGCGCACCCTCGCGCACGCCGACGGCGGCGGTGTCCTGTACGTCGACCGCGGTGCCGACGTCACCAAGGCGCGCGACCTGGTCTTCGCCAGCCTCGACCGGCTGGGTGTGTGCAACCGGCTGAACCTGCTGCTGATCCACGAGAACATCCACGACGACGTCTGGCCGGGCATCGCCGACGCGCTGGCCGAGCGGGGCGTCACGCCGTCGCTCGCGCCGCACGAGCACGCGATCGGCTACGAGTGGGCCCTGGACTCCGACCGTGAGGCGACGGTCACCGTCGCCAAGGTCGGCGCCCTGGCCGACGCCGTCGAGATCGCGAACGAGCAGACCTCCGGCCTGGCCGCGGGCATCGCGACCGAGGACGAGGCCGCCGCCGACGCGTTCTTCGACGGCTACACCGGCACGGGCGTCTTCTGGAACGCCCCGACCCGCCTCCTGGACGGCTTCAAGCTCCTCGCGGTCCCGGAAACGGGCATCAACCTGGACAAGGTCCCCGGCCCCCGCGGCCCGGTGACGTACACGGACCTCTACGTCCGCCAGTACGCGGTCCTGCCCGCCTGAGCGGCGCCGCCCGACGGGGGCCAGGCGCCGCCGGGGTCCGGCACCGCGGGCGAAACCGGGCGGCCTCAGGGGCGGCGGCTCCGCCGGAGCTGCCGCACCGGGGCGATGCCCGTCATCGTGTGCAGGTCGGCCGCGGTGTCGGTCGCGTTGGCCACCAGCTCCGGGCGGTCGTCGAGGTCGTTCAGGTGGCGGAAGATCGCCGTGGGGCCGTCGCCGACCGCGATGACCGCCACCAGGCGGCCCTCCGGGTCGCGCGTGAGGCCGGTCGTCACCGCTACCCGGCGGCCCACCGTGTCGACCGTGGTGATCGTCCGCTCCTTCTGCCAGCCTCGCGTGGTCATGGTCCCTAGGACGTCCCGATCGCCCGCGCTGTTACGGCCCGGCATACTGGGCCGGGTGATCGACCGGCCGCACGTCCTGCTCTCCGCAGCTCAGTCGCTCGACGGCTTCCTCGACAACACGTCACCCGAACGGCTGGTGCTGTCCACTGAGGACGACTTCGCGATCGTCGACCGGTTGCGGGCCGAGGCGGACGCCATCCTGGTCGGGGCCGGGACCGTGCGGGCCGACAACCCGCGGCTGCTCGTGCGGTCACCCGAGCTGCGGCGGCAACGCCTCGAGCAGGGGAAACCCGAGCAGCCGGTCAAGGTCACCCTGACCACCCGCGGCCTCGACCCCGGCGCGCAGTTCTTCACCGTCGGCGATACCGAAAAGATCGTCTACGCGCCGCCGGGAGCGGCTGACGCGCTCAAGGAGGTCGCCACCGTCGTCGACGCCGGGGATCCGCCCGACTTCGGGCGGGTCCTGGACGACCTCGGGGCGCGCGGCATCAAGAACCTGCTGGTCGAGGGCGGTGGCGGCATCCACACCCGGTTCCTCGCCGAAGGACTTGCCGACGAGCTGCGGCTCGCGATCGCGCCGTTCTTCGTCGGGCAGCCGGACGCGCCGCGGTTCGTCGGGCCCGGGCTCTTCCCGCGGCCGCTGCGGCTCACCAGCGCCCGCGAGCTCACCGGCATGGCGATCCTCGAATACCGCGCGGCCGACGAGCCGACCGGCCGGGACGTCCGGCGGCTGCGGGAGGCCATCGCGCTCGCCGCCGAATGCCCGCCGAGCCACACCTTCCGGGTCGGGGCCGTCGTCGTCGACGCCGACGGCGAGGTCATCGCGACCGGTCACTCCGGGGAGGGTGATCCGCTCAACCACGCGGAAGAAGCTGCCTTGGCCAAGTGCGCGGGCGATCCCCGGCTGGCCGGGGCGACCGTGTACAGCTCGCTCGAACCGTGCAGCAACCGCAGCTCTCATCCCCGCAGCTGCACCCAGCTGATCCTCGACGCCGGGATCCCGCGGGTCGTGTTCGCCTGGCGGGAGCCACCCGTCTTCGTCGACGCCCAGGGCACCGAGCTGCTGCGGCAGGCCGGGCGGCACGTCGTCGAGGTGCCCGCGCTGACCCCCGAGGTCCAGCGCGAGAACACCCACCTCGAGTTCTGACGCGAAAAGGCCGCCCCGGGCGAACCCGGGACGGCCTTAGGCGAACGAGATCAGCAGGCGCCGTTGTCGGCCCAGACGCCCCATTCACCGGTCGTTCCGGGCTCTTCGCCCTGGGTCCACCACTTCGCGGTGAACTTGTGGCTGTTGTGCTTGACCACGTCGTCCTTCACGTAGACCTTGGTGCGATCCCACTCCGCCGCCGTGCAGGAGCCGCCGCCCGGGGTGGTCGGCGTTGTCGGAGTGGTCGTCGGCGTCGTCTGGGGCGGGGTGGCCCCGGCGAAGCGGACGCTGAACTTCGTGAAGTCCCAGTCGTTCTGCGGCACGTTGCTGCAGACGCCGTTGTCGGTCGTGCCGACGCAGGCGCGGTCGCGGTTGACCGACCAGAACGTGAAGCGGCCCAGGCCGTGGCTGGTCGCGTAGTCGTACACCGTCTGGAAGTCCGAGGTGTAGAACATCTCCGCCGCGTCCGACTTGCCGTTCATGCCGGAGAAGCCTTCGTGCGAGTACGCCGTCGCGCTGTCCCAGCCCATGTGCGACATCAGCAGGCCGTGCAGGGCCTCCAGCGCGGACACCTGCGAGGAACCGCCGTTGAAACCGCCGTCGAACGGCATGATCGAGAAGTTGTTGGGGGAGAAGCCGATCGACTTCGCCTGGTCGAGCAGCTGCGTGCCGAACCAGCCGGTGCCGGCCGCGGTGCCCGGCATGGTCACCGACACGAACAGGCCGGGGTTGTTGGCCTGCAAGGTCTTCGCCGCGCCGAGCTCGTTCGCGATGGCCGCGGTGTTCTCGTACTCGGGCTCTTCGAGGTCGAAGTCGATCGCCTTGAGCGAGTACTTCGAGATGACCTGCTGGTACGCGGCGGCGGTCGCGGCCACGTTCCCGCAGGTCTGGCCGAGCTTCGTGCCGCCGTACCCGCCGACGGACACCGAGACGTCACCGCCCGCGCCGCGGATCCGGGAGATCACGCCGGCGACGTTCGTGTCGGAGGAGACCGCCGCGGTGCCGTCCCAGGTGGGGCTGCAGCCGCCGCCGTTGGGCGCCAGGATGAACGCCAGCTGGAACGCCTTGAGCCCGGTCGCGTTCATCACGGTGACCGGGTCGGGTGGATTGTTGCTCACGGGCATCAGATACGGCGCCGCGGCGTACCAGTTGTTGCCCAGCGCCGCTGTCGCGGAGGGCGCGCCGATCACGAGACTCACTGCTGTACCGATGAAGGTGGCGGCGGCGAGCCCGACGGCGGCCAGTCTGCTTCTGCGCATGATCTGTCCTCCCGGTGGGGTTCGAGGGTGGACAGATCATTGGACTAGACCATTTCAAAGTCAAGGCGAAGACGGAGTTACGGGCGAAACCCGAGAAATGTCGCATTCGACGCACGACGAAAGAGGGTTGCGCCACCCGCGGTATCGCCCTCGGCCGGCTGGCCGTCACGTAGGCCGTGACCTAGGGTCGTCGCGGTGAGCAACCCTGACGACTTGCCACGCACGCCGATGTCACGGCTGCTCGAGGAGATCTCGTGGGACGGCCGCAGCGTGTCCAAGTACCGCGATGGCGGCCGTGGCAAGGAGAACGTGCTGACGGCCGAGGTGCTGACCGCGTTGGACTACCTGCCCCGCGACGCCTACCTGGCCAACGTTCTCCGGCACGCGCACGGCCCTTCGGCCGCGGCCGAGCTGGCCGCCGCCGAAGCCGAGGCCGCGGAGATCATCTTCCTTCCTGAAGAGATCGCCCTCAATCCCGCGGCCAAGAGCGGCAGCCAGTTGATCGTGCAGCCGGATGCGACGATCACCTCGCCGAGCACCGTTGTGCTTCTAGAGGCGAAGGCCATTCGCGCGGGCACGTTCGGGCCGGAGCAGCTGGCTCGCGAATACCTCGCGGTCACCGCGATGGCCGGGCGCCGCACGCCGCTGCTGCTGCTCGTTCTCGGGACGCCGCCGCCCGTCAAGATCCGGGGCGGACGGGTGCGGCTCGACGTCACCGACGCCATCCTCGCGAACCTCGAAGACATCTATCGACGAGCCGCACCTCATCCCTGGTCACTCGGTGAGCTGCGCCAACGAGTCGCCGCGTGTTATGCGTGGCTGACCTGGACCGAACTGGCCGAGCTGGTCATCGCTGAACACGCTCTTGGCCGTCACTCCGGCACCTTCGCCGCGGGGACCGTCGATCGGCTCGTCGACACGATCGAACGGGCCGTCAAGTGGCACGGTGGTCACTCCGACTCGAGATCGCCCTCCAGGGACAGGTAGACCTCACGCATCTGCGCCAGCAGCTCGGGGTCCGGTTCCTCCCACAGCCCGCGGTCCGCCGCCTCGTTCAAGCGCTCCACGATGCCGCGCAGCGCCCACGGGTTGGCCTGGCGCAGGAACTCCTGGTTCGTTTCGTCCAGTACGTACGACTCGGTCAGCTTCTCGTACATCCAGTCGCCGACCACGCCGGCCGTTGCGTCGAAGCCGAACAGGTAGTCCACCGTCGCCGCCAGCTCGAACGCGCCCTTGTAACCGTGGCGCCGCATCGCCGCCAGCCAGCGGGGGTTCACCACGCGGGCGCGGAACACCCGGGCCGTCTCCTCGCCCAGTGTGCGGGTGCGGACGGCGTCGGGTGTCGTGCTGTCGCCGACGTACGACGCCGGGGCCGTGCCCGTCAGCGCGCGGACCGTGGCGATCATGCCGCCGTGGTACTGGAAGTAGTCGTCCGAGTCGGCGATGTCGTGCTCGCGAGTGTCGGTGTTCTTCGCCGCCACCACGATCCGCTTGTACGAGCTCTCCATGTCCTCGCGCGCCGGCCGCCCGTCGAGGTCGCGGCCGTACGCGAAACCGCCCCAGACCGCGTACACCTCGGCGAGGTCCTTGTCGTCGCGCCAGTTGCCGGACTCCATCAGGGGCAACAAGCCGGCGCCGTACGCGCCCGGCTTCGAGCCGAAGATCCGGGTGGTCGCGCGCCGGTCGTCGCCGTGTGCGGCCAAGTCGGACGAGACGTGTGCTCGGACGAAGTTCTCCGCGAGGGGCTCGTCCAAGCCCGCCACCAGCCGCACCGCGTCGTCCATCATCGTGATGACGTGCGGGAAGGCGTCGCGGAAGAAGCCGCTGATGCGGATCGTGACGTCGATGCGCGGGCGGCCCAGCTCGGACAGGGGAATCGCCTCGATGCCCGTGACGCGCCGTGACGCCTCGTCCCACACCGGCTGGACACCCAGCAGCGCCAGGACCTCCGCGGCGTCGTCGCCCGACGTGCGCATCGCCGACGTGCCCCACACCGACAGCCCGACCGAGCGCGGCCAGTCGCCGGTGTCCTCGCGGTAGCGGCGCAGCAGCGAGTCCGCCAGCGCCTGCCCGGTCTCCCACGCCAGCCGGCTCGGGATCGCCTTCGGGTCGACCGTGTAGAAGTTCCGCCCGGTCGGCAGCACGTTGACCAGCCCGCGCAACGGCGATCCGCTCGGCCCGGCCGGGATGTAGCCGCCGTCCAGCGCGTGCAGGATCGCGTCCAGCTCGCCCGTGGTCGCGGCCAGCCGCGGCACGATCTCGTTCGCCGCGAACTCCAGGATCAGCTGCACCTGCTCGTCGGGGCCGCCCAGCTTGTCGTCGATGATGCCGCGCACCGCCGTGACGTCCCAGGAACGCCACTCCATCGCCTCGACCAGCGAGCGGGCCGTCTTCTCGATCTTGTCCACTTCGGACGTCGGCGCGTCGGAGTTCTCCTTGAGCCCCAACGCCGATCGCAACCCGGGCAGCGCGCCCTGCTTGCCGCCCCAGACCTGCTGCGCGCGCAGCATCGCCAGCACCAGGTTGACGCGCGCCTCGCCGGTGGGCGCCGCGCCGAGGATGTGCAGGCCGTCGCGGATCTGGGCGTCCTTGACCTCACACAGCCAGCCGTCGATGTGCAGCAGGAAGTCGTCGAACTCCGCGTCGTGCGGCCGCTGCTCGATGCCGAGGTCGTGGTCCAGCTTCGCGGCCTGGATGAGCGTCCAGATCTGCGCGCGCACGGCGGGCAGCTTGGCCGGGTCCATCGCCGCGATGTTCGCGTGCTCGTCCATCAGCTGCTCGAGGCGCGCCATGTCGCCGTACGACTCGGCGCGCGCCATCGGCGGGATCAGGTGGTCGACGATCGTCGCGTGCGCCCGCCGTTTCGCCTGCGCGCCCTCGCCGGGGTCGTTGATCAGGAACGGGTAGACCAGCGGCAGGTTCCCGAGCACGGCGTCCGGCGCGCACGACGCCGAGAGGCCGGCCGTCTTGCCCGGCAGCCATTCCAGCGACCCGTGCTTGCCCAGGTGGACGACGGCGTGCGCGCCGAACTCCTCCTCCAGCCAGCGGTAGGCGGCCAGGTAGTGGTGGCTCGGCGGCAGGTCCGGGTTGTGGTAGATCGCGACGGGGTTCTCGCCGAACCCGCGCGGCGGCTGGATCATGATGATCACGTTGCCGCTCTTCAGCGACGCCAGCACGATGTCGCCGTTGTCGACGTACAGTTGGCCGGGCGCGGGACCCCAATGCCCTTCGATGCCTTCACGCAGTTCCGCGGGCAGCGCGTCGAACCACTCCTGGTAGCGCGCGGCGGGCACTCGGATCGGGTTGCCGGCCAGCTGCTCCTCGGTCAGCCACTCCGGGTCCTGGCCGCCTGCGGCGATCAGCGCGTGGATCAGTGCGTCGCCGTCGGGCTGGTCGGTGCCGGTCGGCTCGACACCCGGGAAGGTGTCCTCGCCCAGGTCGTAGCCCAGCTCGCGCATCCGCCGCAGCAGCTCGATGGCCGACGCGGGGGTGTCCAGCCCGACCGCGTTGCCGACGCGCGAGTGCTTCGTCGGATACGCCGACAGCATCAGCGCGATGCGCCGCTCCGACGTGGGCGTGTGCCGGAGGCGCGCGTGGGCCAGGGCGATCTTCGCGACGCGGGACGCGCGCTCGGCGTCCGGGAGGTAGCGCGGCAGGCCGTCTTCGTCCAGCTCCTTGAACGAGAACGGCACGGTGATCAGCCGCCCGTCGAACTCCGGGACGGCCATCTGGTTGCCCGCGTCGAGCGGTGAGAGGCCGTCGTCACTCGCCGCCCACGTCTCGCGGTCGCTGGTCAGGCACAGCGCCTGCAGGATCGGGACGTCGAGCGCGGCCATCTCGGCGACGTCCCAGGCCTCGTCGTCGCCCCCGGCACCCACCTCGGACGGCTTCGTGCCGCCGGCCGCGAGCACGGTGACCAGCAGCGCGTCGACCTTCCCCAGCTCGGCCATCATCTCGGGCTCGCGCGTCCGCAGCGACGCGGTGAAGATCGGCAACGCGCGCCCGCCGGCCGCCTCGATCTGGTCGGCGAGCGTGTGCACGAACGCCGTGTTCCCGGACAGGTGGTGCGCCCGGTAGTAGAGGATCCCGACGAGCGGGCCGTCCGCGCGCGTCGAGGGCCGCTCGAGGATGCCCCAGCCGGGCTGCTCGGCGGGCGGCTCGAAGCCGTCGCCGGTGAGCAGGAGCGTGTCGGAGAGGAACCGGTGCAGCTGCGTGAGGTTCGCCGGGCCGCCCTGCGCGAGGTAGGCGTGGGCCTCGGCGGCGATGCCCGCCGGGACGGTCGAGAGCTTCATCAGCTCGGCGTCCGGCGTCTGCTCCCCGCCGAGGACGACGACGTGCGCGCCCGACGCCCGCAGCGTGTCGAGGCCCTCCTGCCAGGTCCGCGGGGTGCCGAGGATGCGGACGACCACGATGCGGACGCCGTCGAGCAGGCCCGGCAGCTCGGCGAGGTCCAGCCGTGACGGGTTCCCCAGCCGGAATTCGGCGTCGCACGAGCGCGCGCTGAGCAGGTCGGTGTCCGAAGTGGACAGAAGCAGGATCACGAGGTTCCTCCTCGGGGTCCGCGCCCCGGGTAGTACGGGCGCGCCGGCCGGAGTTCCTGGCTCCCCGGAGAGCGGGGCTCTCCGGTGACAGTGGCGGGACCGCCCCGGACTCTCACCGGGTTCCTCCACCTGCCGACGCGTGGGTATCGGACTCACTCTCCGGTGCGCCCGGGCGTGGCGTCAAGGTGACGTGTACGGCTATGGTGGGAGCAGCGCATCGACCGCCGCGCCGGGGTGGGGATCCTGTCAACCGGGCGGTCCGAGGAGTTCACGTGACCACCGTTCCGTGGGGGTTCGTGGCGTTGACGCTCATCCTGCTGGCCTGGACCGCGGGAATCGTCCTGGCGCTGGTCCACAAGATCCTCGCGGCACCCGAGCGCGACATCCGCGTCCGGATCCGCGTCGTCCCCTGGCCCCGGGTGGAGATCGACGTCAAGCGGTGAGCGGCTCACGATCCGGCGGTGTGGACTCCCTGCTGCGCGGCTTCACGGCCGCGCAGTCGGCTCGCCAGCCGTACCGCGTGCCCACCCCGGCCGAGCTCCGGACCGCCGAGAGCGCGTTCGCCGCCTTCCTCGACCACCGGTCCCACGACCTCGGTGAGCTGGGATTTTCCGTCGAGGGTGACACGCTGGCGGTGCAGGAGCCGGGCACCGAACGCGCCTGGGGGCTCTACGCGGTCGACCGGTCGGCGCCACCCTCGCTGGTCGTCGAGGTGCCGCACGCGTCGTCCGACCTGCGGACCGACCGGATCGGGCTCGCGCTCTTCCGGCAGGTGCCCGGGGCCGTCCTCACGATCTGCGGCGCCCACCGCCGCCGCGAGGATCCCGCGCACGAGACCCGCAGCGTCTTCCACGTCGTGACGACGCTGCTCGCCCGCCGCGGCCTGCCGCAGGTCCAGCTCCACGGCTTCGGCGACACCACCCTGACCTCGGCCGACGTCGTGCTCTCGGCCGGCGCCGCCGAGGCCGGCGACGCGGCCCGCCGGGCGGCCGACCGGTTCGCCGCCGCCGGTTTCCGCGTCTGCCGGGCCTGGGACGAGCCCTGCCGCGGCCTGGCCGGGACGACGAACGTCCAGAGCCAGGCCGCCGCGGGCACGCCGTTCCTGCACGTCGAGCTCAGCCGGACGGTCCGCGAGACCCGCCGGGCCGACGTCGTCCGCGCACTGCTGGACGCCGACCTCCGCAAGCCCTAGGCGGACCGCTCTCCCAGGCGCGGGAACGGCTTCGTCGAGAACAGGATCTCGACGTTGACCTCGAAGAAGTCCGCGATCCGCAGCGCCAGGTAGAGGCTCGGGCTGTACTCACCGCGCTCGAGGTAGCCGATCGTCTGGTAGTGCACGCCCAGCGCGTCGGCCAGCTCGCGGCGCGAGATCGACCGTTCCGCGCGCAGCATCGCGATCCGGTTGTAGACGACCTCGCTCATGACTCACCCCACACGCTGCATGGCCTTCTCCCGGCGCTGCGCCAACGACGAACCCGCTTCCCGCCGCGCCATGCGGCGCAGCAGGACCGGGGCCAGCGCCAATCCGATCACGGCCCACGCGGCGAGCACGCCGAGGGTCGGCAACGTCCGCCACGACTGGCCGATCTCGACGACCACGGTGCCCTCCGGCAGCAGCGCCGAGCGCATGCCCAGGCCCAGCCAGTACATCGGGAACACCTGGCCGATGTACTGCACCCACACCGGCAGCGCCGTGATCGGGTAGAAGATCCCCGAGATCGCGCCCAGCCCGAGGATCGGCATCGTGATCAGCCCGATCGCCCGGGGGCTGCCGGCGAGCGACCCCAGCGCGGCCCCGAGCGGCAGGGTCGCGACCAGCCCCAGCGCCAGCACCCACACCAGGTGCAGGTACGACCAGGCACCATCGGGCGCGAGCGAGGGGTAGAGGAACAGGCACGGGACCAGCGTCAGCAGCATGCCGGTGACCTGGGTGAGCGACACCGACGTCGTCTTGCCCGTCAGGTAGCCGAGCATGCCGTTCGGGGTGGCCTTCGCGCGCAGCAGCGTGCCGTCTTCGCGCTCGACGGCCAGGTAGCCGGCCGAGCTGCTCAGCCCGCTGAAGACGATCCCGGCGCCGAGGACACCGGGCACGCTGGCCGCGCCGAGCGAGAACCCGGTGCCGGGCAGCGTCGCGTGGCGCATGAAGAACAGCGCGCCGAGGAAGAGCACGACGAAGACGAACTGGCCGATCACGTCGTCGGGGTTGGTCCAGGTCTGCTTGAACTCGATCCAGCCGCGCTCCAGTCCGGAGCGCACAGCGGCGGTCCTGGGGTTCATCGTGCACCCGCTTCCTGGAGGCCGAGCTCGGTTTCGCCGCCGGCTTCGGCGCGGTGGACCAGTGTCATGTAGGTGTCCTCCAGCGACGCGCGGCGGACTTCGAGGTCCGCCACCGCTTCGCCGTGCTGCTTGAACAGGTCGTGGACGTACTTCGTGGCCTCGGTCGTCGAGTGGACGAACCGCTGGCCGCCGACCGTCCAGCGGACCTCGGCCTCGCCGGCGATCTGCCGGCTGAGGGCGTCGGCCGAGCCGTCGGCGATGATCCGGCCGCCGTTGAGGATGAGGATCCGGTCGGCCAGCTTCTCGGCCTCGTCGAGGTCGTGCGTGGTCAGCAGGATCGTGGTGTCGAGCTCGTCGGACAGGCGGTGCACCAGCTCGTGGAACTCGCGCCGGGCCTCCGGGTCGAAGCCCGCGGTCGGCTCGTCGAGGAACAGCAGCTCGGGACGGCCGACGATGCCGATCGCGACGTCGAGGCGCCGCCGCTGGCCGCCCGAAAGGTTCTTGATCTTCTTCTGCGCGTGCTCGGTGAGCCCCACCGTCGCGATCAGCTCGCCGGTGTCCCACGGCCGCGGGCTCGACGGCGTCGAGTACGGCGCGTAGTACCGGCCGAGGTGGGCGAGCAGCTCGCGGACGCGCCACTTCCCGTGGTCGCGCCAGGACTGGAGCACGACCCCCAGGCGTGCCCGCCAGTCCTCGCCGCCGTGCGCCGGGTCGACGCCCAGCACGCTCACCTCACCCGCCGACCGCATCCGGAAGCCCTCGAGGATCTCGATCGTCGTCGTCTTGCCCGCGCCGTTCGGCCCGAGCAGGCACACGACCTCGCCCCGGTACGCCTCGAACTCGACGCCGTGCAGGACGTCGTTCGCGCCGTAGCGCATCCGCAGCCCGCTCACGCGGACAACGGCGTCCCCTGGATCTCTCATGGTCTGACCCCCATCTGACTGATGTGATGAAATGTAGCACACCTACTACATTTGAAATGACTTCTGCTGCACCCGGAACTTGACCGGCGGTCATCCGGTTCGCGGGGCATGGGAACTTGGCTGGGGCTGGCCCTTCCGGGCGGCGTGGTGATCCTGCTGGTCATGGCCGCGATCGAGCTGCGGCCGCGCAAGAGCGGCTCGCGGTTCAAGGCGCGGCTGTCCGCGACCTACGTCGAAGAGACCACCGCGTTCCTCTACGGCACCAAGCGGCGTGAGCTGGAACACCGGGAAACGATGTCGATGCTCGTCGAGCAGGACGCCGACGGCGCGCCTCCCCGGCGTGACGTGGACCTGGACGCCGGAACCGCCGTCCTGCGCCCGCGTCCGGCCCCTCGGGAGCCGGGGAACCGCGAGTTACAGTGACCTCATGCCGACCCCCGCGCGTGTGCGAGCCGACGCGTGCCCCGGTGTTTTCGCCACTCACGACGCCGCCGACGGCCCGTTGGCGCGGGTCCGGCTGCCGGGCGGTGCGGTTTCCGCCGCGCAGCTGCGGGCGCTGGCCGACTGCGCCCAGTTGTGCGGCGACGGCGACCTCCACCTCACCTCGCGGGGCAACGTCCAGCTGCGTGGAGTCACCCGGCCCGGCCTCGCCGCCCGGCTGACCGACGCGGGCCTGCTGCCGTCGCCCTCGCACGAGCGGGTCCGGAACGTGCTGGCCTCGCCGCTGAGCGGGCTTCACGGTGGCCTTGCCGACGTCCGCGGGCTGGCCTCTTCGCTGGATCTTGTCCTGTGCTCGACCCCGGAGCTGGCGTCGCTGCCCGGACGGTTCCTCTTCGCTTTCGACGACGGCCGCGGTGACGTCGCCGGGGAAGGTGCCGACGTCTGCTGGCGCGCGACCGGCCCGTCGTCAGGAACCTTGCTGCTCGCGGGGGGCGACACCTTCCGCCGGGTGGCGCGCGCCGACGCCGTCTCGGCGCTGATCGACGTCGCGCTGGAGTTCCTCCGGGTGCGCGGGTCCGCGTGGCGCGTCGCCGAACTCGACGATCCGGCGTGGCGCGGAACGCCGGTTCCCCGCGCCGACGTTTCGGTGCCGGTGGGGATGATCTCCGGGTCCGCTGCGGGCGTGGTCCCGCGGTTCGGGCAGCTGTCGGCCGCCCAGGTGCGCGCGCTGGCGTCCTTCGGGCCGGCGGTGGTCACGCCGTGGAAGTCTCTGGTCCTGCCGGATGTGCCCGCCGATGTCTTCGAACGGCTGGGTTTCGGCGGCGAGGCGCTCGGGACCAGCGCGTGCACCGGACGTCCGGGCTGCGCGAAGTCGCGCGCCGACGTCCGCGCCGACGCCGTGTTCCGGCCCGGCCTGCGTGCCCATTTCTCGGGCTGTGAACGGCGGTGCGGCCGGCCGTCACAGTCCCATGTGGACGTTGTCGCCGAGGCGGGCGGCTACCGGGTCGACGGCCGGTGGGTGCCGTTCGAAGAGCTGAAAGGAACGCTGTGATCGACTACCTGCGGGACGGTGCCGAGATCTACCGGCACTCGTTCGCCACGATCCGCGAGGAGGCGGACCTGGCGATCCTGCCCGACGACGTGGCCGGCCTGGCGGTCCGGATGATCCACGCCTGCGGCATGGTCGATCTGGTCGACGACCTGCGTTACACCCTCGACGTCGTCGAGTCCGGCCGCGCCGCGCTCGAGGCGGGCGCGCCGATCCTGTGCGACGCGCAGATGATCGCGAGCGGCGTCACCCGGCGTCGGCTGCCCGCGGGCAACGACGTCATCTGCACGCTGTCGGACCCCAGCGTGCCCGGTCTTGCCGAGCGGATGGGCACCACGCGTTCGGCGGCGGCGCTGGAACTGTGGCGTGACAAGCTGCCCGGCTCGGTCGTCGCGATCGGCAACGCCCCGACGGCGTTGTTCCGCCTGCTGGAGATCCTCGGCGAAGGCGTCGGCGCGCCCGCGGCGATCATCGGTGTGCCGGTCGGGTTCGTCGGCGCGCTGGAGTCCAAAGTGGAGCTGGCGCGGAAGGCGCCCGCCCCCTACCTGGTGGTGCACGGACGTCGTGGCGGCAGCGCGATGGCTGTGGCCGCGATCAACGCGTTGGCGAGCACCGAAGAATGACCGGCACGCTGTACGGCGTCGGGCTCGGCCCCGGCGACCCGGAACTGATGACGGTCAAGGCGGCGCGGCTGATCTCGGAAGCCTCGGTGATCGCGTACCACTGCGCGCGGCACGGCCGGAGCATCGCGCGATCGGTGGCCGAGCCGTACCTGCGTGAGGGGCAGGTCGAGGAGAAGCTCGTCTACCCGGTCACGACCGAGACGACCGACCACCCGGGCGGCTACGAAGGCGCGATCGCCGACTTCTACGAGCTGAGCGCGAAACGGCTGGCCGAGCACCTGGACGCGGGCCGCGACGTCGTCGTGCTGTGCGAAGGCGACCCGTTCTTCTACGGCTCGTACATGTACATGCACGAACGGCTTTCCGGCCGGTTCCCGGCGGTGGTCGTGCCCGGGGTGACGTCGGTGAGCGCGGCGTCGTCGGTGCTCGGACGGCCGCTGGTCCAGCGTGACGAGGTGCTGACGATCCTGCCGGGCACGCTGCCCGCGCCGGAACTGGCGCGTCGCCTGGCCGACACCGACGCGGCGGCGGTTCTGAAGCTGGGCCGGACGTTCGGCTCGGTGCGGGAAGCGTTGGCGGAGGCCGGAAAGCTCGACGACGCGTTCTACATCGAGCGGGCAACGTGGGGGGAGCAGCGGATTTCGCCGTTGGCCTCGGTGGATCCGGCTTCGGTGCCCTACTTTTCGCTGGCGTTGCTGCCCTCGCCGGCTTACGCGTCCCGCCAGTCTCCCGTCACTGCTTCTCCTGAGGCTGCCTCGGGTGGCGAGGTGGTCGTCGTCGGCCTGGGTCCGGCGGGCCCGGAGTGGCTGACCCCGGAGGCTTCGGCGGAGCTTGCGGCGGTCGACCACATCGTCGGGTACGGCCCGTACGTCGCGCGGGTGCCGCAGAAGGCGGGCCAGCAGCGGCACGCGTCGGGCAACCGGGTGGAGGCGGACCGGGCTCGCGATGCCCTGGCGCTGGCTTCGGGTGGTTCCCGGGTGGCGGTCGTGTCCTCGGGCGACCCGGGGGTGTTCGCGATGGCGTCGGCGGTACTGGAGCAGGTGTCCTCAGGCCACGGCGCGGGGGTGCGCGTCCGGATCGTCCCGGGCGTGACGGCGGCCCAGGCGGCGGCGTCCCGGGTGGGCGCACCGCTGGGCCACGACTACTGCGTGCTCTCGCTGTCGGATCGGCTCAAGCCGTGGGAGATCATCGAGAAGCGCCTGTCCGCGGCGGCGGAAGCGGACCTGGTGCTGGCGCTGTACAACCCGGCGTCCCGCACCCGCACGACCCAGCTGGCGGATGCCCGCACTGTCTTGCTGCGGCACCGCACCCCGTCGACCCCGGTGGTGGTGGCCCGGGACGTGGGCGGCCCGGAGGAGGACGTCCGGATCACCACGCTGGGCGAGCTGGAACCGTCCACAGTGGACATGCGCTGCCTGCTGATCGTGGGCTCTTCGCGGACCCGCGCGGAGAACGGCATCGTCTGGACGCCCCGGAGTTACTGAAAGCCGTGAAGGCCACCTTGAGGGACTCAGAGTCCCTCAAGGTGGCCTTCACGGACAACGTCAGCGGGTGGGGTCTTTGCCGTTCGGCTGGCTCGGGCCGGGGCCCGGTGACCACCAGCCCGGGATGGTTTTCTCCCCGTGGATCACCGTGGGCGCGATGCCTTCGGTGAACGGCTCGATCTGCAGCAGCTGGCCCCACGACTGGCTCGGCTGGCCGATCAGGTAGCTCGGCACCTCGGGCTCCTCGGCCAGCTCCTCCAGCCAGCCGATCGGGCCGCCGTTCGTCGAGGACGCCCACTCCGCCTCGTCCGCCAGGCCGCCTGCCGTGATGCGGTACTCCGGGACCTGGGAGATCCCGTCGTGGGACGTCACCGGCTGGGCGCACGGGTAGACGAACGACGCCGGCCAGTCGATGTACACCGGCTTCGACCCGATCTTGTCCGTCAGCGTCGTGAACGTCGGGACGCGCGGGGCCGACGCGGCGATCCAGCCGTCCTCCGTGAGGTCGTTGTCGACGATGTTGATGCGCACCGCGTTCGTCTCCGCGGGGAGGTCGCGCAGGTTGATGCGGGTGTCGCTCCAGCCGCCCGTGCCCGAACCCGGCGGCAGCACGAACTGGCTGCGCAGGATCTTCACGCCCTCGGGGGTGTTGACGCCGTAGTCGAGGCTGACCGACGTCGGCCGCCGGGGTGCGCCCGCCGTCGCCACCACCACCTGGCCGTCACCCGGTTTCTCCGTCAGCGCGTACCAGTCGCTGCGCAGGCGGCCCGCGCGCGTCTCCGAGTCGAGGTAGCTCGACCACATCGGCACGTTCTCCGGCGTGAACCCGTGCGGCGGCTCGGCGAGGGGGTCCTTGTCGTCGACCGGGCGGGTGTGGAAGCCCGTCTGGACGCGGCCGTTGTCGCGGTCGGGGTTGGGCAGCGGCGAGTTCTCCGGCGGCTTGGTCTCGTCGGCGACCGTGCGCTGCTCGGTCTGCGGGTGCAGGATGCTCGTCGCGGCGTCGCGCTCCACCATCACGTGGTCGGAGAGGTTGCAGCTCTTGCCGAACAGGTGCCCGACGTTCGCCGCGCCCAGGCTGTAGCTGCCGGCCTGGTTGTGGATCGCCCACGCCATCGTGACGAACTCGCCGCCCGCCACCAGGCCGCAGACCACCACCAGCGACAGCGAGCCGAGCCGCAGCGCGCGCAACCGGCCTTCCTGCACCGGGGGCGCGGCGGTGGGCCGATGGGCGCGGACGTTCTCGACGAACGCGTAGATCCCCGCGATCGCGGCCGCCACCAGCAGGATCGTGGACAGCCCGATGCCGCCGATCGACGGCGCCACGTTCGTCCACTGGACGCCGAGGCGGGAGACGAACCAGTACGTGTTGGGCCCGGTCGCGGCGAGCGCGCCGACGACCAGCAGCCCGGCCAGGAACGCAGCGCGGTTGCGTTTGGACCGCAGCACGGTCGAACTGGTCGCGAGCGCGGTCAACGCCGCCATCGACGCGCCGACCGCGGCGAACGCGCCGAAGTGGTGCGTCCACTTCGTCGGCGTCAGCGCCAGGAGCAGGAAGAACAACGCCGTCGTGCCGATCAGGCGGCGCGCCGGGCCGAGCGACGCGCCCTGGATGCGGCCGCGGCGCAGCAGCATCACCAGGCAGGTGGCCGTGCACAGCACGATCAGCAGCACCGGGAACCGGCGTGGCGCCGAGCCGTCCGGCAGGTCGGCGAACAGCAGCTGGTAGCGCGCGAGCTCCTGGAACCACGACAGGTTCGGGCCGACCTGCGTGCGGATCCGCGTCGCCTCCTGGACCGTCGCGAACGTCTGGTCGGCGAACACCACGACCAGCACCAGCAGCCCGGCCGCGGCGACCGGCGCGAGCACCGGCAGCCAGCCGTTCTCGTTGGCGCGCTGGCGGATCAGCTTGAACAGCGGGCGCGCGGCGACCAGGAACGGCGCCACCGCGATCAGCCCGGTCGGCGTCGCGGCCAGGGTGAACCCGGCCGCGGTCAGGCCGAGGCACAGCGGCAGCAGCCGCCGGGTCACCAGCGTCCGTTCGACGGCGCAGATCGCCAGCAGCGACCCGAGCGCGGCGACCGGTTCCGGGCGGACGCCGTTGTTGTAGGGCATCCACCAGACCAGGAACACCGTCGCGGCCGCCCAGCTGGCCGGGCGGCTGGTGCGGACCTGGGCGCCGAGGCGGGGCATGACCTCGCGGCTGATCAGCAGCCAGCACAGGACGCCGAGCAGGAACGACGGCAGCCGGATCCACGGCGGCACCACGCTGACGTGCGCCATCAGCTCGAACACGTGGTAGAACCAGCCGAACGGCGCCTCGGCGACGCCGAACCAGCGGTGGTAGTTCGTCAGGAACCCGGTCTGCTCGGTGACCCGGGCCATGGTCAGGATGTAGCCGTCGTCCGAGGTCACGGGCCCGATGAAGACCCACGCGCCGAGCGCGGCGATCACCGTCGCGTCCCGCAGCGTCAGCCGCCACCAGCCGACCGGCGCCCAGCGCGGCGCGCGGCGGGCAAAGCCGGAGTCGCGGCGCCAGACCGCGATCATGCAGCCGATCAGCGACAGGATGGCGAGCACGCCGACGGCGACCTTCAGCGCGGTCGGCGACGTCTGGTAGCGCGTGTCCGGCACGACCGAGACGTGCAGGCCGGTGATCGGGTCCTTGCCCGAGTTGATCGAGGAGTAGATGCCGACCACGCGGGGCCGGACGTCGCCGCCGGTGTGGAAGATCGGCGTCCCGGCCACGGCGAGGGTCATCTGGGTCGCGTCGACGTCCAGCTCGACGTCGCACTTCTCGGCGGGCAGCGGCTGCTGGGCGATCTGCTGGCCCTGGCTGGAAGCGAACAGCACGCCGTTGTCGACGCGCAGCTGCAGGCCGACGCCCTTGCCGGCGTTCGGGTCGGTGCGGCCGTCCGGCACGGTGGCGAAGAGCAGGCCGGGACCGTTCGTGCGGGCGTCGACCGAGCGGATGGCCGCGCACGGCAGCTCGGCGCGCAGGTCCTGGGCCCAGTACCCGGTCAAGGGCGCGTTGACGGAGCGGGTGTCGCTGCCGGTCGGCCAGACGACCTCCGCCGTGTCCTGCACCACCGGCAGGAAGGGGAAAGCCAGCGCGCACAAGGCCGAGAGCAACCCCAGCGCTACGGCAATCAGACGCATCGGCGCAACGCTAACGGGTCAGACCGAGGCGCTTTACGCAGGCCCCGGGTCGTGCGGCGTGAACCGCCCGTGGTGTATCGCCGCGCTCAGGGGACGGCGGCTGCGCCAGCCGTGGCGCTCCAGGTCGGGCAAGGTTTCGAGCCGGCTCACCGGGCCGACGCAGAGCCACGCGACCGGGCGGACGCCGTCGGGGATGCCGAGCAGCTCGCCGAGGAACTCCTCGCGGTAGAAACTGACCCAGCCGACGCCGAGGCCTTCGGCGGTCGCGGCCAGCCAGAGGTTCTGGATGGCCAGGCAGACCGAGTACAGGCCGGCGTCGGCGATCGCGTGCCGGCCCAGGACGTCGGGGGCGCCGCGCGCCGGGTCGTAGGTGACGACGATGCCGAGGCTCGACTCGAGAACGCCCTCGATCTTGATGTTCGCGAAGGTGCCGGCTCGCTCTTCGCTGAGCTGCTCGGCGAAGACCTCCCGCTCCTCGTGGACGTGCTTCGCGAACCGCTCGCGGGTCGTGTGGTCGTCGACCAGCACGAAGTCCCAGGGCTGCGTGAGCCCGACGCTGGGTGCGGCGTGCGCGGCTTCGAGGATCCTCGTCAGCGTCGCGCCGGGGATCGGCTCGCCGGTGAATTCGCCGCGGACGTCCCGGCGTTTGCGCAGGACCTCGTAGAACTCTTCGATCATCGCTTCAGGACCCATTCGACGGCTTCGGGCACGGTCTCGGCGGTCTCCGTGACGGGCCTCGGCGGCCGCCGGACCAGCAGCACGGGCACACGCAGTTCGCGTGCGGCCGTGAGTTTGGCACTGGTCAGGCCGCCACCGGAATCCTTCGTGACGAGGACGTCCACGCGGGTGAGCAGTTCGCGCTCGCTGTCCACTTCGTACGGTCCGCGCGCGAGGAGCAGCTCGTGGTGCCGGGGCAACGGCGGTTCGGGCGGGTCGACGCAGCGGATCAGGAACCAGAGGTCGTCGAGGTGCGCGAAGGCGGGCAGCCCCTGGCGCCCGCTGGTCAGGAAGACGCGTTTGCCCAGGTCCGGGAGCTTTCTCGCGGCGTCGGCGAGGTCGTCCGCCCAGTGCCAGAGGTCGCCTGGGTGCTCCTGCCAGCCGGGCCGGGCGAGCCGCAGCAGCGGGATCTTGGTGAGTTCGGCGGCTTTCGCGGCGTTGGCGCCGATTCGCTCGGCGAAGGGGTGCGTCGCGTCCACGACAGCGCGTACGTCGTTCTCGCGCAGGTACGCCGCGAGACCTTCCGGGCCACCGAAGCCGCCTACGCGCACTTCGCCGACGGGGAGCCGCGGCCGCGCGACGCGTCCCGCCAGCGAAGACACGACGCGCACTCCGCGGTCTGTCAGCTCCGAAGCGAGCTTCCGTGCTTCGCCCGTTCCGCCGAGGACGAGGATCACGAAGGACGTCCGTAGCCGACGGCCTCGCGCCAGCGGTCGAGCGTCCGCATGTTGGCCAGCGTCTCCGCCCAGGTCAGCTCGGGCGCCTGGCGGTCACCGATGTGCGTGGCGACGTGATCCGCTTCGCGCGCGAAGAGCCCCTGGCTGGCTTCGATGTCGATGACCTCGGGCTCCCCGTCGAGCGGGGTCAGGATGATCTGCGACGTCACGGGCTTGCGGAGCGCGTGGATCCACGCCGGGCGCGGCACGCTGAGCCGGCCTCGGCTGCCGTAGACGTGGATGCCGTCCTCCTGGGCCAGCCGGAAGCCGCACGACAGCCGCGCGAGAATGTCGCCCGGCAGCCGCAGCAGGCCGGTCGCGTACTCGTCGACGCCGGACGCGGACAGCTTCGCCATGGCCGTCACCTCTTCCGGCTCGACGACGTCGACGCCGAGTGCCGCCTGCGCGACCAGCCTCGCCAGCGACGTGCAGTAGCAGCCGACGTCGAGGATCCCGCCGCCACCGAGCGCGAGGTCGCCGAGCCGATCGACTTCGGTGTCTTCGACGTCGTAGCTGAAGGTCACGTCGACCGCGCGCACCTCGCCGATCGCGCCGGACGAGATCAGCTCGGCCAGCCGCCGCGTCTGCGGGTGCAGCCGGTACATGAACGCCTCCATCAGGAAGACGTCCTGCTTGCGAGCCGCGGCGATGACGTCCTCGGCGTCGGCGGCTGTGACGGTCAGCGGCTTTTCGCACAGCACGTGCTTGCCCGCTTCGGCCGCCGCGATCGCCCACTCCTGGTGCATCGGGTGCGGCGTCGAGACGTAGACCGCGTCGATCTCCGGGTCGGCGAGGAGGTCTTCGTAGCTGCCGTAGGCCTTCGGGATCTCGAAGCGCGTCGCGAATTCCCGCGCCCGGTCGGCGGACCGCGCGGCGACGGCGGTCAGCACGCCGTGCCTGCTCTCGTCGACGCCCGCGGCGAACTCGGCGGCGATGGTCCCGGCGGCCAGCAGCCCCCAGCGCAGTTCCGTCACAACGACTCCGGTTGGTTCGCCCGGTCGCGGGCACTGGAATAGAGGAAGCTGTCGGGAAACCCGGCCGCGGCGAGCACCCGGCCGACGAAGATGGTCGCCGCCCGCGTCATCCCGGCTGCCCGCACCAACTCCGGAAGTTCGGCCAGCACCCCGCGCACGACGGTTTCGCCGGGCTGGCTGGCGAGCGCCACGACGGCGACGGGGCAGTCGGCGCCGTAGTGCGGGCTCAGCTCGCTGGTGACCCGCTCGACGTGGTTGATCGCCAGGTGCAGCGCGAGGGTCGCCCCGGTGGCGGCGAACGCGGCGAGGGTCTCGCCCGGCGGCATCGCGGTCGACCGGGCCTGGACGCGCGTGATGATCAGGCTCTGCCCGACCTCGGGCACGGTCAGTTCCCGCCCCAGCACAGCAGCCGACGCGGCAAAGGCCGGCACGCCGGGCACGACCTGGTAGGGCACACCGGCGGCGTCGAGCCGCCGCACCTGCTCGGCGACGGCGCTGTAGAGCGACGGATCACCGGAGCACAACCGCACGACGTCGTGCCCGGCTTGGTGTGCGCCGACCAGCTTTTCGACGATCTGCTCGAGGCTCAGGCCGGCGGTGTCGACCTGCTCGGCGTCGGGGCAGTACGCGAGCAGGTCGGGCGGCGTCATGCTGCCGGGATAGAGGCAGACGCCGCAGCGGCCCAGCAGATCCCGCCCGCGCACGGTGATCAGGTCCGCGGCCCCGGGGCCGGCACCGACGAAGTACACGGTCACCGGCTGCTCCCCGGGGTGTTGGCTGCGGTGGCGCGGCGAGTCGTCGGCTGGGTTCCGCAGGCGCAGGTGAAGCCATCGGCCGATGGTCGCGCCCCGCAGGTGTGGGCTTCGACGGCGCGACCGGTCATTGGCTGTGCTTCAGGCGTGCGGGCCGTGGCGGTGTGGCCGGTCGGGTGCCGTCGCCCGCAGGTGCGGGCGCCGGTGGCGCGACTGGTCGCTCGCCTCGGTTCGCGGGCAGGGGCCGCGGTGGCGCGACCGGACAGCCATCGTGCTCCGCAGGTACCGGCAGCGGTGGTGCATCGGGTCGCTCGCCGTGCCCCGCGGGTGTGGGCTGTGGTGGTGCAACCGGTCGTCGGCCGTGCCTCGGAGACTCGGGCCACGATGGCACCGCCGCCGGTTGTCTGCGCCTCCGGCGCTTGGGCAGGCGTGGCGCAGGCGGTCGCTCGCGGTGCCTCGCAGGTGCTGGCCGGAGTGGCGCAGCCGGGCAGGCGTGGTGCCTCGTAGGTGCGGCTGCGATCGGCCACTCGCCGGCCTACCCGGGTATGGGTTGCGGTGACGCAGCCGGACGATCGCCGTGCCCTGTAGGTGAGGTCGCAGGCGGTCGCTGGCGGTGCCGCGCAGGTGCTGGCCGCGGTGGCGCAGCCGGATGGCCGCCGTGCCCTGTAGCTGCGGTCGCAACCGGTCGCTCGCGGTGCCCTACAGGTACTGGCCGCGGTGGCGCAGCCGGACGGTCGCCGTGCCCTGTAAGCGTGGCCGCAATCGGCCGCTCGCGGTGCCCCGTAGGTGCTGGCCGCAGTGGCGTAGCTGGACGGTCGCCGTGCCTCGTGGGTGCGGCCGCAATCCGCCGCTCGCCCCACGCGGGTGTGGGCTGCGGTGTCGCAGCCTGCCGGTCGCCGCTTCTCGGGGGTGCGAGGCGGAGTGGTGTGGCCGGGCGTGCGGTCCCAGGCTGCGGCAAGGCCGGTCATTGGCTGCTCCACTGCGTGACCGTGCGCGCCGGTGTCCAGCCGGTGAAGCCGCCCAAAGGCGCGGCTCGCTCGACCGCGATCCGCAGCAGCTCGCCGCCGTACTGCTCGTACGCCCTGGCCAAGACCTGCTCGGCCTCCAGCGTGACCCCGTGCGCCACCACTCGGGCGCCGGTGGCCAGGCACGCGTCCAGGACGCCCGGCAGCGTCACCCCGCCGCCGATGAAGACGGCGTCCGGTTCGGGTAATGCGCTCAGCGCTTCGGGTGCGTCTCCGGTCACCACCTCCAGTTCCGGTACTCCCAGGTCCACCGCGTTGCGGCCGATCCGCTCCGCGCGCTCGGGCTCACGCTCGATCGCGATCGCGCGGTTCAGCCCGTGCATCCGCGACCATTCGATGCCGACGCTGCCCGCGCCCGCCCCGACGTCCCACAGCAGTTCGCCGGGGGTCGGGGCGAGCCGGGCGAGCGCCGAGACCCGCAGGTCGCGCTTCGTCAGCTGGCCGTCGTGGGCGTACACGTCGTCCGGGATGCCGATCAGGGGCAACGCCGGGCCGGTGCACTCCAGCGCGAACACCGTCAGCGGACCGGGATCGCCGGTCCAGCCGTCGGAGATGCGCTCTTCCGGCCCGCCCAGGTTCTCCAGCGCGAACAGCTCGCTCTCGCCATAACCCCGCACGGTGAGCAGGGAGCGCAGAGCCGCCGCGTCGGCACCCAGCACGAGCACTCGCCGGAACGGCGCCAGCACCCGGGCCACGCGCGCCGACGATCGGCCGACGAGGGTCACCACCTCGGTCTCCTCGGCGGACCAGCCCAGCCGGGCCCGGGCCAGTGTCACCGACGAGAGCGCGGGCAGCGCCTCGACTTCGTATCCATGGGCCACCAGCGTAGAACCCACCCCCGACAAAAACGGATCTCCGCTGGCCAGGACGCACACACGGTGGCCTTCGTGCTCGGCGAGCAGCGCGTCGAGCCCGGGCAGCAACGGCGACGGCCAGGTCACCGCCGGCACGTCCGGAGGCAGATACCCCAGCTGCCTCGGCGCGCCGATGACGACGTCGGCGCCGAGCACCAGGGCCTGGGCCTGTTCGGACAGGCCGGGCCAGCCGTCGGCCCCGATCCCGACCACCGTCAGCCGTCGCCGGTCCCGCGGGGGGAGCACGTCGGCGAGGTCGCCGGTCACCGCTGGTGGACGTGATTCTTCGCGCACGATTTCCCACCCTAAGCGAGGCGGGCGCTGTGCGATGATCGGCTGGTCGCCGACCTCCGCCGCTGAAGGAGCGCTGTTGAAGCCGTACCCGTTCACCGCCGTCGTCGGGATGCCGGACCTGCGCCTCGCGCTGATCCTGTCCTCGATCTCGCCCGCCGTGGGCGGGGTGCTGGTGCGGGGTGAGAAGGGCACCGCGAAGTCGACCATGGTCCGCGCGCTCGCGGGCCTGCTGCCGGGTGTGGATGTCGTCGACGGCTGCCGCTTTTCGTGTGATCCCGCGGCTCCCGACCCGCTCTGCCCGGACGGCCCCCACGACGGCGCGAGCAGTCACCGACGTCCCGCACGGCTGGTCGAGCTGCCCGTCGGCGCGGCCGAAGACCGCGTCGTCGGCTCGCTGAACCTGGAGAAGGCCCTGGCCGAGGGCGTCACGGACTACCAGCCCGGTCTGCTCGCCGCCGCGCACCGCGGGCTGCTGTACGTCGACGAGGTCAACCTGCTGCACGACCACCTCGTCGACACCCTGCTCGACGCCGCCGCGATGGGGCAGGCGACCGTCGAGCGCGAGGGCGTCTCGGTGTCGCACGCGGCGCGGTTCGTGCTGATCGGCACCATGAACCCCGAGGAAGGCGAGCTGCGCCCGCAGCTGCTGGACCGGTTCGGCCTGACCGTCGAGGTCGCCTCCAGCCGCGATCCGGAGCAGCGCGTCGAGGTCGTCCGCCGTCGCCTCGCCTACGAAGCCGACCCGGACGCCTTCGCCGCCGGGTACGCCGACGACGACACCCGCCTGGCCGAGGAAATCGAGTCGGCGCAACGGCTTCTGCCCGCCGTCAAGCTGCCCGACGACGCGCTGCGGCAGATCGCCGAGATCTGCGCGTCGTTCGAGGTCGACGGCATGCGCGCGGACATCGTCACCGCGCGCGCCGCGGTCGCGCACGCCGCCTGGGCCGGCCGCGACGAGGTGACCACCGAAGACGTCCGCGTCGCCGCGCGGCTCGCGCTGCCGCACCGGCGGCGCCGCAACCCGTTCGACGCCCCCGGGATCTCGGAAGAGCAGCTGGAGCAGGCCCTTCAGGACGCCCAGCCGCCCGAGCCCGGCCCCGAGGACGACGGCCCGGGCAGCGGTTCGACGCCGCCCGAGGCACCGCAGGAAGTTCCGCCGGAGGTTCCGCAGGGCGACGCGCCAAAGGGCCAGCCCCAGCAGCAGGGCGGGCAGCAGAAGACCGTCGGCGCCGGGGAGACGTTCAAGGCCCGCGTGTTCCGCGTCAAGGGCATGGGTGAGGGCGAGCGCGGACGCCGGTCGCGCGCGATCACCGACAGCGGGCGCACCATCGGCGTCCAGCCCCCGAGCGTCCGGGACGGGCGGCCGCACCTGGTCGCGACCGTCAAAGCCGCGGCGCCGCACCAGAAAGCGCGTGGCCGCGAGGGCGCCGGGCTGAAGATGCGGCGGCAGGACCTGCGGTTCGCGCTGCGCGAAGGCCGTGAGGGCAACCTCGTGCTGTTCTGCGTGGACGCGTCGGGCTCGATGGGCGCGAAGGCCCGCATGCGCGAGGTCAAGTCCGCGGTGCTTTCGCTGCTGCTCGACGCTTACCAGCGTCGTGACAAGGTCGGGCTGGTCACTTTCCGCGGTGACACCGCCGAGCTCGCGCTGCCGCCGACGATCAGTGTCGACGCGGCCGCGTCCCGCCTCGAAGGCCTGCCGACCGGCGGCCGCACCCCGCTGGCCGAAGGACTCCTGGAAGCCGCGCGAGTCCTGCGTGTCGAAGAGATCCGCGATCCGCGACGCCGTCCGCTGCTGGTCGTCGTCACCGACGGCCGCGCCACCAGCGGCGCGAACGCCGTCGCGCGCGCCCAGGCCGCGGCCGGGCTGCTCACCGGCGTCACGACCGTGGTGATGGACTGCGAAAGCGGCAGGATGCGCCTCGGTCTCGCCGCGGATCTGGCCGCGCACCTCGGCGGCGAGCACGTGCCGCTGGCCGACGTCGCCGCGGAGTCCCTGGCCGACGCCGTCCGCGCGCGCACCGCGGGAAGGGCTGCCTGATGCCGCAGGGGAAACCGGACGTCGTCCCGAAGGACGGGCTGACCACGCGCCAGCGCCGCAACCGGCCGCTGCTCGCGGTGCACACCGGTGAGATGAAGGGCAAGTCGACCGCGGCGTTCGGGATGGCGCTGCGCGCCTGGAACCAGGGCTGGTCGATCGGCGTGTTCCAGTTCGTCAAGTCGGCGAAGTGGCGCGTCGGCGAGGAAGCCGCGTTCCGCGCGCTGGGCAAGCTGCACGACGACACCGGCGAGGGCGGGCCGGTCGAGTGGCACAAGATGGGCGAGGGCTGGAGCTGGGCGCGCAAGTCCGGCACCGATGAGGACCACGCCGAGAACGCGCGTGAGGGCTGGGCCGAGATCAAGCGGAGGCTCGCCGCCGAGACGCACGACTTCTACGTCCTCGACGAGTTCTCCTACCTGCTCAAGTGGGGCTGGCTCGAAGTCGACGACGTCGTGTCCACTTTGGCCGATCGGCCGGGGCACCAGCACGTGGTCATCACCGGCCGGTACGCGCCGCCGGAGCTGATCGAAGCCGCTGATCTCGTCACCGAGATGACCAAGGTGAAGCACCCGATGGACGCCGGCCAGAAGGGCCAGCGGGGGATCGAGTGGTAGCGCGCGTGGTGATCGCCGCGCCCGGTTCCGGGCACGGCAAGACCACCATCGCCGCCGGCCTGATGGCGGCCCTGCGCGCGGCCGGGCATCGGGTGTCCGGGCACAAGGTCGGTCCCGACTTCATCGACCCGAGCTACCACGCCCTCGCGACGGGGCGCCCGGCGCGGAACCTCGACCCGTTCCTGCAGGGTGAGGACACGCTGATCCCGTTGCTGCGCCACGGTTCCCGCGACGCGGACATCGCCGTGATCGAGGGCGTGATGGGCCTGTTCGACGGCGCGCTCGGCACCGAGGGCTACGCCTCGACCGCGCACGTGGCCCGCCTGCTGGACGCACCGGTGGTCCTGGTGGTCGACGCTTCGGCGGCCTCGCGCAGCGTCGCGGCGACCGTGCTGGGGTTCGCTTCCTACGACACGCGGGTGCGGCTGGCCGGCGTGGTACTCAACAAACTGGGCTCGCAACGGCACCTCGACGAGATCGCGTCCGCGCTGGAAGCCACCGGCGTGCCGCTGCTGGGTGCGTTGTACCGCAACGAAGAGATCCACGCGCCGAGCCGCCACCTCGGTCTGGTGCCCGCCGCTGAACGGTCCGCGGAGGCCGAGCGGGTGCTGCCTTCGCTCGCCGCGTGGGTCGCCGACGGCGTCGACCTGGAGGCGATCGTCCGGATCGCGTCGGGGGCGTCCCGGCTTTCGGCTCCGATGTGGGAACCGTCCGGTGTGGACGGTCCACGGGTGACGGTCGCGGCCGCGGGCGGCCAGGCGTTCACCTTCCGCTACACCGAGAACCTCGAGCTGCTCGCGGCCTGCGGGGTCGACGTCGTGGACGTCGACCCGTTGCGGGACAAGACGTTGCCGGACGGCTGCGCCGGACTGTACTTCGGCGGCGGGTTCCCCGAGGTGCACGCGGCCGAGCTGTCGGCGAACACGGCGTTGCGCGCCGAGGTCGCGAAGGCCGTCGACCGCGGGATGCCGGTCAGCGCGGAATGCGCCGGGCTGCTGTACCTGTGCCAGTCGCTGGACGGCGTGCCGATGGTCGGCGCGGTGCCGGCCGACGCCAAGATGACGGCGCGGGGCAAGCTCGGGTACCGGCGGGCGGTCGCCGTCGAGGACAACGTGCTGGCCACGGCCGGTCAGCGCGTCACCGGGCACGAGTTCCACCGCACGGAAGTCACGCCGTCGCACGGCGCTTCGGCGGCCTGGGGCTGGGACCGGCAGCTGGACGGCTTCGCGTCGCCGACGCTGCACGCGTCCTACCTGCACGTCCACTGGGCGGGGTATCCCGAACTGGCGCAGCGGTTCGCGTCGAGCGTCCGCGCTTTCGCCCATGGGTGACTACGACCTCCACCACCACGGCGACCGCGAGGTCGGGCCGGGGCTGGTGGATCTCGCGGTGAACGTCCGCCTGCCGCGGCCGCCGTCCTGGCTGCGGGCCGAGCTGGCGTCCGCTTTGGACACTCTCGCGGCCTACCCTTCTGCCGTCGAGGCAACTTCCGCCGTGGCGGCGCGGCACGGACGTTCCCCTGCGGAGGTGCTGGTCACCGCAGGCGCGGCGGAGGCGTTCACGCTGCTGGCGTCGGCGCTGCGGCCGCAGCACGCGGTCGTCGTGCACCCGCAGTTCACCGAGCCGGAGGCCGCGCTGCGGGCCGCCGGGCATGCGGTCTCGCGGGTGGTTCTGTCCGAAGTGGATGGGTTCGTGCTGGACCCCGCTGCGGTGCCTGAGGACGCGGATCTGGTGTTCGTCGGCAACCCGACGAACCCGACGTCGGTGCTGCACCCGGCGTCTTCCCTGCGTGCGCTCGCCCGGCCCGGGCGGCTGGTCGTAGTCGACGAAGCGTTTCTGGACGCCGTGCCAGGGGAGGCTGAAAGCCTGGCGTTTGGTGTGCCGGGTGTCGTTGTGCTGCGAAGCTTGACCAAAACCTGGGGTCTAGCGGGATTGCGGGCGGGTTATGTGCTGGCCGAGCCGGACGCGATCGAGCGGCTGCGCGCGGTCCAGGTGCCGTGGTCAGTGTCCACTTTGGCCGGTGTCGCGACGGTGGCGTGCTGCCGTCCGTCCGCTGCGGAGGAAGCCGAAAAGCTTGCTGTGGCGGCGGAATCCGACCGTGAGTACCTGGTGTCCGGCTTGGCTGCGGTGGGGGTGCCGGTGCTGGGCGAGCCGCGTGGCCCGTTCGTGCTGGTGCGGGTGCCCGGCGGTGCCGACGTCCGTCTGCGGCTGCGTGACGCGGGCTACGCGGTCCGCCGCGGCGACACGTTCCCCGGGCTGGGGCCGGACCACCTGCGCCTGGCGGTGCGCGACCGCGAGGTGACCGACGGATTCCTCACGGCACTACGCAGGTGTGTTTGAACGACGTCGCGCCGCGGCGGACCAGGAAGTTCACCTCGTGGCCGAGGGAGTCGCGGAAGATCATCCCGGAGTCCGTCATGAACATCGTGCCCTCCTGGTAGGGGTCGCCCCAGCCCGCCGGTGCGCCACCGTTCGGCCCGTACAGCGGCTTTTCCGCTTCGAAGAAGGTGATGCCGCTCTGCATCTCGTCGACGCCGCAGTGGGTGGTGAGCGCGAAGTTCGGCAAGAAGCCGTGGGTCTGCTGCGGTAGGCGAACAGCGGGGACGAGTGTCTTGGGCGTCGGTTCGTCCTGGCTCGCGAACACGATCGCGCCGGCGACCAGGATCGTGACGGCCGCGACCAGCGCGGGAACGAGCACCCGCCGTCGTGGCTTCGTCTCGGTTTCTGCGACGTCGACGCGGTCGGCGAGGGCTTCGAAGGCGTTGCGCAGCCGGGTTTCGACGTCGGTCATCGGAGCTGTCCTTCCAGTTTCGCGAGCGCGCGGGACGCGCAGGTTTTGACCGTGCCGCGGGAGACGCCGAGCGTGTGGGCGATCTCGGCTTCGGAGAGGCCGGACCAGTACCGCAGCACCAGCACCTCGCGTTGCCGACGCGGCAGTTGCCGCACGGCCGCGATGACCTCGCGGTGTTCCTCGTCGAGCAGGGTTTCGGCGTCGGCGGGCGGGCCGTCGTCCCGCTCGGCCTTGCGGTGCCGCAGGCGCAGGGCGGCCCGCCGCTGGGCGGAGCGGGCGCCGTTGACGACGGAGACGCGCAGGTAGCCGCCGGCGCCGTCGGGGTCTTCGAGCGGCCATCGTTTGAAGAGCGCGACGAAGGCGTCCTGCACGACGTCCTCGGCGAGGCCGCGGTCGCCGAGCAGCAGCACGGCCAGCCGGACGAGGCCGGGGCGGTGGGCACGGAAGAGTTCCGCCAGGTCCACGGCGGTGTCAGCGCTCAGGGTGTCCTCCTTGGCGTTTACCTGGTACACGCCGGGCGGAGGCCTCAGGTTGACAGCGCGAGCAACGCGGCCGCAACGCCCACCTCGACGCCCGCGCCGAGGACGTCGCCGGTGACGCCGCCGAGCCGCTTGGTGCAGCGCCAGAGGAGCGCCGCGGCGACGGCGTAGGCCAGCAGGACGGCCAGCGGCCCGCGCCACCAGGCCAGGCCCGGCGCGAGTGCGGTCACTGCGGCAGCGACCACGGCCACTGCGACGGCCGCGGCCCTGGGCACCGAGCCCGCGACGGTCGCGCCGAGCCCCTCCGGCCGGGCCGGTGGGACGCCGTTCGCGCAGGACATCGACAGCGTGCAGCGCCCGGCGAGCACCGCCACCACGGCGGCCGCGATGCCGTGGTTCGCGGTGATCGCCCCGGCCAGCGCGCCGACCTGGACGAGCAGGACGAACACCAGCGTCGCGACCCCGGTCGGCCCGGAGTCGCCGCGGCGCATGACGTCGAGGGCCTTGGCGCGGTCGTAGGAGGCGCCGAGGCCGTCGGCGGTGTCGGCGAGCCCGTCGAGGTGCAGGCCGCGGCTGCCGAGGGCGACGGCGCCGAGCGCCAGCCCGGCCGTGGCGAGGGCGGGCAGGTGCACGGCCTGCCCGGCGGCGACCACCAGCGCGGCCGCCGCGGCCAGCGGAATCGCGGCGAGGGGAGCGAGCAGCATGGCGCCCCCGGCGACGCGCCGATCGATGACGCGCGGCGCCGGGACGGGCACGGTGGTCAGCGTCCCGGCGGCCATCCGCGCGGCATCACCCCAGCGGCTCACGTCACCGTGTCCGGCTCGAAGTCGCGGTCCGCTCGACCGCCTCTGAAGTTGTCCACAGCCGCGGTGGCGTCGGCGGAGTTGTCCACAGATCGCCGAACGGGGCTTCCCGCCCCCCACCCGCCGGTAGACTGGACAGGGGACGCCCCCCAGGGAGTGGTGGGGGCTGGGGTCATGCCAAGTCCGCCAGCAGGCCCATTTCCGCGATGATCGCCCGGGCCGCGCGCAGCGTCGGGATCGCCTGCACGGCGCCGCTGCCTTCGCCCAGCCGCAGCCCCAGGTCCAGGATCGGTTCCAGGCCCAGTGCCTTCAGCGCGAACGCCTGCGACGGCTCCGTCGAGCGGTGCCCGGCCAGCCACCACTGCTCCGCGCCCGGTGCGATGTCGCGGGCCACCAAGGCCGCCGCTCCCGAGAAGACGCCGTCCAAGACCACCGGGATGCCGTGGACCGCGGCCTGGACCAGGAACCCGGCCGTCGCCGCCAGGCACGCGCTGCCCAGCGCCGTCAGCCGCTCGAACGGGTCCTCCACCCGGCCCGCGGTGCGCGTCAGCGCCGCCGAGACCGCCGCCGTCTTGCGGTCCAGGCCCGCCTCGTCGACGCCGGTGCCGGTGCCGACGACCTCAGCGGCCGGCAAGCCGAGCGAAGCCGCGACCAAGGCCGCGCACATCGCCGTGTTGCCGATGCCCATGTCGCCCGGGATCAGCACGTCCGCGTCGCGCTCTTCGTCCGCGATCGCGCGGCCCGCGTCGAACGCGGCCTGCGCTTCGCCCGGCTCGAGCGCGTCCTCGACGTCGATCGAGCCCGATCCGCGGCGGATCTTGTGGGCCGTCACGTCCGCGGGGACGTCCGAGCCGTCCCAGTCGACGCCGATGTCGGCGACCCGCACCTTGGCCCCGACCTGCGCGGCCAGCACGTTCACGCCGCTCTTGCCGGCGAGGAACACCCGCACCATCGCCGCGGTCACCTCGCGCGGGTAGGCCGAGAGCGCGGACACGCCGTGGTCACCCGCGAAGACGACCACGCGGACGTCGTCCAGCGGGCGCGGCGGCACACTGCCGTGCGCCGCGGCCAGCCAGGCGCCGATCTCCTCGAGCCTGCCCAGCGAGCCGAGCGGCTTGACCAGGCCGTCGAGCCGCTCGAGCGCGGCGGCGCGGGCGGCGGGGTCGGGCACGGGTACGTCGAACACGGGCGCCTCCGGTCTACAGGTCGAGCACCCGCCCCGCGACGACCAGCTGGACCCGGTCGGCGTCGGCGGACACCCGGTTGTTGAGTGCGCCCAGCACATCACGGAACAGCCGTCCGGACGACGTTGCGGGCACCACACCGCTGCCGACCTCGTTGCTGACCGCGACCACCGGCACCCGCGCCGCGGCCCACGCGGCGAGGAAGTCCTCGAGCCGGTCGTCCAGCCGGTGTTCCCAACCGCGCTTCTGCTCCCACGCGCCGACGTCGTCGAGCACCCGCGAGAGCCAGGTGCCGAGGCAGTCGATCAGCAGCGGCTCGGTCGCTTTCCGGAGGGTGCCGGCGAGGTCCGTCGTCTCGACGGTCTTCCAGTTCGACGGCCGCCGCGCCTGGTGCGCGGCCACCCGGGCGGCCCATTCGGGGTCGTCGTCGCTCGCGGGCAGGCCGGGCGCGACGTAGACGAGGTGCGGGTGGCGGGCGACGAGCCGCTCGGCGTGCCGTGACTTCCCCGAGCGGACCCCGCCGAGGACGAGCACCTTTCCTTCGTCGCGTCCGTACCGGCGGAGGGCGCGCGCCAGGTTTTCGAGATACCCGGCTAGCCGGTGCGTCAGCTTGGTCATACCGGGCATTGTGGTGCACGCGCTAACGTGCGCCACGTGCCACTCCGTCTAGGGACAACCGCGGCCGGACTCGTTACCGGATATGTCGCCGACGCACTGTTCGGTGACCCCCGTCAGGGTCATCCGGTCGCGATCTTCGGCACGGCCGCGACACGTCTCGAACGCCGCATGTGGGCCGACTCGAAGCCGCGCGGAGCCGTGTACGCGGGCTTGTGCGCCTTCGCCGCTGTCGGCCTCGGCGTCGCGCTTCAGACCGCGACGCGGCGAAGGCCCTTCGCACGCTTCGCGGCTACTGCCGTCTGTACGTGGGTCGTACTCGGTGGACGCGGTCTAGCGGACGAAGGCGCGGAGATGGCGAAGCTGCTCGAAGCGGGCGAAGTGCCTTCGGCGCGTCAGCGGCTCTCGCACCTCTGTGCGCGCGACGCGACGACGCTCGACTCCGCGGAGCTGGCCCGCGCGGCGACCGAGTCGATCGCGGAGAACACGTCGGACGCCGTGGTCGCGCCGCTGTTCTGGGGTGCCGTCGCCGGGCTGCCCGGACTGCTCGGCTACCGGGCGCTCAACACACTCGACGCCATGGTTGGCTACCGCTCGCCGCGCTACCGCGAGTTCGGCTGGGCCGCGGCACGCGCCGACGACCTGGTGAACCTGGCGCCGTCCCGGCTCGGCGCCGCATTGACGGCGTTGTGCGCGCCCCTCGCCGGTGGGCGTTCGCGGGCGGCCTGGCGGGTCTGGCGCCGCGACGGCGGGCTGCACCCGAGCCCGAACGCGGGTCAGGTGGAGGCCGCGTTCGCCGGCGCGCTGGACATTCGGCTGGGTGGGACGAACAGCTACGGGGGTGAGGTCGAGCGCCGGGCTCGGCTGGGCGAGGGGCGCGACCCCGAGCCGGTCGACCTGCGGCGGGCGGTGCGGCTGTCCCGCCTGGTCGGGCTCGCCGCGGTCGTGGTCGCCGCGGTGGCAGCCCCCACCACTCCCTGGGGGGCGGCCCCTGTCCAGTCTATCGGGGTGGCGGCCGGGGGAAGGGCCGCTCGGCGATCTGTGGACAACTCGGCCGGTGCCCGGCCGGCTGTGGACAACTCCGGGGGTACGCGGTGAGCGGCCTGCTCGTCGCGGGGACGACGTCCGATGCCGGCAAGAGCCTCGTCACCTCCGGGATCTGCCGGTGGCTCGCCCGGCGCGGGGTGCGCGTCGCGCCGTTCAAGGCGCAGAACATGTCCAACAACTCGATGGTCTGCGCCGACGGCGCCGAGATCGGGCGCGCCCAGTGGCTGCAGGCGCGCGCGGCCCGCGTCGAACCCGAAGCCGCGATGAATCCCGTGCTGCTCAAGCCCGGCAGTGATCGGCGCAGCCACGTCGTCGCGCTCGGGAAGCCCTTCGGGACGCTCGAAGCCGGCGAGTACGCGACCGGGCGGGCCGGGCTCGCCGAGATCGCCTTCGGCGCGTTCGAAGACCTCAGCGCGCGCTACGACGTCGTCGTCTGCGAGGGCGCCGGCAGCCCCGCCGAGATCAACCTGCGCGGCGGCGACTACGTCAACCTGGGGCTGGCGCGGCGGTTCGGGCTGCCCGTGCTCGTCGTCGGCGACATCGATCGCGGTGGCGTGCTCGCCGCGATGTTCGGCACCCTCGCGCTGCTCTCGGCCGAGGACCAGGCGCTCGTCGCGGGCTGGGTGGTCAACAAGTTCCGCGGCGACGTCGGCCTGCTGCGCCCCGGGCTGGACAGCCTCGAGAAGGTCACCGGACGGCCGGTGCTGGGCGTGCTGCCCTGGCTCGACCGGGTGTGGATCGACTCGGAGGACGCCCTGGCCGCGGCCGGCTGGCGCCGGGAGGCCCACCGCGGCGGCCTGAGCGTGGCGGTGGTCCGGTTCCCGCGCGCGTCCAACGCCACCGACGTCGACGCCCTCGCCGCCGAACCCGGCGTCACGGTGTCCCTGACCGCCGACCCGGACACGGTCGCGGCGGCGGACGTCGTGGTGCTGCCCGGGTCCCGCGCCACGGTCGACGACCTGGCCTGGCTGCGCGCCCGCGGCCTCGACACGGCTCTGGCGGCCCGGGCGGCGGCCGGGAAGCCGGTCCTCGGCATCTGCGGTGGTTACCAGATGCTCGCGGAGTCCATTGTGGACGACGTCGAGTCCGGCGTCGGCGAGGTGGCCGGCCTGGGCCTGCTGCCGGCGCGGGTGACGTTCGCCGAGGAGAAGGTGCTCGCCCGCCCGTCGGGCGAGTGGCGCGGCACCCGCGTCGACGCCTACGAGATCCACCACGGCTCGGTGACGGCGTCCGCGCCCCTGGAGTCCTTTCTGGACGGTCACCGGTCCGGCGCGGTCTGGGGAACCCTGTGGCACGGCGCGTTCGAGAACGACGCCTTCCGCCGCGCGTGGCTCACCGAGGCAGCGGCGCAGGCGGGCGTCGCGTGGACGCCGTCACCGGACGCGCCGGGCTTCGCCGACCTGCGCGAGGACATGCTGGACCGGCTGGCGGACGCCGTCGACGAGCACCTCGACACGGCTGCACTGCTCACGGTGCTGGAGCTGGGCGCGCCGAAGGGCCTGCCGTTCGTGCCGCCCGGCGCGCCCTAGCCGTCACGGCCCGACGTGCCCGGTGAGCTTGCCGCTCGCCTTCCCTAAGGTGCAGGTCGCCTCCCGGGCTCCGGCACGCCAGGACGACTCGGTCGGGACGTGCGCGCGGAACTCGAGGCCGGGCGGCGGGGCGCCGTTCGTGAAGTACGCGGGCCCCGCGATCCGGCACAACGGCTCCGCCAGCTCCCGCAGCTTGGCGAGGCCCGGGTAGGCCTCCTCCCCGTTGGCGACGTCGACCCGGCCGGCGATCTGCTCGTCGTGCGGCACGTCGCAGGCCATCCGGATCACGTTCGCGCCGTCCGGGTCGGCGTCCAGGCAGTCGCCGATCGCCATGCCGCTGACTTGGTCCGGGCCGGCCGCGCGCTGCGGTGTGATCGCCACCAGACCGGCGCCCAGCCAGAGCACGCCGAGCACCATCCCGGCGATCGCCAGCCCGCTGCCGCTCCGGCCGGTGCGGCTGGTCCGGATCACTGCGCGGATCCCGAAGCCGAACGCGAGCGGGACCAGCCCGAGCAGCCCCGTGACGAACGCCGTGATCGCGAACCCGTCGGTCCCGGCGGACTCGACGGGCCCGCGGACGGTCGTCTGGGTGTGGTTGGACAGCGTCGAGCGCGTGTCGTCGAACAAGATTCCCCTCCGGAATCCCCCGACCCGGCGGGGAAATCCTAGAGGAGCGGCGCCGGTTGCGTGATCACGAAACGGCGGCGGCCGGGGCCTTCTTGGTCAGCGACTTCTCCGCGAGGGCACCGAAAGACAGTCCCAGGGCGAGCCAGAGCGTCGCCTGGGTGCCGATCGAGGCCGTGCGGAAGCGCCAGAGCGTCGACGCCGGGAACGCCGCCGGGACCTCGTCGACCACCGGCATCAGCCACGCCACCAGGGCGACCACCACGACGTAGCCCGCCGCCGCGAGGAGGAAGCCGTTCAGCGCGCCGAAGCGGTCCGCGAGCTTGCGGCCGAACACCGTCGCCAGGATGCCCGCGAGCAGCGACACCGCGACGAACCCGAAGTACAGCTCGGTGCGCGAGCCGATCGTGCCCGGCTGGCCCACTGCGGGCGGGTTGGCCGGGTACTTCAGGAACGGGATCAGGAACACCACGGCGAACGCGCCGCCGGTGAGCAGCAGCGCCGTCACGCGCGGCCGCAGGTTGCCGAGCCGGCCCTGGGCGAACGCGAAGGCAAGGGAGAGCAGGCCGCCGATCGCGACGGCGTAGACCAGCACCCCCGCCGCCAGCCCGACGGTGCTCTGGATGTCCCGCGGGACGAGCTCCTCTTCGGGCGCTTCGGCGGCCTGACCGGTGTCGGCGGCTCCGGCGTCGTGGGCGTGGTCGTGCGAGAGGGTCTCTTCGAGGCCGATGGACGTGTCGACCGGCGGCTCACCGAACGCGTAGGCGAAACCGAACGCGAGCACACCGGCGATCAGGCCCGCGAGCATGCCGCGGACCAGCAGGTTCTTCATCATGGGAGTACGTGCCGCCGATCAGTGGCAGGGGAAGGCCAGCAGGTGCCGGCCGTCGTGCACGAACTCGTGGACGTACATGTTCGCGAAGATCGAGGTGGCGCCCTGTTCGGCGCTCACGAAGTAGACCGCGATCAGGGCGAGGAGCACCACGAACACCGCCCACGGGACGATCTCACGGATCGGGATCCGGACCGGGAGCGGAACGGCGGGAGCTGCCGCTTGCGACATGGTGGGGGCCTCCTCGGGCTTTCGCGGCCTCATCGGGGTTCATACGACGGTCCGGGTCTGGCTTCCCCCTGGCGGGGGTCACAGTGGCGCGACCGCGCGGACTTGCACCGCGTTCCGGAATTCGTCGTCTTGCCGGTTGAGCGTAGGTCCGCACTTCCGGGCCCGTCAATGTGACAATGCGCCGGTGACTCGAATGGTGGCGGCCCTCGACGTGGGCGGTACGACGATCAAGGCGGCGCTGCTCGACGAGCAGCTGCAGCCGAAGGCGACGCTGCGGGCCGAGACGGCGCGCAGCGCGGACGGCACGGCGCTCGCCGCGCAGGTGGCGCAGATCGTGGCTTCGTTGTCGGAGCAGGCCGGCACGGGGACACCCGCGGCGGTCGGCGTGGTGGTGCCGGGGATCGTCGACGAGGAGACCCGGATCTGCCACTTCTCGGCCAACCTCGACTGGCGCGAGGTCCACTTCGGCGAGCTGCTGGAGGACGAGGTCGGGCTTCCGGTGGCGTTCGGGCACGACGTCACCGCGGGCGGCATCGCCGAGTTCCGCGTCGGCGCCGGGCAGGGGGTGCGGAACGCGGCGTTCATCCCGGTCGGCACCGGAATCGCGGCCGCGCTGCTGCTCGACGGCCGGATCCACCGCGCGGGCGGGCAGGCGGGCGAGGTCGGCCACATCGACGTCGGCCACTCGCTGAAGTGCGGCTGCGGCGCGATCGGCTGCCTGGAGGCGATCTCGTCGGCGGCGGCGATCGCCCGCCGCTACACCGAGCGCACGGGCCGCCCGGCCGACGGCGCCCGCGAGGTGGTGGAGCTGGCCCGCCACGGCGACGAGGTGGCGGAGGAGGTGGTCCAGGACGCCCTGGACGGCCTCGGCCACGGCATCCGCACCCTGCTGACGCTGCTCGGCCCGGAGGTGATCGTCCTGGGTGGCGGCCTGTTCACGGCGGCGGACTACGTCCTCGAGCCGGTGCGCGACTGGCTGGCCTCGCACCTGACGTTCCAGAAGATGCCGGAACTGCGGATCGCGAAACTGGGGGACGAGGCGGGACGGCTGGGCGCGGCGCTGCTGGCCTTGGACCGGCTGGCGGCGCTCTGACGGCAAGGGCTTTCGGTTTGTCGGGATTGTGGCTCGGCCCGCTGATCCCCGGTCCGTCGCCCCTGAGGATCACTGCCCGGCGGTGTGTCAAGTCGCTTGTCCACAGCCGGGCAGTTGTCCACAGATTCTGCGCGGGCGGGTTTTCGCAGGTCAGGGCCGATAGACTGGACAGGGGACGCCCCCCGGGAAGGGTGGGGGCTGCTCTGGGGCCGCCCGGTGTCCACACTGGGGCTGGGAAGAGCGGTGGGCCGCGACGTCGATCGCAGCAGACGGGCCCGTGCCGGCACAGCACCTGGCGCCGGGCTGCGAAGGCGCTCCGGCGACCTAGCCGCTCAGGCCGTCACGACCTCGACTCCCGCCGCTTTGAAGGCCGCTACCTGCTCCGGGTCCGCGCCCGAATCCGTGATCAGCTGGTGGACCGCCGTGGTGTCGCAGATGCGGGCGAACGCGTGGCCGCCCAGTTTGCCGCTGTCCGCGATCACCACCACCTGGCGCGCCCGCGAGGCCAGGAGCCGGTTGATGCTCGCTTCGCCTTCGTGGTGGGCGTACGCGCCGCGCTCGGCGTCGAACGCGTCGACGCCCAGGAACACCAGGTCCAGGGTGATCTGGTCGAGGAACAGGCTGGCCAGCGGGCCCGTCAGCTCGAACGAGTGCTGCCGGGCCACGCCGCCGGTGACCACGATCTTGATGTTCGGCCGCACCGCCAGCTCGTGGGCGATGTTGAGCGCGTTCGTCACCACCGTCAGCGCCGGGGAGCCGTCGCGCTCGGCCAGTTCCGGGCGCAGGGCCAGCGCGCGGGCGACCTCGGTGCTCGTCGTGCCGCCGTTGAGGCCCAGCACCATGCCGCGCTCGACCAGCCGTGCGGCGGCCGCGCTGATGCGCTGTTTCTCGGGCGCATTGCGCGCGGCCTTGTGCCGCAACGGCAGGTCGTACGCGACGTTGCTCGCCACCGCCCCGCCCCGGGTGCGGGTCAGCAGCCGGCGGCCGGCCAGGTGGTCCAGATCCCGCCGGATCGTGGCGGGGGAGACGTCGAGCTCCTCCGCGGAGGCCTCGACGTCGATCTTGTCCCGCTGCCCCACCATGTCCAGCAGTGCGCTGAGCCGTTCGTGCCGGTCCAACCCAGTCCCTTTCGCCGCACTTCACCCAGAGCGACCAAGGTACCGGGTAATCAGAGCGAGCGGAGGAACGCCAGCGACGGCATGAAGAAGTACTCGCCGCCCTTGAGCGTCACCGACTGCGGCACCGGCTCCGCCGTGCGCTGGGCCGAGCCGCCCCAGTCGACCGTGTAGTCGGACGGTGCCCGGGTGCCCTGGCCGATCACCGGGTCCAGGCCCGGGGTGACGCCCTCGACGATCGGGAAGCCCGGGTTGTCCGCCCAGATCGCCTGGGTGAACTCGAACTGGTTGCCCAGCACCGAGTTGAAGGCCATGAACAGCAGCCCGACCCCGCCGCTCGGGCGCGCGGCCGGCGGCAGGTCCGCGTTCGGGTCGTCCGGGCGCTCGCCGTAGGTGACGCCGCGGCGGGCCATCAGGTGCAGCCGCTCGCCGGGCGGCTCCTCGGCGCCGCCGGAGCCGCGCGGGTTCGTCTTGCGGATGTGCGCCTGGAACGGGCACTTGAGCGCGGCGCGGTCGCTGTCGTAGGTGAAGTTGTTCGAGACCGGGCTTTCGGCGCCGTCCTCCCGCTGGGTGGTCAGCGGCGTGCCGTCCTCGAACCGGCCGATGATCATCGCACCGGCGCGCTCGCGGTCGTCGCCGGTGAGGCCGAGCGTGTCGGCCAGATCCGATTCCGCCTGCTTGAACCGGCGCACGTTCTGTTCCAGCTTGCGGAAAACGAAGTAACTGCCGAAATGCACCTCCGGATCCGGTGCCGCGGTGTCGGCCACCAATACCTGGGAAAGCGGCGCCGCCGGGTTCCACACGTTGATGCCGTCCGTGTTGTTCTTTTCCGCGTCGACGTCTTCGGTCAGGAACAACGGCTGGCTCCGGCCGTCGACGTACCCGAAGTGCTCGATGCCCTCGCCGCGCGCGTTGACCCGGCCGAGCCCGGTCTCCTCCGCCGCGACCGTGACGGAGTCCGGCAGCAGGTCGAGGATCTCGTTGCGCCGCGCGGTCATCGCCTTGTCGGTGGCGTCCCCGATGAGCACCACGGCGTGGATTTCGCTGTGGTAGCCCGGATCGAACGTCGAGCGCGGCGGGTCGTTCAGCCGCCGCCGGGTGTCCGGCGCCGTCATGCCGCGCAGGAACGCCTCGTCCTGCGGGAAGTTCTCGACGCCGAGCACGCGGTAGCCCGCCGCGGTGAGCCCGGCTCCGACGTACGGTGTTCCGGCGGCGCCGCCGCTCTTGAACCCGCCGACCTCGGTGAGGTGGTCCTTGGCGGACTTCATCTTCCCGGTGGCCGCGACGAGGAAGGCCCGCGCCTCCGCCGGGTCGGCGAACGTCAGGAACAGCGCCGAAAGGTGATCACGCACGTGCGCCTTGAGGATGTTCGGCTGCAGTTCGCCGAGCATCGTCGCGGCGTCGCCGCTCGCCGTGGTCCAGGACAGTGTGGTGGACAGATCGACAGGCATCAGGGTCCCCTCCCCAAGTAAACCGCCTCGCGGCGGTACCCGGCCGGCGTCTCCCCTTCGGCCGGCCGGGCCCCCTGAGCACAGAATGCAACGAACCGGCGGCCTCGCGCCACCGGTTCGGCGATTTCACACGAAAGATTAAGTTGAACGCGAAAACGGAAACGCGGGTCCGCGTTTCCGTGCAAAACGGCCGTGGGGCAGCGCCGGCGGAGGTGGCGACTTTGGCACCCCCGCCGGCGCCGGGCTCTAGGCGATCGGCCGGTCCGTCGGAGCGATCGGCGCGGGCAGGATGCCGCGCCCGGTCAGGAACGCGTCGACGCCCGCCGCCGCGGAGCGGCCTTCGGCGATGGCCCAGACGATCAGGGACTGGCCGCGGCCCATGTCGCCCGCGACGAACACGTTGTCCAGGCTCGTCTTGAACGCCTTGTCGCGCGCCACGTTGCCACGCGCGTCCAGCTCGACGCCGAGGTCCTCGACCAGGCCCTGCTTCTGCGGCCCGAGGAACCCCATCGCGAGCAGCACGAGCTGGGCGGGCAGCTCGGTCTCGCTGCCCTCGACGGGGACGAACTTGCCGCCCTCGTTGCGCACCTCGACCAGCTTCAGCGCCCGCACCCGGCCGTCCGGGTCGGCCACGAACTCCTGCGTGTTCACCGAGTACAGCCGCTCGCCGCCCTCTTCGTGCGCCGAGGACACCCGGTAGATCATCGGGTAGGTCGGCCACGGGTGGGCGTCGGAACGGGCCTCCGGCGGCCGCGGCATGATCTCCAGCTGCGTCACCGAACGGGCACCCTGGCGGTGCGACGTCCCGACGCAGTCCGCGCCCGTGTCGCCGCCGCCGATCACGACGACGTCGAGGCCCTCGGCCGAGTACGGCGAGACGTCGAGGTCACCCGAGGCGACCCGGTTGGCCGGCGGCAGGAACTCCATCGCCTGGTGGATGCCGTCGAACTCCCGGCCGGGGATCGGCAGGTCGCGCCAGTCGGTCGCGCCACCGGCCAGCACCACGGCGTCGTACGAAGACTGCAGCTCGTCGACGGACACGTCCACGCCGACGTTCACCGAGGTGCGGAACTCCGTGCCCTCGGCCTCCATCTGCGCGATCCGCCGGTCCAGGCGGTGCTTCTCCATCTTGAACTCGGGGATGCCGTAGCGCAGCAGCCCGCCGATCTTGTCGGCCCGCTCGAGGACCACGACGCTGTGGCCCGCGCGCGTGAGCTGCTGCGCCGCGGCGAGACCCGACGGGCCCGACCCGACGACCGCGACCTTCTTGCCGGTGCGCGCCTCGGGCACCTCCGGCGTCACCCAGCCTTCGGCGAAGGCGCGGTCGATGATGGAGATCTCGACGCGCTTGATGGTCACCGGGTCGTCGTTGATCCCGAGCACGCACGCGGTTTCACACGGGGCAGGGCACAGGGTGCCGGTGAACTCCGGGAAGTTGTTGGTGGCGTGCAGCCGGTCGGCCGCCTGCTGCCAGTCCTCCCGCCACACCAGCGTGTTCCACTCCGGGATCAGGTTCCCGAGCGGGCAGCCCTGGTGGCAGAACGGGATGCCGCAGTCCATGCAGCGGCCGGCCTGCTTCTCCAGCTTCGTCGACGCGAAGTCCTCGTAGACCTCGCGCCAGTCCATCAGGCGCAGGTCGACCGGACGCCGCTTCGGCTCTTCGCGCGTGGTGGTCAGAAAGCCCTTGGGGTCAGCCATGTGCGGCCTCCATGATCGCCTCGTTCACGTCGCGCCCGTCCCGTTCGGCCTGCACCTGGGCGGCGAGCACGCGCTTGTAGTCCTTCGGCATGACCTTGCCGAACCGGTCGACGCCGGCGTCCCAGTCGGCGAGCAAGGCCCGCGCGACCGCGGATTCCGTTTCGTTGTAGTGCTTTTCGAGGGCCTCGCGCAGGAAGTCGGCGTCCTCGGAGTCGAGCGGGTCGATGTCGACCATCTCCGGGTTGACGCGGTGCACCGGCAGGTCCAGCACGTACGCGACCCCGCCGGACATGCCGGCCGCGAAGTTGCGGCCGATCTGCCCGAGCACGACCATCCGGCCGCCGGTCATGTACTCGCCGCCGTGGTCGCCGACGCCTTCGACGACGGCCAGCGCGCCCGAGTTGCGCACGCAGAACCGCTCGCCGACCTTGCCGCGGATGAAGATCTCGCCGCTGGTCGCGCCGTAGGCGATCACGTTGCCGGCGATGATGTGCTCCTCGGCGGCGTACTGCGCCTCCTTCGGCGGGCGCACGATCAGCCGGCCGCCGGAGAGACCCTTGCCGACGTAGTCGTTGCCGTCGCCGTAGAGCCGCAGCGTGATGCCCTTCGGCAAGAACGCGCCGAACGACTGGCCCGCGGTCCCGGTGAAGGTGACGTCGATCGTGTCGTCCGGCAGCCCTTCGCCGCCCCACCGCTTGGTCAGCTCGGACCCGAGCATCGTGCCGACGGTCCGGTTCACGTTGCGCACCGGCAGTTCCAGCCGCACCTTGTCACCGGAGTTCAACGCACCCTCGGCGAGCTGGATCAGTGTGTTGTCGAGCGCCTTCTCGAGCCCGTGGTCCTGCTGCGTCTGCTGCAGCCGCAGGCCTGCCGGAGCCATGTCGGGCACGTGGAAGATCGGCGACAGGTCGAGCCCGGAGGCCTTCCAGTGGTCGATCGCCTTGCGCTTGTCGAGGAACTCGGCGTGGCCGACGGCCTCGGCGATCGTCCGGAAACCCAGCTCCGCCAGGTACTCCCGGACCTCCTGGGCGATGAACTCGAAGAAGTTGACGACGTACTCGGCCTTGCCGCTGAACTTCTCGCGCAGCTTCGGGTTCTGCGTCGCGACCCCCACGGGGCACGTGTCGAGGTGGCAGACGCGCATCATGATGCAGCCCGACACCACCAGCGGCGCGGTCGCGAAACCGAACTCCTCGGCGCCGAGCAGCGCTGCGATGACGACGTCGCGGCCGGTCTTGAGCTGGCCGTCGGTCTGCACCACGATCCGGTCGCGCAGCCGGTTGGCCAGCAGCGTCTGCTGCGTCTCGGCCAGGCCCAGCTCCCACGGGCCGCCGGCGTGCTTGATGGACGACAGCGGCGACGCGCCCGTCCCGCCGTCGTGACCCGAGATGAGCACGACGTCCGCGTGCGCCTTCGAGACGCCCGCCGCGACCGTGCCGACGCCGACCTCGGACACGAGCTTCACGTGGATGCGCGCGCGGGGGTTGGCGTTCTTGAGGTCGTGGATCAGCTGGGCCAGGTCCTCGATCGAGTAGATGTCGTGGTGCGGCGGCGGTGAAATGAGCCCGACACCCGGCGTCGAGTACCGCGTCTTCGCGATCCACGGGTACACCTTCGCGCCGGGCAGCTGCCCGCCTTCGCCGGGCTTCGCGCCCTGCGCCATCTTGATCTGGATGTCGTCGGCGTTGACCAGGTACTCGCTCGTGACGCCGAAACGCCCCGACGCGACCTGCTTGACCGCGCTTCGCCGCTCCGGGTCGTAGAGCCGCTCCGCGTCTTCGCCGCCCTCGCCGGTGTTGGACTTCCCGCCGAGGCGGTTCATCGCGATGGCGAGGGTCTGGTGCATCTCCATCGAGATCGAGCCGTAGGAGATCGCGCCGGTGGCGAACCGTTTGACGATCTCCGAGACCGGTTCGACCTCGTCGATCGGCACCGGCGCGCGCTTGCCGTACCGGAAGTCGAACAGCCCGCGCAGCGTCAGCAGCTTCTCGGCCTGGTCGTCGACGGCCTTCGTGTACTCCTTGAAGACGTCGTACTTCCCGGACCGCGTGGAGTGCTGGAGCTTGAACACCGTCTGCGGGTTGAATAGGTGTGGCTCACCTTCGCGGCGCCACTGGTAGTCGGCGCCGGTCTCCAGCTCGCGGTGGGCGGCGCGGACGCCGTCGGCCGGGAACGCGTAGAGGTGCCGCTTGGCGACCTCGTCGGCCAGCGTGCCGAAGCCGACGCCGCCGAGGCGCGAGGTCGTGCCGGTGAAGCAGTTGTCGACGACCTCTTCGCCGAGCCCGATCGCCTCGAAGATCTGCGCGCCGGTGTAGGACGCGACGGTCGAGACGCCCATCTTGGACATCGTCTTGCGGACGCCCTTGCCCAGCGCCTTGATCAGGTTCTGGGTCGCCTCCTTCGGCGTCACGCCCGGGATCAGGCCCTGGTGGGCCATCTCCTCGACGGTCGCCATCGCGAGGTACGGGTTGACCGCGGCGACGCCGTAGCCGATGAGAAGCGCGATGTGGTGCACCTCGCGGGCGTCACCGGCCTCGACGATCAGGCCGACCTGCGTGCGCGTCTTCTCGCGGACGAGGTGGTGGTGCACCGCGCCGGTCAGCAGCAGCGACGGGATCGGCGCGTGGTTCTCGTCGACCCCGCGGTCGGACAGCACGATCAGCCGTGCGCCGTCCTCGATCGCCTCGGACACCTCGGCGCGGATCTCGTCGAGGCGCTGGACGAGCGCCTCGCCGCCGCCGTGGACGTTGTACCGGCCGAGCACGGTGACGGCCTGGAACTCCGGCAGCGTGCCGTCGTCGTTGACGTGCACGAGCTTGGCGAGCTGGTCGTTGTCGAGCACCGGGAACGGCAGCGCGATCCGGCGGCACGACGCCGCGTCGCCGACCAGCAGGTTCGGCTCGGCGCCGATCTGCGTGCCGAGCGCCGTCACCAGCTCCTCGCGGATCGCGTCCAGCGGCGGGTTCGTGACCTGCGCGAACAGCTGGATGAAGTAGTCGAACAGCAGCCGCGACCGGCTGGACAGCGGCGCCAGCGGCGAGTCGTTGCCCATCGAGCCGATCGGCTCCGCGCCGGTGCGGGCCATCGGCTCGAGGATCGTTTCGAGGTCCTCCTCGGTGTAGCCGAACGCCTGCTGGCGGCGCACGAGCGCGGCGTGCAGCGGCACCTCGCGGTCGCGCTCGGGCAGGGCGTCGAGGTGCAGCAGGCCGGCCTCGACCCACTCGTCGTACGGGTGCGCCGTGGCGAGCTCGCCCTTGATCTCCTCGTCCTCGACGATCCGGCCGGCCTCGGTGTCCACCAGGAACATCCGGCCGGGCTCGAGACGTCCCTTGCGGACGATCGTCGCCGGGTCGATGTCGAGCACGCCGACCTCCGAGGCGAGCACGACGAGACCGTCGTCGGTCACCCAGTAGCGGCCGGGGCGCAGGCCGTTGCGGTCGAGCACCGCGCCGATCTGGCTGCCGTCGGTGAAGGCGACCAGCGCCGGGCCGTCCCACGGCTCCATCAGCGTCGAGTGGAACTCGTAGAAGGCGCGCCGCGCGGGGTCCATCTCCTGGTGGTTCTCCCAGGCCTCCGGGATCATCATCAGGACGGCGTGGGGCAGCGGGCGGCCGCCGAGGTGGAGCAGCTCCAGGACCTCGTCGAAGGACGCCGAGTCGCTGGCGCCGCGCGTGATCACCGGGTAGATGCGCTTGAGGTCACCCGGGATCAGGTCGGTCTCGAGCAGCGCCTCGCGGGCGTCCATCCAGTTGCGGTTGCCGCGCAGGGTGTTGATCTCGCCGTTGTGCGCGACGTACCGGTACGGGTGCGCCAGCGGCCACGACGGGAAGGTGTTGGTGGAGAAGCGGGAGTGCACCAGGCCGAGCGCGCTGGTGACCCGCTCGTCGGTCAGGTCGGCGAAGAACCGCTCGACCTGCGGCTCGGTGAGCATTCCTTTGTAGACGATGGTGCGCGACGACAGGCTGGGGAAGTAGACGTCGTCGTCGACCAGTTCGTGCTCGGCGCGCTTCCGGACGCAGAACGCGCTGCGCTCGATGTGCAGCGGGTCCGAATGCTCCGGCTTCGGGCGGCGCGCGGCGAGGAACAGCTGCGTGAAGTGCGGCATCGTCTCGGCCGCGGTCGGCCCGCAGTGCTCGGGGTGCACCGGCAGCTCGCGCCAGCCGAGCACGCGCATGTCCTCTTCGGCCGCGATGCGCTCGATGGTCGTCATCGCCCGGCCGCGGCGTTTTTCGTCCTGCGGCAGGAAAGCGGTGCCGACGGCGTAGGTGCCCGGTTCGGGCAGCGCGAAGTCGACGACCTCGCGGTAGAACTCGTCCGGGATCTGGATCAGGAGCCCGGCGCCGTCCCCGGTGTCCGGTTCGGCGCCCCGCGCCCCTCGGTGCTCCAGGTTGCGCAACGCGACCAGGGCCTTCGAGACGATGGCATGGTCCCGGCGCCCGGTGAGATCGGCGACGAACGCGACACCGCAGGCGTCGTGTTCGTATTCGCTCCGGTAGAGGCCGTTGGCCTCGGCGTTGCTGAGCTGCTCCCCCGACGGGGGGAGGGCGCTGGCACGGTGGGTCACGGCTGGCCGCCTCCCAAGGCGTTGGCGTGACCGGTACTCACCTCATCGAGTGGTTCGAACTGAACCGGTTAACGAAGTAGTCCGGTAGCGCGATGGTCAGTCGAGAACAGTTGCTGTTGTCGAAGTGCAAGATGCCGCGGGGGATCGGCCGGGCTGAGAAGCCCGGAAACCGGACGCGGGTCATCTGGGAGGCCGCACAACGCTGGGCAGCCGAACATGTCGGTCCTGCGTGCGCGCGAAGACAGACCACTGTGGTGGGGGTCAGCCGGAGCGCGCGGTGTTACTCCCGGGTTCGCCGGGTCTTATGACGATAGTGTGAATTCGCTGTTATCGACATACGTCGTTGTCCCCGGGTGGGAAATGCCACGCTTGCGTTGACGACCCCCGGGGTAGTCCCATATGCCGGGCCGGGCCTCCCATTTGCTCGTCGAATATGCCTCTGACCTGCGGAAACGTCCGTCCCAAGTGGTCTGATGCGGGTGTTGCGACCCAGCCCGGGGGTGGCAAGCTGGGTACATGGTGAACCCGTCCGATGACTGATCGTTATCTCTCCGTGGCTCGACAGGGCAGCCACGAGGTGGAGATCAAGCGCTCCCGGTTCCTCTGCGCGCTCGCTCCGGTGACGTCGGAGGACGCCGCGCGGGAGTTCATCGCGGGCCGCAGGCGCGCCGATCCGGGTGCCCGGCATCACTGCCACGCCTTCGTTCTCGGGCCCGACGGGCGCACTCAACGTTCCAGTGACGACGGCGAACCGGCCGGCACCGCGGGCACGCCGATGCTGGAAGTGCTGCGCCGCCGCGAGTTGACGGACACCGTCGCGGTCGTGGCGCGTTACTTCGGCGGGGTGCTGCTCGGCGCGGGCGGGCTCATCCGCGCGTACGGACAGGCTGTCGCACAAGCGATCGACGTTGTAGGCGTACTAGAACACCGTCGACTCAAGGTGTTCGAGGTCGCGGTCGGCTACGACCGCGCCGGCCGCTTGGAGAACGACCTGCGCGCGTCGCGGTACGTCCTGCGCGCGACCCGCTTCGACGAGCTCGCGCGCTTCGAGATCGGCCTCGCATCCGATGAGGACACGGAGTTCCACGGCTGGCTCGCCGACCTCACGAACGGCGAAGCCACGGCGACCGAACTCGGCGAGCACTGGGTCACCGCGGGCTCCTGACTGCGGACCACCACCGGGCAGTGGGCTGACCGTTCGCGGATTCGCTTGGCGCACAACGGTGATTCGGACTTTCGGTGCTACCGCGGAGGTATTCGCCCGTGGCACCATGTCCCTTCCCCGACCCCCGGATCACCACCCCGCCCCCGACGCGGGCCGCGCACCACCTCCATCACCACATCGGCCTCACCAGCCCCGAAAAGCCGAGCTTTCGCTACGAAAGTGCGGTTCGAGGCGCGAGGTGACAACGTTGTCATCGACTGCGTGACGAGGAGAGGAAGGTTTCATGTCCGGACCACTGTCCAGGTTCAGGAGACGGCTTCGGGGAGCGGCGCTCGCCGCGGTCCTCGCCGGCGCGGGGCTCGCCGCCCTGCCCGCCCCGCCCGCCGGCGCCGCGGCACTCGCCCTTACGCAGTACGTGAATCCCTTCATCGGCACGGACAACAGCAACTCGCCCAACCCGGTGCCCGGCGGGGCCGGCGGCAGCACGTACCCGGGCGCGGTCGTGCCGTTCGGGATGACGCAGTTCAGCCCGGACACCCCGACCGGGTCGCCGTCCGGCTACCGCTACGGCGACACCAGCATCGAGGAGTTCAGCCTCACCCACTTCAACGGCGCGGGCTGCCCCAACAACGAGGACCTCGGCCTGCTGCCGATCACCGGCGCGATCGGCACGTCGCCGGGCACCGGCTGGACCGGGTACGCCGGCCGCTACACGAAGGCGAACGAGTCGGCCGCGCCCGGCTACTACAAGAACAAGCTGGACAACTACAACACGACCGTCGAACTGTCGGCCACCAAGCGGTCCGGCTTCATGAAGCTGACCTACCCGAACACGACGACCGCGCGGCTGCTGGTCAACCCCGGCCGCAGCGCGACCGGCAACCGCGCCGGATCCGTCAGCATCAGCGGCAGCCAGCTCACCGGCTCGGCGACCGGTGGCGGCTTCTGCGGTTCGTCCAAGACGTACCAGATCTTCTACGTGATCCAGTTCGACCGCGCGCCCAGCGGCTTCGGCACCTGGCTCGGCGGCACGGTGAACGCCGGGTCCGCGAGCAGCAGCGGCACGAACGCCGGCGGCTACGTCACGTTCGACACCTCGAGCAACGCAGTGGTGCAGGCGAAGGTCGGCATCTCGTTCGTCAGCCTGGCCAACGCGCAGGCGAACCTCGCGGCCGAGAACCCCGGCTTCGACTTCGCCGGGATCCGCGCCGCGGCCGACACGAGCTGGAACACCATCCTCAACCGCGTCCAGGTGACCGGGGGTGCCGCCGCGGACCTGCAGAAGTTCTACACGGCGCTGTACCACGTGTTCCAGAACCCGAACATCGCCAGCGACACCAACGGCCAGTACCGCGGGTTCGACCAGGCGATCCACACGGCGACCCACACCGTCTACCAGAACTATTCGGGCTGGGACATCTACCGGTCCTGGGCCGCGCTGATCGGGCTGGTTGCACCCAGTGAGGCGAGCGACATCGCGAAGTCGATGGTGCTGGACGGCCAGCAGGGCGGGCTGCTGCCCAAGTGGTCGCACAACAACAACGAGCACTTCGTGATGACCGGTGACCCCGGGCCGATCGTCGTCGGCAGCATGTACGCCTTCGGTGTCCGCGGCTTCGACACGGCCGCCGCGCTGACGCTGATGGACAAGAGCTCCAACGGCGGCACCGCGCAGGGGCAGTCGATCCGCGGGCGCCAGTCCGGGTACGTCAGCCGGCACTACGTCACCGAGGACCCGTCGGACTCGCTCGAGTACTCGGCGTCGGACTTCGCGGTGGCGCAGTTCGCCAAGTCCGTCGGTGACACGGCGAAGTACACCACGTACATGCAGCGCGCCCAGTGGTGGCAGAACGTGTTCGGGACCGACTCCGGCTACGTCCAGCCGCGGGGCAGCACCGGCACGTTCGCCTGGCCGGTCGTGCCGTCGAGCAACAGCGGCTACACCGAAGGCAACCCGTCGCAGTACACGTGGATGGTGCCCTACAACTACCAGGGCGTGATCAACCTGATGGGTGGCAGCAAGACCGCCGTCCAGCGGCTGGACCACCACTTCACGCAGCTCAACGGCGGCCTCACCCAGCCGTACTTCTACATCGGCAACGAGCCCGAGCACGGGGTGCCGTGGGCGTACAACTACGCCGCCCACCCGCAGGGCACCAGCTCGGCGGTGCGGCGCGTGATGAACGAGTCGTTCACCACCGGCGCGGGCGGGGAGCCCGGCAACGACGACCTCGGCGCGACCTCGGCGTGGTACGTCTTCGCCGCGCTGGGGATGTACCCGGCGACCCCGGGCGCGGACGTCCTCGCCCTGCACGGCCCGCTGTTCCCGTCGGTCTCGATCATCCGCCCGAGCGGCACGATCCAGATCAACGGCAGCGGCGCGGGCCAGGGCTCGCAGTACGTGCAGAGCCTGAGCGTCAACGGCGTTTCGACGACGAAGTCGTGGATCCGCTACGGCGACATCGCGGGTGCGTCGACGCTGAACTACACGATGGGCTCGTCGGCGAGCGCGTGGGGCACGAACGCGGCGGACGTCCCGCCGTCGTACAACGACGGGTTCACGCCGCCGGCCGCCGCGCCGGAGCTCGGCACGAACCTGGCGCAGGGCAAGGCGGCGACGGGTTCGGCGGCGTGCGCCTCGTCCGAAGGCGCGGCCAACGCCGTCGACGGCAGCCTGGCGAACAACAGCAAGTTCTGCACCACGGCCGCCACGAAGTTCCTCCAGGTGGACCTCGGGTCGGCGCAGAACGTGTCCTCGTTCGTCGTCAAGCACGCCGGCCTCGGCGGTGAGACCACGGGCTGGAACACCGGCGCGTTCACGATCCAGACGTCGACCGACGGCACGAACTGGACGTCGGTCGCGACCGTGACCGGCTCGCGGGCCAGCCGCACGTACCACCCGATCACGACCCGGTCGGCGCGGTACGTGAAGCTGAACATCACCACCCCGGCCAACGACGGCAACGGCGCGGCCCGGATCTACGAGTTCGAGGCCTACCGCTGAGTCACCGGGGACTCGTGGGTGCCGCCTGGGTGGGCGGCACTCACGAGTCCCTGGCCCACTGCTCGCGGGTGATCGCGTATTCGACCTCGCCGTGCTCCGAACCCGGGGCACGTTCGTGCTCCGGGAACTCCTCGAAGTACGTGCGGACGAACGTCATCCCCAGTTTCTCCATCACGCGCCGCGAACGCTGGTTCACCGTCATGGTGAACGCCGTGACGCGCTTGACCCCCAGGTCCTCGAAGCCCTTCGCGAGCAACGCGGCCGAGCCTTCGGTGCCGTAGCCCTTGCCCCAGGCGGACTGGTGCAGCCGGTAGCCCAGCTCGGGTTCGTCCGGTGGATCGGCCGGCCGCGGCCGGTAGTGGAACCACCCCAGGAAATCACCGGTCGGCTTCTCGATCGCGGCCCAGAACCCGTAACCGGGGAAACGCTCGTAGTAACCGAGGAACGCGGGAAGATCGAGCGTGACGATCTCGGTGCGATCCGCGGGACTGCCCCCATTGAGGTACTTCATCACCGCGGGGTCGTTGTAGAGCTCGTACAACGCGTCCGCGTCGTTCTCGGTGAACCGGCGCAGGATCAGCCGCTCGGTTTCGAGGAATACGTGCATCGGATGATGCTGGCAGTGCCCCCACTGCATGGCAAAACAATAATTACGCGGCGGCCGCGAAAACTTCACCCAGAGCGTTCGATCCGGCTTCGGTGAGTAGTGCCGGAACGCGCTCGCCGCACTTGCCCGGGCGGGCCGGCGCGATCAGGCCCAGGCGGGCCAGCCGGTGCACGGTGGACTGGTCGCAGCAGCTCAGGCCGTCGATGAAGAGGTCGGGTTCGCAGCTGCAGCTGATCTCGGCGTGGCCCTCTGCCACGGCTCTCAATGTGGCCCGCTCACGATGGTTCAGTTCGGTGATCATGGCGGCGCCTCCTTCCCGTCGTGCTCATTAGACGCCCCGCCACCGACAGTTTCCGCCTCTCAGCGTGCGAATCCGGGTATTTAGGGGGTGTACTCAGGGGTGGCGTGCCGGCCATGTCCGGGTACCCCTTAGGCCAGGGGTTCCAACGTCGTCTTGCGGAGGTGGCGGAAAATGATCGAAGTGCGGAAGCCGACTACCTCCCGGCGGATCGCGAGCCGGTCGGCGAGGAACGCGTGCAGCCCGTCGATGTCGGGTGCGGTGACTTCGATCAGGAAATCGTCGCTGCCCGCTGTGACGTAGACCGAAAGCACCTCCGGCAGTTCGCCGATCGACTGCTGGAACGCGTCGATCACCGCCCGGCTCAGCGGCCGCACCTGCGCCGCGACCAGGGCGCGGACGCCGCGGTTGAGGCTCGCCAGGTCGATGTCGGCGTGGTAGCCGCGGATGACACCGCGCTCCCGCAGCAGCCGGATCCGCTCGAGGCAGGTCGAGGGCGCGATGCCGACCTTCCGCGCGATTTCGCGGTTGGTCTGGCGCGCGTCCTCCTGCAGCAGCCGCACGATCGCCGAATCAAGTTCGTCCAGCACCGGGACCTCCTGGTCGTCACCGAATTTAGTTCGGCCATGGATCTGTATCGCCGATCTTCACTTTAACTTCGGACGTTATGACCGCACATGAGCAACTCATCGCCCGACGTGGCCGCCGATCCGGCGTCACGACGATGGTCGCCGTCCATTCGAGCGCACTCGGCCCGGCCGTCGGGGGCTGCCGCTTCAAGGCTTATCCGAGCCTGACGGCGGCCGTCGAGGACGCCCTGCGCCTGTCGGCCGCGATGACCGCGAAGTGCGCTGTCGCGGGCCTCGCCTTCGGCGGCGCGAAGAGCGTCATCGCGCTCGAGCCCGGCCGGGTGCTCTCGCCGGAGGAACGCCGGGACGTCCTGCTCGACCACGGTGAGCTGATCGCTTCGTTCGACGGCGGGTATCTGGCCGGCCCGGACGTCGGCACCGGCCCGGCCGACATGCTGGTGCTCCGCGAGGTCACGCCCCACGCGTACTGCACGCCCGAGGCGGCGGGTGGCACCGGCTCGTCCAGCGGCCCGACCGCGGCCGGCGTCCTCGCCGCGCTGCGGGCCGCGTCGGGAACGCGGTCGATGGCCGGGCGCCGGGTGGTGATCAGCGGGTACGGCTCGGTCGGCGCCCACCTGGCCGCGAGCCTGCAGGCGTCCGGCGCGTCGGTGGTGGTGTCGGACATCGACCCGTCGAAGCGTGCCGAGGCGCGCGACTTCGAGTGGGTTCCGCCGGAGAAGGCGCTCACCATGCCGGCGGACGTGCTGATCCCGGCGGCGGTGGGCGGCGTGCTGACCCCGGAGACGGTGGCCCGGCTCGACACGCCGCTGGTGGTGGGGCCGGCGAACAACCAGCTGTCCGAGGACGCCGTCGCGGACGCCCTCGCCGCTCGTGGCGTGCTGTGGGTGCCGGACTACGTGGCCAGCGCGGGCGGGATCGTCTACACGCTTTCGCGGGAAGCCGAGGGCCTGGACCACGCCGCGGGGTTGGCCCGCGTGGAGGCGATCGAGGACACGGTGGCGGACATCCTGGCGGCCGCGAAGGCTCACTCGACCACTCCGCTTTTTGAGGCGGCCGCACTGGCCGAGCGCCGCCTCGCCTCGGTCTGACCCCGAGCGCGCCAAGGCGGCCTTGGGTGCGTGTGACGCACCGAAGGCCACATTGGGGCGTTTGGGCTCCGCGGCGCAGGGCGGGGAGCGCCTCGGGCGGTCGCGAATTGCACCGGCTCGCGGTGGGCACTGGCTGAAGCCGTGGGTCGTGAGGGGCACCCTCATGGTCTTGAGACCTGGTCTCAAAACTCGGCGTGTCGCTGGGTGAACCAACGGCCCGCCCTGGCTCCGCACCGCCCGCCGGTGGGCCCGGCCCGACGGACCGGAGGTCTGTCAGAGAGACTGGGGGCCAGTGCCCGCCCTCTCGACCTGGAGCCGTTGATGCCGCAAGGGACCGTCCGTTGGTTCGACGCCGAACGTGGTTTCGGCTTCCTCGCGCCCGAGGACGGCTCGCCGGACGTGTTCGTGCACGCCTCCGAGATCGTCGGGGACGGCGACGCGAGAGTGCTCCGCGAGGGTCAGGCCGTCGTGTTCGAGGTCGGTGAGAACGACCGCGGGCCCCAGGCGCTGCGCGTTCGCGTCACCGCCGATGCGGCCACCAGCAGCGCCGTGGGCCTGCTCGGCACCGTCAACTGGTACGAGCCGGGCAAGGGGTACGGCTTCGCGTCGCCGGACGGCGGCGGCGCCGACGTCTTCGTGCACAGCTCCGCCATCGTGACCGGCGGCGTGGTCGCCGAGGGGCAGCGGGTGGCCTTCCTGGTCGTCGAAGGCGAGCGCGGCCCGCAGGCCGGGCACGTGATCCCGCTGGGAGCAGGGGCCGGCTCACCCGCTGCGGCCGGTATCGCGGACGGTGCCGACGGCACGGTGGCCTGGTACGACGAGGACAAGGGCTTCGGCTTCATCAACCCCGACTCCGGCGCCGGGGACGTCTTCGTTCACGCCCGGGCCCTGGCCGAGGGGCTGACGTGGCTCGCGGAGGGCGACCGCGTCGCCTACGAGGTGGCCAGTGGGGACAAGGGCCCGCAGGCCCGCGACGTGCACCTGGTCCGGGGCGCCGAGCCCCAGACGGCGCCGCAGCGGCCGGCACCTGCCGCGGCCGCAGGGCCGGCGGCGCGGGACGTGCCCGTACGAGGCGGCGAGGGCGTCGTCGCGCGCTACGACGACGACCGCGGCTTCGGCTTCATCACCCCGGACGCAGGCGGCGACGATCTCTTCGCCCACGCGTCCGTGATCATGGGGTCGGAGCCGCTGCAGAAGGGTGACCGGGTCCGGTACGCGGTGCGTCAGAGCGACCGGGGCCCGCAGGCCGACCGCATCGAACGCCTCTGAAGAGGCGGCAACGCGGCTGCGGCCTCCTCCAGGAGATCGATCTCCCTCGTGGTGGCGGGGCCCGTGCCGACCCGAACTTGATGAGCCGGCGGACGTTGATCACGGTGCAGGCCAGCGTGAGTAACGCCGGCGTGGTGCATTCGGTCCGGTCGTAGCGCAGCCCGAGGCCGGTCTTCGACCCGCCGCTGCTGCGTCGTCTTCGCCACGACTGCCCGCGATCGACGACCAGGACCGGCAGGTTACGCAGTGATACACCCTTAATTTGAGACCAGGTCCAAGCGCCATGAGGATGCCCTTCATGGCGCTAGGGGCGCAGGGCGGACAGGACCTCGGGGGTGGTCGTGAAGTCGCCGAGGTGGACCGGCTTGCGGTCGCCGTGGAAGTCGCTCGAGCCCGTCGTGAGCAGGCCCAGCTCGGCGGCCACCGCCCGCAGCCGCTGCCGGACCTCCGGTGGCTGCTCCGGGTGGTCGGCCTCGATCCCGGCGAGCCCGGCCGCGGCCAGCGTGGCCAGCTGCGCGTCCGTCACTGACGCCCGGCGCTTCACCGAGCGCGGGTGGGCCAGCACGGCCGTGCCGCCGGCCGCGCGGACCAGGGCGATCGCGGCCGCCGTGGGCAGGACGTGCTTCGGGACGTCCGCGCGGCCGCCGTCGGCGATCCAGTCCTGCGTGAACGCGTCGGTCGTCACCCCCGATGCCACCAGCGCCGCCGCGACGTGCGGGCGGCCTAGCGGGGCGCCCGCCGCGATCGCGGAGACCTGGGCCAGGGTGATCGGCGCGCCCAGCTCGCGGCAGCGCTCGACCATCCGTTCCGCACGGCGGGTGCGGTCGGTGCGGATCAGCTCCAGCTCGCCGGCCAGCGGCTCGTCCACCGGGTCGACGAAGTAGCCGAGCAGGTGCACCTCGGCGTCGTCGAGGCGGCAGGAGATCTCGACGCCGGGCACCAGCTCGACTCCGACTTCCGCGGCGGCGGGCGTCGCCAGAGCCAGGCCGGCGAGCGTGTCGTGGTCCGTGAGCGCCACCACGGTCAGGCCCGCCCGCGCCGCCAGCCGGGGCAGGTCAGCCGGTGGTGTCGTCCCGTCCGAGGCCGTGCTGTGGGCGTGCAGGTCGATCGTCACACAGCGGATCGTGCCACCGATCGTCTTGAATGGGGGCGTGGAGATCCTCACCGACGCCGCCACGCTCGCGCTGTACACGACCGACGCCTCCAACTACCGCCACGTGCCCCGGGGCGTCGTGCTGCCGGAGACGGTCGACGACGTCGTCGCCGCGGTCGCCGCCGCCCGCGCCCGGGACCTGCCGGTGATCGCCCGCGGCGGCGGCACCAGCGTCGCCGGGAACGCGTGCGGGCCCGGGCTGGTGATCGACACCTCGCGCCACGTCGGCGGGGTGCTCTCGCTCGACCCGGACGCGCGGCTGGCGCGGGTGCTGCCCGGCACGGTGCTGGACGACCTGCAGGCCGTCGCGGCGCCGCACGGGCTGCGGTTCGGCCCGGACCCCTCGACGCACAGCCGCTGCACGATCGGCGGGATGATCGGCAACAACGCGTGCGGCTCGCACTCGGTGGCCTGGGGCCGCACGGTCGACGTCGTGCGCTCGCTGGACGTCCTGCTCTACGACGGCACCCGGCTGCGGGTGGGGCGGGACGAGCCGACCGAAGGCCGGATCTTCGACGAGCTGCGCGCGCTGGTCCGGGACAACCTGGCGGTGCTGCGCAAGGAACTCTCGACCTGGGGCCGCCGGGTGTCCGGCTACGGCCTCGAGCACCTGTTGCCGGAGAACGGGTTCGACGTCGCGAAGGCCCTCGTCGGCTCGGAAGGCACCTGCGTCACGGTGCTCGAAGCGACGGTCGCGCTCGCCGAGGTGCCGAAGCAGCGGGTGCTGGCGGTGCTGGGGTTCCCGTCCGACATCGCCGCGGCCGACGCCGTGCCGCAGATCCTGCCGTGGTCGCCGCTGACCGTCGAAGGGGTCGACGCCGAGCTCGTCGCGATGATGCCGGGGCGCGCGGACGACCTGCCGCCGGGCGGAGCCTGGCTGTTCGTCGAGCTGGCGGGGGAGGACCCGGCCGGGCGGGCCCGCGCGCTGGCGGCGTCGCTGGAGCTGACCGGGTCCGCGGTGCTCGACGACCCCGTGGCGCAGCGGCGGCTCTGGCGGATCCGCGAAGAGGGCGCCGGCCTGGCGACCCGGCTCGCCGGCGGCGCCGAGGCGTGGCCGGGCTGGGAGGACGCGGCCGTCCCGCCCGAGCGGCTCGGCGCGTACCTGCGCGAGTTCAAGGAGCTGATGCGCGCGCACGGGCGCAAGAGTGTCGTCTACGGCCACTACGGCGAGGGCTGCCTGCACCTGCGCCTGGACTTCGATCTGCTGTCACCGCAAGGGATCGCCGGCTTCCGGCGGTTCCTGGAGGAGGCCGCGGACCTCGTCGCGTCCCACGGCGGCTCGCTCTCCGGCGAACACGGTGACGGCCAGGCCCGGTCGGAGCTGCTGTCCCGGATGTACAGCCCCGAAATGCTCGACGTCTTCGCCCGGTTCAAGGCGATCTTCGACCCCGCCGGGCGGATGAACCCCGGGATCCTCGTCGAGCCGCGCAAGGTCGACGCGAACCTGCGGGTCCGCACCGCACCACTGTCCATAGAGGACGTCACGGTGCTCGGCTACCCCGAGGATCGCGGCAGTTTCGGGCAGGCGATGCGGCGCTGCGTCGGCGTGGGGAAGTGCCGCAACACCAGCGGTGGTGGCGTGATGTGCCCGAGTTTCCGCGCCACCCGTGAAGAACGGCATTCGACGCGCGGCCGGGCGCACCTGCTCGCCGAGATGATCAACGGCGAGGTCATCACGGACGGCTGGCGCTCCGCGGAGGTCCACGACGCGCTCGACCTGTGCCTGTCCTGCAAGGGATGCCTGTCGGACTGCCCGGTGGACGTCGACATGGCGACGTACAAGGCCGAGTTCCTGCACCAGCACTACCGGCGCCGGCTGCGCCCGGCGTCGCACTACTCGATGGGCTGGCTGCCGCTGTGGCTGCGGGTGAGCGGGCGGATGCCGCGGCTGGCGAACGCGGCGGGACGTTCGAAAGTGCTGTCCGGTCTGCTGAAACGGCTGGGCGGGATCGCGCCGGAACGCGCGCTGCCGGAGTTCGCGCGGACGCCGTTCACCCGCGCCCGGGCCGACCTGCGGCGCAGTGCGTCCGGCGAGCGGAAGGTCGTGCTGTGGCCGGATTCGTTCAACAACTACCTGACGCCGTCGGTGCTCGACGCGGCCCACGAGGTGCTGACCGCGGCCGGGTACGACGTCGTGCTGCCCGACCGTGGTGTCTGTTGTGGACTGACGTGGATCTCGACCGGCCAGCTCGACGTCGCGCGCCGGGTGCTGCGCCGGACGTTGGACGTGCTGCAGCCCTATTTGGACGCGGGTTACGAGGTCGCCGGGCTGGAACCGAGTTGCACGGCGTTGTTCCGCGGCGACCTGCCCGCGCTGCTGCCCGGTGACGCTCGGGCGGAACTGCTGGCCTCCCGGACGGCCACCTTCGCGGAACTGCTGGAGCGCGCCCCGATCCCGTTCGCGGCACTGGACGTCGACACGATCACCCAGGTGCACTGCCACCAGCACGCGGTCCTCGGCTTCGGCGCCGACGAGTCGGCCATGGCGGCGGCGGGCGTTCGCAACACGACGCTGGATTCGGGGTGCTGCGGCCTCGCGGGCAACTTCGGCTTCGAGCGCGGCCACTACGACGTGTCGAAGGCGGTGGCGGAGGACCGGATGCTCCCGGCGATCCGCGCGGCCTCGGACGACACGGTCGTCGTCTCCGACGGCTTCAGCTGCCGGACGCAGATCGCGCAGGAGTCGGGCCGCCAGGCCGTGCACCTGGCCGAGCTGCTGCGGCGCGCGCTGCCCTGACGGGCCTCGGCTATTCGGTGCGCTCCAGCAACGTGCGGGTGGCGGTGAGCACGAGACGGCAGATGTCGTCCGGGTCGGCGCTGGCCAGCGGTTCCTTGGCGGTGATCTCGCGGACCAGCCCGATGCCGAGCAGCCAGGCGATCGCGAGGTCGGCGCGCAGCTCGGCGTCCGGCGCGTCGGTCAGTTCCGTCAGCGTGGCGGCGTATTCGCGGCCCAGTTCCTGCCGCATCGCCGCGGCGGCGCTGTCGCTGCCCGGCGACCGCAGGTAGGTCTCGAGCGTGCGGTTCCGTTCGCTGCCGGGCTCCAGCATGGCGCGCAAGGTCGCGCTGAACAGGCGTTCCGGCGAGTTCGAGGCGATCTGCTCACGCGTGTTGCGCGCGATGACCGCCTCGAACAGCGCCTCTTTGCTGCCGAAGTACCGGAAGAGCAGCGACTGGTTGGCGCCGGCCTCCTTCGCGATGTCCCGCACCGTGGTGCGGTCGAAACCCCGCTCGGCGAACAGGTTCGCGGCGGCGTCGAGCAGCGCCAGGCGCGTCGCGGCGGCGTCCCGCTTCCGGCCCGGCTGTTCGGTCACCGGTGAAGGTTAACCGGCAAACCGGACGCGGGTGCGGCGCGCCTACGCCTCGGCGAGCCGGATCGCCGCGGCCGGGCAGGTCAGCTCCGCCTGCCGCGCCGCGTCCCGCTCCCCGGCCGGCGGCTCCGCCGCGAGCAGGACCACCGTGCCGTCCTCTTCGTTCTGGTCGAACGTCTCCGGCGCCAGCAGCACGCACTGTCCGGAAGAGACGCACTTCTCGGTGTCGACGCTGATCTTCACGATGCGCTCCTCACCAGGTGACGGGGACGCGGTCGACGCCGCCGGCGACGCGGTTCACGCGGACCGCGATGTCGTCGAGGCCCACGGCGAGGCGCATCTCCGGGAAGCGGCGGAACAGGGCCGGGAAGACCGTCCGCAGCTCGGTGCGGGCCAGGTTGGCGCCGATGCAGACGTGCGCGCCGGTGCCGAAGGCGAGGTGGACGTTCGGGGTGCGGCCCGGGTCGAACTCGTCCGGGTCGGCGAACGCCGCGGCGTCGCGGTTGGCCGCGTCGCTGGAGACGAGCACGGCGTCACCGCGCATGATCCGGGTCCCGGCGATCTCGACGTCCTCGTGGGCGTAGCGCAGCAGGCCGGTGCCGCTGGTCGCGGTCATCCGGAGGATCTCCTCGACCGTCTGGTTCACCTCGCCGTCGGGGTCGGCGGCGAAGCGGTCGCGGCGGGCGGTGTCGGTGAGCAGGAACAGCACGCCCATCGCGATCCGGGTGGACGTCGTCTCGTGGCCGGCGAACAGCAGCCCGGCGCCCATGCGGGCGAGGTCGTCGTTGGTGAACGTCGGGTCGTCGGCCTGGACCGCGACCATGTCGGAGATGACGTCGGGCTGCGGGTTCGCGCGCTTCGCGTCGGCGAGACCGGTCATGTAGGCCTTGAACTCGTTCATCGCGGCCTGCGCGTCCGCGCCGCCGTCCATCACCGCGATCCGCTCGGACAGGTTCCGGAAGTGCCCGCGGTCCTCGAACGGGACGCCGAGCAGCTCGCAGATCACCAGCACCGGCAGCGGGAACGCGAGCAGCTCGGTCAGGTTGACCGGCTCGCCGGGGTGGGCGTCGTGCGCCGCCTGCATCTCGTCGAGGCAGCGGGTGGTCAGCTCGTCGATCCGGTCGCCGAGGGCGCGCATCCGCGGCGCGGAGAACGCGGGCGCGAGCATCCGCCGCATCCGCTTGTGCTCTTGTTCTTCGGTGTCGAAGTCGCCGCTCGGGCCGTCCTGGATCGCGGCGTGGGAGATCCGCGACGCCTGTTCCGGCGCCGGGTGCGAGCGGCCGAACCGCTTGTCGCGGAAGACTTCCTTGGCCTCCTCGAACGAGGTCACCAGCCACGCCGGGTCGCCGGCGGGGGTGAGCACGCGGCTGATCGGAGCCTGCTGCCGGAGCGCTTCGTAGTCGGGCGCGATCGCGAGCGCGTTGGCGCGGGCGAAGGGCAGCCGAGGGGTCTCTTCGGTGGTGGTCATGAGTTCGCTCCTCGTTTCAGTTCGGAGAGCCAGGCGCGTTCGGTGTCGAACTGCTCGCAGACGTGCCGCATGGTCGCCCGGCTCCACGGATCGGCCTGCTCGGCGAGCAGCCGCGTCAGCCGCTCGCGCTCGGCGGCCAGCGCGCGGTCGCGGACCTCGATCACGCGCACGCGTTCGTCCTCGCGCAGCCAGCCGAAGTTCCCCACCCTGGCCAGGAATTCGGCTTCGTTGAGCCCCAGTTCGCCCGGGAAGTCGGCGAGCATGTCGTGCAGCAGCTCCCGCCCGACATCGGTGACGGTGTAGACGTGCCGCGGCGGTTTGGCCTCCTGTTCCTCCGCGCTGCGGCTCACCGCACCGGCGTCGACGAAGCGCCGCAGGGTCGGGTAGAGCGAGTTGTTCGACAGGGTGTGGCCGGTGGACGCCTCCACGGCCTTGCGCAGCTCGTAACCGTGCATCGGTTCGCGGGCCAGCCTCGACAGCAGCAGGATCTCGATCCACACCTAGGTCACCGTAACCTAGGTCTCCGTGACTCGGCAATGGCTCACGGTGACACCCGGCCGGAAACTTTCCGCCGAGCACTGGACAAAAACTGGTCGATAACCGCGCAGACCTGGGACAACGGCGGCGCGCACGGCATCGTCGGTGGCGGTCGCTTCGGGGGGATGCGGGCGGCGTACGGCGGCGCCTCGGAAGCCGGCCTGGGGGCTGCTTCCGAGGCGTTCGCCGCCGCTAGTTCTTCAGCGTGATGACGGCCAGGACGAACCCGGCGATGCCCAGGAGTTCGGAGGCGAGGGTGAGTGCGTTCTTGTGATGGCCGCCGCCTCCGCCCATGGTGACGCCGCGCTTGACCGCCTTGAAGAGAAGCAGCGCGGCCAAGCACGCTGCCAGGCCGATCAGGTAACTGGTGCCGCTCAACGACAACATGACGTAGGCCGCCGCAGTGCCGAACAAGCCGATGATGACGATTCCCCGCATTGGCCCTCCTCGCGGCATGACACTTCGAGAGTGACGGACCACGCCTCTGCCGATGGGGTGAGCTCTACGCAGCGTGGTCACCAGAGCGCTCGACGTGAGCCTCGAAGCTGTGTAGCGTTTGCAAGCAGTTGCTTACAAACGAGGACCACGGGGGTTCCGGATGACCACCACGCACACCGAGCCGCTCGCGTACCCGTTCAACGAGGAGGCCGGGCTCGATCTCAACGAGGCCTACGCCGCCGCGCGGGAGGGGGAGGGCCTGGTGCGGGTCAAGATGACCTATGGCGAACCCGCTTGGCTGGCCACCCGGTACGCCGATGCCCGGCTCGTGCTCGGGGACCGTCGCTTCTCTCGGGCTATGGAGAAGGAGAAGGACGCGCCGCGGCGGTCGCCGATGCAGCGTGACGGCGGGATCCTGCAGATGGACCCGCCCGACCACACGCGGCTGCGGACGCTGGTCGCGAAGGCGTTCACCATGCGCCGCGTCGAGTTGCTGCGGCCGCGTGTCGTCGAGCTCGCCACCGGGCTGATCGCGGACATGAAGGCCGCCGGCGCGCCCGCGGACCTCGTCGACGCCTACGCGCTGCCGATCCCGGTCGCGGTGATCTGCGAGCTGCTCGGCGTCCCGGTCGCCGACCGGCCGAAGTTCCGCGTCTGGAGTGACGCCGCGCTGTCGACCAGCGGGCTGACCCCCGAGGAGTTCGAGCGCAACCGCGAAGAGCTGCGCGACTACATGCGCGGCCTGATCGCCGAACACCGCGAGCAGCCGCAGGACGACCTGATGACGGCGCTGATCGAGGCCCGCGACACGCGGGACCGGCTGACCGAGCTGGAGCTGGTCGACCTGTGCGTCGGCATCCTCGTCGCCGGCCACGAGACCACCGCGAGCCAGATCCCCAACTTCGTCTACGCGCTGCTGGACCAGCCCGGGCAGTGGGACCGGCTGTGCGCCGACCCCGAGCTGATCCCGGCCGCGGTCGAGGAGCTGCTGCGGTTCGTGCCGCTCGGCGCCGGTGCCGGGTTCGCGCGGTACGCCACCGAGGACATCGAGGTCGGCGGGGTGCTCGTGCGCGCGGGCGAGCCCGTGCTGGTGGCGGTCGGCGCGGCCAACCGCGACCGGCTGCAGTTCGACGACGCGGAGGGGCTGCGGTTCGACCGCGAGGACAACCACCACCTCGGCTTCGGCCACGGCGTCCACCACTGCCTCGGCGCGCCGCTCGCCCGGCTCGAACTGCAGGAGGCGCTGCGCGCGCTGGTCACCGAGATGCCAGGGCTGCACCTGGCCGGCGATATCGTGTGGAAGACGCAGATGCTCGTCCGCGGACCGCGGTCGATGCCGATCGCCTGGTGATTTCGGAAGGTGACCATGAGCTGGCACGTTGAGGTCGACGAACACACCTGCATCGGCTCCGGGATGTGCGCGTCCCTGATGCCCGAGGTGTTCGCGCTGGACGGCGCGGTGGCGCACACGGTCACCGACGAGGTCGACGGCGACGAGACGGTGCTCGACGCGGCCGACTCCTGCCCGGCCATGGCGATCCTGGTGACCGACGGCGGCCGCGAGATCGGCCCGCGCCCTTAAGCAGGCTCGTAGCGGCCGTGTTCGGTGACCACGGCCGTGATCAGCGCCGCCGGGGTGACGTCGAACGCGGGGTTGAACACCTCCGCGCCCGGCGGCGTGATGCCGGCCCCGGCGTATTCGGTGAGCTCGCGGGCGTCGCGTTCCTCGATGGTGATGCCCGTGCCGTCCGCGAGCGAGCTGTCCACTGTGGACGACGGCGCGACGACGACGAACGGCACCTTGTGGTGCGCGGCGGCGATCGCCAGGCCGTAGGTGCCGATCTTGTTGGCGACGTCGCCGTTGGCCGCGATCCGGTCGGCGCCGACGAGCACGCAGTCGACCATCCCGCGGGCCATCGCGGCGGCGGCCGCGCCGTCCGGCTGGACGCGGTAGGGGACGCCGGCCTGCGCCAGCTCCCACGCCGTCAACCGGGCGCCCTGCAGCAGCGGGCGCGTCTCGTCGACGAGCACCTCCTCGACGAGGCCGCGTTCCTGCAGGTGCCAGACGACGCCGAGCGCGCTGCCCCACCCGACGGTCGCGAGCCGGCCCGCGTTGCAGTGGCTGAGCAGCCGCAGCGGCCGGCGCGGGCACTCGGCCAGCACGATCTCGGCGGCGTGCGCGGAGGCCGTCTTGTTCAGCTGTTCGTCTTCGGTCAGCAGGGCTTGCGCTTCGGCGAGGACGGCGTCGGCGCCCTGGCCGAGTTTGGCCAGCGCGCGTTCCACGCCCCAGCGCAGGTTGACCGCGGTGGGGCGGGCGCCGGCGATCAGCTCGGCTTCCGCCCGGACGTCCCCGCCGAGGCGGGCCGCCAGCGCGACGCCGAGCGCGCCGGCACCCCCGAGCGCGGGCGCGCCGCGGACGGCGAGGCGCTTGATCGCGTCGACCAGCTCGCCGACCGTGCGCAGCTCCAGCAGCTTGTACTCGGCGGGCAGCGCGGTCTGGTCGATGATGACGATCGCGCCGTCCGCCCAGTCGATGGTCCTGCGCACGCGCCCTCCCGAAATCCGGTTGCCCGCCCGGAGAGGATGCGGGTTGTGACCATTCAACGGCAGAACCCGCCCGGACTGCACACGACGCCGGGGTACCACCACGTCACGGTGGCCTCGGCGGGCCGCACGGTGTACCTGGCCGGCCAGTGCCCGCTGGCCGCGGACGGCAAGGTCGTCGACGGTGACGTGCTCGCCCAGACCGGCCAGGTGATCGCCAACACGGCGCTCGCGCTCGCGTTCGCCGGCGCCACCCCGGAAGACGTGGTCCGCACGGTGATCTACGTGGTCACCGACGACCGCGCGACGCTCTCGGCGGTCTGGGACCGCTTGACGGAGTCGGAGATCGGCGCGGCCTTCACCACGGCGAGCACGCTGCTGGGTGTCGCGCAGCTCGGGTTCCCGGACCAGCTGGTGGAGCTGGACGTGACGGCTGCTCTCGCCTGAGCCGGTTCAGAGTCCGGCCATCAGATCCGTTTCCGTGATCCCCGGCCCCTGGCCGGCTCGGATGTACCACTCGGTGCCGAACGCGAAGGCGAACGCGTCGTCCGGCATCGCCAGCATGAACGTGTCCTCGCTGATCTGGCTCGGGTGCGCCCGCATCGCCGCGCGTTTCACGTCGACGTACTTCGAGACGTCCACCGCCGCGGTGATCTCGGCCTCGGGCTTGCCGAACTCGACGTTCTCCGGGGGCGTCGGGGCGGCCTCCGGCGGCATCAGCCCCTGTTCGATGGCCTCTTCGAAGCCGCGCTGCATGAACTCGCGGTTGAACGTCGCCTGGAAGACGCGGGCGGTGCCGGCCAGCTCGGCCGCGCGGACGCCGACGCGGTGGACCTGGATGTGGTCCGGGTGGCCGTAGTCGCCGTTGTCGTCGTAGACGGTCAGCACGCTCGCCGACTCCTCGCGCAGGATCGCCGCGAGCCGGGCGGCGGCGGTTTCGACGTCGGCCTGCCAGAAGCACCGCGGGTCGTCGTTCGTCGCCTCGCCCATCATCCCGGAGTCGCGGTAGCCGAGGAACTCGACGCGCTCGACGCCGAGGATCTTCGCGGCCGCGTGCGCCTCCTGGACGCGGCGGTCCTCGAGTTTTTCGCCCTCGGCGAGAAAACCGTCGGGTACCTCGCCGACCTCGCCGCGCGTCGCGACGACCAGCACGACGCGGTGCCCGTCTTCCACGGCTTTCCGCATGACGCCCGCGGTGCGCAGGCACTCGTCGTCGGGATGGGCGTGGAAGGTGACCAGTGTTGCCATGGATCCGACGCTACCGGGTACCTCCGACATTTTCCGTTCGCCGTCGTGCGGAGTCGCTAGGGTCCGCGGTCGTGGAAGGCGAAAAGAGTGTGCTGCTGAGGTACCTGCGCGCGCAACGCGCCGTCGTCCTGGCGGTGCTCGAAGGCTTGAGCGAGGCGGCGCTGACGACCTCGGTCCTGCCGTCCGGGTGGACGCCGCTGGGAATGGTGGAGCACCTCGGGTACGCCGAGCGGTACTGGTTCCAGGAGATCGTCACCGGGCGGGCCGACCCGGTGGCCTGGCCGGACGACGACCACGCGCCCCTGACCACACCGCGGTCCCCGGAGGTCGTTTTCGCGTTCTACCGGCACCAGTGCGCGCGGTCCGACGAGATCTTCGCCGCGACACCGCTCGACACGCCCTGCCACGGACGTTATCCGGACCTGCCCGAAGCGGAGGTCGGTGACCTGCGCGGGGTGGCGCTGCACGTGATCGAGGAGACCGCCCGGCACGCCGGCCACCTCGACGTCGTGCGTGAGCTGATCGACGGCCGCACCGAGCTCGGGCCGCGTTAGCCCGCCTGTTCCTTCGAGCACCACCAGGTCGACCGGCCGCCGACCGTGCCGTGCGCCATTTCCGCGCCGCAGCGGGGGCAGTGGCCGCCGGGCCGGCGGTGCCCGATGATCTCGCCGGTGTGCACCCCGCCGTGCTTGATCGCGGCGCGCAACGACTTCTTCAGGGCATTGTGGAGCTCGGTCAGGTCGTCGCCGGTCAGGCCGTCCACCGGTTGCGACGGGCTCAGCGCAGCCTGCCACAGGGTTTCGTCGGCCAGCAGGTTGCCGATCCCGGCGACCACGGACTGGTCCAGCAGCCGCGCCTTCAGCGGCGCCCGGCCACGGCCGACCCGCTCGCGGAACTCGGCGCGCGCGACCTCCCCGGCGTCGGGGCCCAGCGCGTCCAGGTCGGGGTCGAGGCGCACCCGGCTGAGCCGTCGCGTGTCGAAGAGGAGCAGCTGTTCGCCGTCGGTGAAGGTGATCCCGAACCGGAACCACTCGGGCTTCTCCACCCGGCGACTGAGTTGTTCGGGGCCGAGCGGCCCGCGCTCGTCGCCGAGCCGCAGCTGCCCGGCCATGCCCAGGTGCAGGCCGAGGTTCGGGCCGGGGCGTCCGTCGCCGCCTTCGGTTTCGCACCACAGGGTCTTGCCCCGCCGGTGGGCGGCGGTCAGCCGCCCGCCGGCCAGCGCGGCGGCGATGTCGCCGGGCGGGTGCGGCCGGCAGACCCAGTCGTCGTGGTCGTCGACCTCGCGGATCTTGCGGTCCAGCGCTCCGGTGAGGACCTGGCGGGCGAGCTCGACCTCGGGCAGTTCCGGCACGGGCCCAGTCTGCCCCAGGCTCAGCCGCCGGGCCGGTCGAGCCACTCGGCGAGCAGCGCGCGTTCGGCGGCGGTCAGCTTCGACAGGTCGGGCGTGGCGACACCGGGAGCCGGGGCGTCGGCGAGGATCGCGTGCAGCACCGCCTGGTACATCGTGTCGGCGAGGCTGGTGTCCCGGCCGTCCGGCGGCATGGCCAGCAGCGTGAGCACGGCGCCGGTGCCGGCGGCGTGGACGAGCTCGACCGCGCGGCGCTCGGTGACCCGCAGGCGCCCGGTGGCGGCGACGCGGTGGACGCGGGCGCGCAGGACCGCCATCCCGATGGCCGCGGCCGGGCCGGCGGCCCGCCGTGGGTCGATCAGCAGGCCGAACAGCGGAGCGTTGGCCAGGCCGAAGGCGATGTGCGCGTCCCACCCGGCGCGCAGGTCGGCCAGCGGGTCGGCCGATTCGTCGGGGGTCTTCCCGGTGACGTAGGCGGTGAACACGTGCTCGGCGACGGCGTCGAGCAGGGCGTCCTTGTCCGCGAAGAACCGGTAGATGGCCGGCGGCTGCAGCCCGGCCGCCTGCGCGACGGCGCGGATGGTGACCGGGCTCTCGTTCCGCAGCAGTCGCGCCGCGACCTCCACGATGTTCGCCCGCGTCTCGTCCCTGACCGTCGTCATGTTTTCAATGATAACTCATCTGTGGTATCCATGATGCTAACGTCGTTACTATCAACGTTAGCGAGAGGTGGACCATGATCGTCATCACCGGTGGGACCGGCAAGCTCGGCTCCCGGATCGTCCAGCGGCTGCTCCAGCTCGTCCCGGCCGAGCAGATCGGTGTCAGCGTCCGTGACGTCGAGCGCGCCGGAGACCTCGGCGTGCGCGTGCGGCGCGGTGACTTCGGCGACCCGCAGTCCCTCGCCGAGGCTTTCGAGGGTGCTTCGCAGGTGCTCGTCGTCTCGGCGAACGAGACGGGCGGGAAAGCGGTCGAAAGCCACGTCACGGCGATCGAGGCCGCGGTGGCGGCGGGCGCCGGGCGCATCCTCTACACGAGCCACCAGGGCGCGGCCGAGGATTCGCTGTTCGCGCCGATGCCCGACCACGCGGCGACCGAGGCCCACCTGGCCAAAACGGGCACGCCGTTCACGGTGCTGCGCAACGGTTTCTACGCGAGCACGGTGCCCCAGCTGCTCGGCGCGGCACTGGAGACCGGCGAGCTGGTCGCCCCGGCGGACGGCCCGGTCTCGTGGACCGCGCACGCCGACCTGGCCGAAGCGGCGGCGATCATCCTGGCCTCCGACGGTTCTTTCGACGGCCCGACCCCGCCGCTGACCGCGCCGGTCGCCTTGGACCTCACGGACGCCGCGCGCATCCTCAGTGCCCTGACGGGCCGCACGATCCGCCGGGTCGTCGCGGACGACGAGGAGTGGGTGGCGTCCCTGACCGGCCACGGGGTTCCGGAGCCGCAGGCGCGGATGCTGCTGGGGATGTTCCACGCGTCCCGCCGCGGCGAGTTCGCCGAGGTGAGCCCAGAACTGGAGCGGCTGCTGGGGCGCCCGGCGACGCCGTTGCGCTCGGTGCTGGCGGAGGCCATCGAAGCGGCGGCGTAACAAAGCGGCTTCCGGCGCGACCACGGGAGTATGGCGAGGTTCGTGCAGTTCCCCCACCCCGGACCGGAACACTGCCCGGCGAGCGACAACATGCCCTGGAACGCGGGGGCCCACGGGCGGAAGTTCCTCATCTCGAACGGCTGCTACATCGATGGTGGCAACCAGGTGAGGCAGGGGGAGCTGGTCTTCTGGGGTGAGTGGGAGCCGCCGTCGCACGTGGAGCGCCGGTGGCCACGAAACGGTCGGCTGCCCCGGGTCCTGCACCGGCCGTACTGGGGTCGCGGGTTCGGGCAGAACACCGATCCGTGGGTGTTCGGTGACCGGATGCGCTACAGCAACTGCAGGCAGGTTCGGGGTGAACATCGGCCCACCTCGATGCAGGCGCTGTCGCCGGGTTCGGTGATCTGCTTCGGGTCGAAGCTCGACCACGGGTTCTGCGTCGACACCGTGTTTGTCATCGCCGAGTCCGAGCCATGGACGCCGGCAGAATCCGCCGACCTCGGCGAGGACGAGGCGTTCATGGCCTGCACTGCCGAGCAGCTGGCTGCCGGGGCCGACGCCCACACGCCGTTGACGCTTTACCGCGCGGCGACGTTCGAGAACCCGGTCCACGGCATGTACAGCTTCGTTCCGGCCCTTCCGGCCGACGGCGAGGGGCCGCGGTTCGCCCGGCCCGCGCTTCGCATGCCCGATCTGATCAACCCGGCCGTCTGCATGAACACCTGGGGTTCGAAGCGGCCACTTGAGGTCGCCGAAGTACGGAACGCCTGGAACTCCGTCCGCGAGCAGGTCTTCGAGGCCGGCTTGGTCCTGGCCACCCACCTCGAGACCCCGGCCGGCACCGCCGGAAAAGGAGTTGGGTGCCGTGCCGTTCAGCCGGTAACCTGCGCGGGAACCGTGACACCGGCCCAGGAGGTGAGACCCCGTGAACGTTGCAGCGATGTGGGTGCTCCCCTTCCCAGCACGGTCGGGCGGCTGACGTAGGTGTCGCCGGGAGCGCCAAGCACTCCCGAAAGGTGACACCATGAATCATTCAGGCACCGCCGTCGTGACGCGGGTCGCGGAGCGGCATTGGCACGCGCTGGAGGACGACCTCGTGGTCGGCCGCGGCGAAGCGTCCCAGCGGCCCGATGGGCGGACCTTCCTCAGCATCGACGCCTGGCACGGCGCCGTCTTCGATCACCTCGCCGAGGCGATGCTGCGTGATCTGCCTAGGCCGCTGTACACCGTGGTCGACGAGGCCGATCTCGACCTGACCACCGACTGGCTGCGCGCCGGCTTCTCGATCCGCCGTCGCGAGTGGGAGTACGTCGTGCCCACCGGGCCCGGCAAAACAACCCCTGGCGTGACCGTCATCCCAGTCGGCGAGGCGGAAGAAAAGCCGTTGAAAGAGCTGGATCGGGTGATCCGCGCCGAGGTCGAAAGCAGTGTCGGCTGGCAGGAGATGCCCGCCGAAGTGCGGTCCGCGCTCGACCCGTCGAGGTACGCCGTGGCCGCGCTGGGCGGTGACTACGTGGGGCTCGTCCGGGTGATACCCCTGCGGCAGCCCCGGATCGGGCTGATCGCGGTCCGGGCCGGGCTGCGACGCCGGGGCATCGCCCGGGCTCTGCTCGCCCAGGTGCTGGATTCCTTGCACCACAAGGGAATCGAGACGGCGTCCGCCGAGGTCAACGAGGCCAACGCGGCGGCCACGGCGTTGTTCGAGGGCTTCGGCGCCCGGCGGGCGGGCAGCAACCTCGAGCTGGTGATCCGCTGATGGCGAAGACCGGCAGCATCGAAATCGAGGGCACGGTCACGGAGTGCCTGCGCAACGCCACCTTCCGGGTGGAGCTGGAAAACGGGCACAAGGTGCTCGCGCACATCAGCGGGAAGATCCGGCGGAACTACATCAAGATCCTGCCGTTCGACCGGGTGCTCGTGGAACTCAGCCCGTACGACCTCAGCCGCGGCCGGATCCTGTTCCGCTACCGGAGCTGAACGCCCGCCGGTAGGCGCCCGGGGTCGTGCCGACCAGGGTGCGGAAGCGGCGGCGGAGGTTGACCGCGGAGGTGAGGCCGACGCGCGCCGCGATCGCCTCCACCGGCAGGCCGGTCTCCTCGAGCAGGGTGCGGGCCTCGGCGACCCGGCGCGAAAGCAGCCAGGCGCCGGGGCTCGTGCCCAGCTGCTCGGTGAAGCGCCGCGCCAGCGTGCGCGGGGAAACGCTCAGGTGCGCGGCGAGGTCGCCCACCGACAGGGACGTCCCGAGGCGCGCCCCGGCCCACTCGAGGAGGCCGTCCAGCGCGTCCGGAGGTGGGGCCGGCGGCGCGTACTGCGCTTGGCCGCCGTCGCGGTGCGGCGGCATCACCATGTGCCGCGCGACGAGCGCCGCGTGCGCGGCCCCGTGGTCCTTCCGCACGAGGTGCAGGCACAGGTCGATCCCCGCGCCCGCGCCGGCGCTCGTCGCGACGTCGCCGTGGTCGACGTACAGCGCGTCGGGCTCGACGCGCACGTCGGGGAACTCCGCCTGCAGCTGCGCGGCGCGCTGCCAGTGCGTCGTGGCCGAACGGCCGTCCAGCAGCCCGGTGCGGGCGAGCGCGAACACGCCGGAGCAGATCGTGACGAGCCGCGCGCCACGGGCGTGGGCCCGCAGCAGGGCGCTGCGCACGCGCGCGGGCAGCGGCTCGTCGAGCGGCGCCCAGCCCGGGATGAGCACGGTGTCCGCGGACGCGAGTGCCGAAAGGCCCCGCGGCACGGACATCGTGTACCCGGCCGTCGTCGGCACCGGGCCGGGCGTCTCGGCGCAAACGTCGAACTCGTAGTGCTGCGGCACCCCGGCCCGGTGCGTGCCGAAGACCTCGGCGCCGCAGCCGAGCTCGAACGTCGACTGCACCGGCCGGACCAGCGCGACCACACGATGCATGGCAGAAAAGTACCCCACGGTGTCTTTGTCGACACTGTTCCGGCGGGGCCCGGGCGCGGCACCGTGGGGGACATGCACCCCGAGATCCTCGCCCAGCCGGGCTACACCGCCGTCTCCGTCCGGGAAGCCCCCGTCCGGGAGCTCTTCCCCGGCATCCGGTTCCGTCCGTTGTGGACGGACCCGGGCGGCGCGCACGCTGGGGTGCTGGAGATGGACCCGGGCACGTCCTGGCCGCGCCGCGACGTCCACGAACCCGGCCCGGAGGAGGTCTACGTCGTCGCGGGTACCTTCAACGACGGCGCGGCCGACCACCCGGCCGGGACGTTCCTGCACGCGCCGGCCGGCTCGTGGCACGTGCCCCAGTCGGTCACCGGCTGCACGCTGTTCCTCTTCTACCCGCAGGGTTAGGACGCGGCCGCGATCGACGTGGTCTCCCAGGCGAAGCCGTCCGGGTCGGTGAAGGGCGTTCCACTGCCGGCGATCGCGATCCGGTGCGACCCCTCGCCTTCGGGCGAGACGCCGGCGTCCTTCGCGAGTGCCTTGCGCCGGTACAGCCCCAGCTTGAGGCCGGTGGTCTCGAACTCGACGTACATCCGGCCGAAGCTCTTCCCGACGGCGATGCCGTGGTCGACGTAGAACTTCTTGCTCGCGGCCACGTCGGCGACGCCGAGCAGGAGCACGACGTCGTCGACCTCGCGGGTGGCGGGTCCGGTGTCCTTCTTGGCCGAGGTCGCGATCTTCCAGATCGTGCCGTCCGGGGCCCGGACGACGCCGCCGTAGCCCCACATCGACTTCGCGGCGGGCTTGAGGGCCGTCGCCCCGGCTTCGAGGGCGGCACCGATCAGGGCGTCGACGTTCGCGGGCTGGGACACGGTGAGCGAGAGGGTGAAGCCGCGGAAGCCGGCGGTCGGTTCGTCCGAGGCCCGCACCCGGAGGCGGTCGCCCAGGCCGAAGGCGGTGGTGTAGAAGCGTTCGGCGGCCGCGGGGTCGGCCACCTCGAGGGTGAAGGATTCGATGGAGGTCATGGCGGTAACGCTAGGCGCGCGGCGGTGACCAGGGCTTCTTGATTCCTGATCGGTCTGGGTGCACTGTGACCCACCATGGAGCTGAACCTGTCCGGCAAGATCGCCGTCGTCACCGGCGCCAGCAAGGGCATCGGCCTGGCGATCACCCGCGCGCTGGCCGCCGAGGGCGTCCACGTCGTCGCCGGCGCCCGCACGCTCACCCCCGAACTCGCCGGGCTCACGTCCGTCCGCGCGGTCCAGGTCGACCTCGCCGCCCCGGACGGCCCCGCACGGCTGGTGGACACCGCGATCGGCGAGTTCGGCGGCCTGGACGTCCTGGTGAACAACGTCGGCGGGGTCACGCCGCGCACCGGCGGATTCCTGTCCGTCACCGACGAGGACTGGACGACGGCGCTGACGATCAACTTCCTCTCGGCGGTCCGCACGACCCGGGCCGCGGTGCCGCACCTGATCGAGCGAGGCGCCGGGACCATCGTCACGGTCGCGTCGGTCAACGCTTCGCTGCCGGACCCGCTCGTCATCGACTACAGCGCCGCGAAAGCCGCGTTGCTCAACTTCAGCAAGTCGCTGTCCAAGGAGCTGGGACCCCAGGGGATCCGGGTCAACACGATCAGCCCGGGCCCGGTGAGCACCGGCCTCTGGCTGGGTGACGAGGGTGTCGCGGCGACGGTCGGCCGCGCCAAGAGCCTGGATCCGGACGCGATCGCGAAGCAGGCCGCGGGCGACGCGGTGACGGGCCGGTTCACCCGGCCCGAAGAGGTGGCCGACCTGGTGCTGCTCCTGGCGGGCAACCGCGCGGCGAACGTGACGGGCACGGACATCGTCATCGACGGCGGGATGACACCGACCCTGTGAAATGCTCGGGTGATGACCGAAGCCGTCCTGCCCGTGGACCTGTCCTGGGACGACGTCGATCCCCGGCGTCACCCGTTCGACGCCGGGACCGCCCTCGACGCGATCAAGGCCCTCCCGCCCGCCGCTCGGGTACCCGAAGGCGCGGCTTGGGCGGACGAGCTGGCCCAGGCCATCACCGGCCACTTCGGGAGCTGGGCTTCGGGCTGGCGCTGGGCGCGCGACGAGGGGGACCTCGGCGGCGGCCCGGTCGCGGCCTGGTGCTGCCCCCGCCACTCGATCACCACCCCTGACGAAACGCTGAGCCGCGTCGGGGAGGCCCTTTGCCAGTGGCGAGACTGGCTGGAGGACCTGGCCGAACGGTTCGACCGGTACCCGTTGGAAGACGCGCCGGGTGCGGAGCGTGCCACCACCGACCTGGTGAACGCCGTCGTCGAGCGAACCGGCGCCGGAGACGCCTGGTACTTGCACTGCCGGCAGGTGCTCACCTGGTACCTGACCCGCTGGGGAGTGCCCGCCGAAACGGCTCAGGAGCAGGTCGAACGCGCCGTCTCCGGTGAGTTCGAGAGCTGGGTCGCGCCGGACGCCGACGCCCTGGACGAGGTCGCCGGACGGTTCGCGGCCCAGGGGTGACCGATCACCTCGCGGCGTGGCTGTCCGTCCGGGATTCCGTTCCGTGGCACCAGGTGCGCGGCATTGCGCCGGGGGTGGTCGTCCCGGTGCGAGACGGGCCGGTGCACGACATCCGCGTCCGCGACCACCGCCGTGACCCGGCGAGGGCCGCCCGCCTGCTCGACGCCCTCGCGTGCGTCCGTGCCGACGCCGAATCCGGTGCGACGCCGAGTTTCGAGTTGCTGAGCGCGTGGCAGTGCCGTGTCCTGGACACCGCCGAGGCGCCGTTCCGGACGCTTCCGGCGTTCGCCAAGGGCGGTCGTGAACGCTACGGCGTGGATCCCTTGCTGCGCGGCCGGTTCGACCGGTGCCTGGCGCAGGCCCACGAAGAGGACCCGCCGCTGCCCGCCCGCGCCGCGCGGCTCTACCTCGACGTCTGCTTCTTCCACCCGTTCGACGACGGCAACGCCCGCTCCGCGTTCCTGGCGCTCACTTTCCTGCTGGCGAGAGCGGGGATCACGCTCGACCAGGTGGGTCCCGTCCGCAGCGTCGCGCGCCGCGCCGACGCCCCCGAGGACGCGCTCGCGCTGGCGGACCTACTGGCCGTCCTCATCACGAACACCGCCCGGCGCGGGGTCAGTACTCGTTCTTGATGACGAAGTAGGAACCGCGGATGGTGCCGGCCAGCTTCGACTTCTGCCGGGCGAACTTGAACGCCGACAGTTCTTCGGGGATCTCCATCCCGTCCGACAGCTTGAACCCGACCGCGCGTTTCCCGGACTCCTCGATCGTGTACATCACGTTGATCGACAGGCCGTCTTCGTAGAAGACGTAGGCCATCCGGATGCCCTCGACCTCGAACGCGGTCGCCTCGAGCGGGCGCGCGCCGATGACGATGCCGCGTTCTTCCTTGAGGATCCGGTGCACCCAGTCGACCGTCGACGCGGCCTCGCCCGCGGGCTCGACCGTGAAGACGTGGTCGTACTTGTTCTTGAAGTACCGGGCCTCGTTCGCCCGCAGCCCGGCGAGGGCGTCCGCGATCGGCGACGATTCGAGGCCGACCGTCGACACGGTCGTGAAGTCCACGGCGTAGGACATGGCGGATTCCTCCGGAGGGCGAGGGAAGTACAGCGCCGCTGAGCATAGGTCATTTCCGGTCGATGTCCGCGTAGAACGAGCGGAGGGCGGCGGCCAGCTGCTCGGGGGCTTCCATCGCCACGTAGTGGCCGATCCCTCCGATGTGGACTTCCGTCACGTTGGTGGCGACCTGGCGCAACGTCGCGGGTGTGCGGTCCGAGAAGGACGCCACCGCGAGCACGGGCAGGTCTAGTTTCCGCGCCGCGAGCTGCCGGAGCTCCTCGCCCTCCGTGAGCAGGGATCGGTACAGCCCGGCGGCGCCGGCGAACCCGCCTGGACGCTCGTAGGAGCGGACGAGCTCGTCGACGTCGCTCTCGGAGAACGCGCCGGGGCTCGCGGCGAGGGACGGGATCGCGTAGTCGGCGAGGAACGCGCGCTCGCGTCCGGCGAGGAGCATCTCCGGGATGCCGGGAGCGGCCAGTACGCCGATGTGCCAGGCACCACCGTGGGTGACGTCGGCGAGCGCCTCGGCGCCGAACCCCGGGAGCGCGGTCTCGATCCCGGCGTAGCTGCGGACGAGGTCGGGGCGCGTCGCGGCGACGCGGAACGTCGCGGGGCCGCTGACGTCCTGGCCGGTGAGGTGGACGGGGCCGACGTCCAGGTGCGCGATCAGGTCGGCGAGGTCCTGCGCCGCGGTCGCGCTGTCGTGCTCCGGGCCGGCGGTGGCGGAGTCGCCGAACCCGCGCAGGTCGGCGGCGAACACCCGGTGGTGCTCGCTGAGCAGGGGGATCAGCTTGTGGAAGACCCACCAGGTCTCCGGGAAGCCGTGGACCAGCAGGACGGGGGACCCGGACGTGCCCGCGGCGACGTAGTGCAGCTCGGTGCCGTTGAGGCTGACGCGGTGGTGAGTGAGGGAAGCAGATAGACAAGTCACTTGTCGAACTATAGAAGATAGACAAGCGCCTTGTCCATATCGGCGGGCCTCGTACAATCGGCCGCATGGCACAGTCCAGCGGCGCCGAGCTCGCGCTTCTGCTGCTCGGCGGGTTCCACTCGATGGTCGACGAGGTGAACGTGGAGCTCGCGAAGCGCGGCCACGAAGGCGTCCGCCCGGTGCACGAGTTCGCCTTGCGCGCCGTGGACGCGGGCGCGGACACCGCCTCCGAGCTGGGCCGCCGCCTGTCGGTCACCAAGCAGGCCGCGGCGCAGACGATCGCCACCCTGGAGGATTTCGGTTACGTCGACCGCGAGGCCGACCCGGCCGACGCCCGCCGCAAGCGCGTCCGGGTCACCCCCCGGGGCCACGAGCTGATGACCATCGGCGGCGCCCTCTTCGACGACGTGCGCAGCCGCTGGGCGGCCCGGATCGGGCCCGCGCAGCTGGAGACCCTGGAAGCGCACCTGGCCCAGCTGACCGAGCGCCGCTCGTTCACCGCGGAGAACCTGCAGGACTGATCCCGGCTAGCGGAACAGCCCGGCGTCGCTGAGCGCGATGCGGACGTCGCGGGTGAAACCGGCGGTGTCGTCCAGTCCGAAGGCCGTGTACTGCAGGACAAAACCGTGCAGCAGGGCCATCACGATCCGCGCGCCGCGGTCGGGATCCAGGTCGGCCGGCACGCTGCCCGCCCGCTGACCGGTGCGGAGCGCGTCCGCGATGCGTCCGCGCACGTGCTCGAAGCCCGCTTCGGCGTGCTGCCGCAGCCCTTCGTGACGTAGCAGCTCGCCCCACGCCTGGACGGCGCAGCGCAGGAGCTCGTCGACCGGGACGGCCTGGCCCGCTCCGTCGACGGCGACGTCGCCGCTCACCGGCTCGATCGCCGCCGCGACCAGGTCGGCGATCGTCACGTCGCCGGCCGCGTCGACGAAGTGCTCGACGGGGTCGAACATCACCCGGAAGGCGTCGCCGGCGATCTCGAGGATGATCTCTTCCTTGCCGGCGAAGTAGCGGTAGGGGGCGCCGACCGACACGCCCGCCTCGGCCGCGATGTCGGGCATCGACGTCTGGTGGAAGCCGTCACGGGAGAAGCAGCGACGGGCCGCGGCCACGATCTGTGACCGGTTCGCCGCCCGGCGTTCGGCGGTGATGCGGGGCACGGGTCACCTGCTTCCGTGAATGGTCATTCGCCTTGACGATAGCAGGGGTCCCGGGGCATCCTCAAAGTGAAAGGTCGTTCACGGAAGCGGCCCCGCGAGACGGAGGAGGACTGTCATGACCGACCGGAAGCTCAAGATGGGCGTCTACCGGTACGAACACACCGAGCCCCTGTTCGACGGGCGGGTCGAGATCGACGCCACGCTGGAGACCTCGCCGCTGATCTCCGACGTCTTCCAGCGCATGGCCGAGGGTGAACTGGACATCGCCGAGTACGGGCTGACCTACTTCCTGCGCTCGTTCGATCTGGCGGACTCGCCCTTCCTGGCCCTGCCGATCTTCCCGAACCGCAACTTCCGGCACTCGTCGCTGTTCGTGAACGCCGACAGCGGGATCGAGCGGCCGGAAGACCTCGCGGGCAAGACCGTCGGCGAGTTCGCGCTGTACGGCTCCGACCCGGGTGTCTGGGTGAAGGGGGTCCTGGCCGACGAATACGGCGTGACACCCGAGCAGATCGACTGGGTGATCGGCGGCACCGACCACCCCATCCCGTCGTTCGGCTGGATCCCGCAGCCGGTCCCGGACGGCGTCCACGTCCGCCACGCCGGCGACGACCAGACGCTGGCCGCCCTGCTCGAGGCGGGGGAGATCGACGCACTGCTGTCGGTCGACGTGCCGCAGAGCGTGCTCGACGGCTCGACCAAGAAGATCCGCCGGCTGTTCGTCGACTACGAAGCGGTCGAACGGGACTACTACCGCCGCACCGGCATCTTCCCGATGATGCACGTCGTCGCGATCCGCCGGGAACTGGCCGAAGTGGACGGCCTGGCCGAGTCGGTCTACCAGGCGTTCAGTCAGGCCAAGGAAATCGTGCAGGAGCACTACCGGGACAACGCCGCGAAGCAGCACATGGCCGTGATCACGCCCTGGTTCAGCGAGCTGTTCGCGGAGAACCGCGCGTTGCTGGGCGAGGACTGGTGGCCCTACGGCCTCGACGCCAACCGCAAGGCCGTCGACACTTTCCTGCGGTACCACCACGAGCAGGGACTGTCGCAGCGGCTGCTCACGTCCGACGACATCTTCGTTCCCGGGGTCGGCCGGTGACCGTGCGCGTGGGCACCATGCCCTACGACACCACGCAGGCACTTCTCGACGGCAGCGTCACCTTCGACGGGATCCCGGCGACGGTCGACACCGCCGACATCGCGTCCGACATCTTCCGCCGGATGGTCCGCGGCCGGGAGTTCGACGCGGCGGAGCTCGGCCTGACCGTGTACCTCCGGTCGCTCGAGGCCGGTGAAGCGCCGTTCGTGGCGATACCGGCGTTTCCCGCCCGGGTCTTCCGGCACTCCTGCGTCTTCGTCAACACCGCCAGCGGGATCTCCCGGCCGCAGGACCTCGCCGGGAAGACGGTGGGGGAGTTCGGGATGTACGGCCAGGACGCGGGAATCTGGATCAAGGGCATCCTGTCCGACGACTACGGCGTCACCCCGGACCAGTGCCGCTGGGTGATCGGCGGCGTGGACCGCCCGATGCCGCCGTTCGACTTCGTGCCCCAAGTCCGCCCCGCTGGTGTCCACGTGGAGGAAGCGCCTCCCGGACGTTCCCTCGGCGCGATGCTCGAGGCGGGCGAGATCGACGCGCTCGTCTCGTCCAACGCCCCGCAGTGCGTGCTGGACGGGTCGCCCGCCGTCGCCCGGCTGTTCCCCGACCACGAGGCCGTGGAACGGGATTACTTCCGCCGCACCGGAATCTTCCCGATCATGCACACGGTCGTGCTCGCCAGGTCGTCGGTCGCGCAACAACCCGGCCTCGCGCGGACCGTCTACAACGGATACCTGGCCGCCAAGAACGCGGGCATGGAACGGTATCGCGCCGGTCGCAGGGTCTACCAGGTCCGCACAATGCTCCCCTGGGCGAACGCGCTGTTCGAGCGCAACACCGAGCTGTTCCCGGACGACTGGTGGCCGTACGGGCTGGCGGCGAACCGCACGACGCTCGACACCTTCCTCAGGTACCACTTCGAGCAGGGCCTGTCGGCCCGGCGCATGACCTGCGAAGAGCTGTTCGCCCCCGAATTCCTCGACACGTGAAGGAGAACTCGTGAAGGTCATCGGCCTGGAAGAGCATTTCGTGACGCCCGACGTCGTCAAGGCTTGGCGTGCGCTGGACCCCGAGTGGCAGGACCTGTCGCTGACGCCGTCCACGCAGGGGGATTCCGCACGGCGTCTGGCCGACTTCGGCGACGAGCGGCTCGCCGAGATGGCGAAGGCGGGGCTCGACGTCCAGGTGCTGTCGCTGAGCACCCCGGGCGTGCAGAACCTGGCCCCGGCCGACGCCGTCGCGCTGCAGACCGCCACCAACGACCTGCTCGCCGACGTGACCCGCGCCCGTCCCGGCAGCTTCCAGGGCCTGGCGACCCTGGCCACCCCGCGCCCCGGCGCGGCCGCCGCCGAGCTGGAACGCGCGGTGACCGAGCTGGGCCTCGACGGCGCGATGGTCTTCGGGCGCACCGGAAACCAGAACATGGACGAGCCGGCGTTCTGGCCGATCTACGAGGCGGCGGCCGCGCTCAGGGCGCCGCTGCACCTGCACCCGCAGTCCCCGCCGCCGGCGGTGCGCAGCGCCTACTACAGCGGATACGGCACCCGGGTCGACGCCGCCCTGGCCACGCACGGCATCGGCTGGCACTACGACAGCGGCGTCCAGCTCCTCCGGCTCATCCTGAGCGGTGTGTTCGACCGCTTCCCCGACCTGCAGGTGATCGCCGGTCACTGGGGCGAGATGATCCTGTTCTACCTGGAGCGCATCGATTCCCTGAACGGCGTCGCCGGCCTGCGGCGACCGGTTTCCGACTACTTCCGCACCAACATCCACCTGGCGCCCAGCGGCATTCTCAGTCAGCGTTACCTGCGCTGGGCGATCGAGCTGGTCGGCGTCGACCGCATCCTGTTCTCGACGGACTACCCCTTCGTCGCCACACCTCCGGCTGGGGTGGGCGCGTTTTTGGCGCAGGCAAAGATAAGCGACGACGATCGGCAGAAGATCGCCTCCGGCAACTGGGACCGGCTTCGCTCCGCCATCAGGCGGTGAAGTGGGCCTGGCTCAGCGCGAGGAGTTTCCGCTGGGTGGCAGGGTCGTGGGACACCGGGGGAGTGCCGGATTCCGTGTCACGGCTGAAGTAGCGGCCGGTGACACCGGCCAGGGCGGGGTCGGTCGCGATGCGGGTCGCGCTTTCCGCTCCTTCGGCGGGGGTGAGCATGCTGCGGCGGATCAGGGAGCCCATCGGGCGGAGCAGCGGCGGCACGAGGTCGTTGATGATGTCGGTGGCGACGATCCCCGGGTGCAGGGCGTTGACGGTGACTCCGTCGGCGGCGAGGCCGCGGGCGAGGGCGTAGCCGGCGGTGACGGTCATGAGCTTGGCGCGTGCGTAGGCTTCGAACGGCACGAAACCGTGGGCGGGGTTGAGTTCCGCGAGGTCGTCGACGCCGGCCAGGTCGAGGGTCGCCGGGCGGGCCTTGCCGGCGAGCTTGATCTGCCGGGTGTCGTTGAGGGTGTCGCTGGCGACGTTCACCACGCGGGCTTGGCCGCGTCGCAGCGGCCCGTCCAGCAGGGTCGTGAGGCCGTAAGCGGCGAGGTAGTCGAGGGCGATGTGCATCTCGATGCCGTCGGCCGAGACGCGGTGTTCGGAGTAGTGCGCGCCGACGTTGTTGACGAGGATGTGGATCCGGTCGTGACGGTCCGAAATGGACTTCGCCGTGGTCACGACGTCCGCGCGCCGGGACAGGTCGCCGGGGATGACCTCGAGCCGGTCTGCTGCTTGTTCGCCGATGCGTGCGCGCAGGGCGTCGGCACGAGCGGGATCGCGGGCGACGGTGATCACGTGCGCACCCGCGCGGACGAGGTCGGCGGCGATGACCTGGCCCATGCCGCCGGTCGCACCGGTGACGACGGCGACCTTCTTCGTCAGGTCGTTCATCGGGTGACTCGCGGGCACGCGTGGGTGTACCGCGGGGCTTCGGCCTCGTCGACCAGGAACGCGGCGAGATCGGCGCGCCCGACCGAGCTCCACACCCGGATCGGCAGGTCGGTGCCGGCCCGGTACTTCCCGGCCTTTTCGTGGTCCGACAGCTTCGGCGGCCGCGCGATCGTCCACTTCAGACCGGAAGCGGTGATGAGCTGCTCCATCGTTTCCTTGTCGTGCATGCGCTCGGCCACGTTCGCCCACACCGCCAAGGAGTACAGCGACTTGTCGTGTGTCTCCAGCACGCCGTGCGCGCTGACGGCGACCAGGCGGGCCACTCCCGTCGCCTTCATCGCGGTGACCGCGGAGCGGATGCCCTCGGTGCAGACCGTCGTCGGCCCCTTGTCCGCTCCGCCCAGCGCGCTGATCACCACGTTCGTGCCCGGCAGGGCGCGCGTGAGGGCCGGGACGTCCGTGACCTCGGGCCAGGTCACTTCGTCCAGCCCCTCCTCCGGCGCGAACGTGCCGGCCCGGCGGGTCAGCGCGACCACGTGGTGCCCGCGCTGAAGGGCCGTGGACACGACGTGACGGCCGGTGGCACCACTGGCCCCGAGGACGGCCACGGTCATCTGTGATACATCTTGTCTCATGGTTTGATAATGCCCGCTCGCCGTACTGTGAGTCAAGATGTCTCATAGAATCAGTCGCCGGTAGGCTCCCGACGCGAACGTTGAGGGGGGCTTCGATGTCGAGATTCGTCAGACCCGTGCTGTGGACCTTCGGATTTCTCGTCGTCGGCGGGCTCGGGTTCTGGCTGCTGCTGGCGCTGAACATCCCGTACCGCAGCTCCGCCACCCCGGAAACCACGCCGGCCACCACGCCGGTGACCACTCCGTACTCGCCGCCCGTGCCGGCTCCTCCGAAGGACATGTCGGCGTGGGTCACCGACATCCGGCCGGGCCCGGACGACCACAGCGCGGTGCTGCACGTCAGCCTGCCCGACTGTGCCGTCGCACCGCACCTCCAGGTCACCGAAGCCGCCGACCGGATCAACGCCGACGTCCTGTTCAAGCCCAAGCTCGGCCCGGCCTGCAATCAGGTCCCGGCCGACTTCCCGCTGAAGACGGCGGCACCGATCGGGAAGCGCCCGGTGATCGTCAACGCCGGGGAAACCTGGGCGCCGGCGGCCGGCGGCTGGAAGAAGTGCGACAAGACCCTCGGTTGCGATCCGCCCGCGGACCACTGCGACCGGGCGTGGGTCGCGCAGGCGGAGTTCGGCGCGGAGGCCGAGCACCCGGGCACCACCCGGGCGTGCGACCAGAACTGGCTGATCCACGACCTGCAGCGGCGCAGCGGCCAGGCACCGAACCGGGTCGCCTACCGCTGGGCGGGCAACGGCTGGGTGAGTTTCGCCTCGGCGAACGGCGGCGGCTGCGGGGAAATCCTGGCCGTCGAGCCGAAGTTCCCCACTTCCCTCTGCCAGAACCTCGCCCCCACGTCGTGAGGGCCGGAGCCGCGGTGATCAGGGCGGCTCGCCGGACGACGGTCACGGTTCGAGAGGGACCTGGAGTTCGACCCGGTGCCGAAGGTAGTCGTCGCCGGACGTGCGGGCGATCCGCACGGCCTCGGTCACCAGGTCGTGCAGCTCGGCGGGGTACAGCGCCTGGTCCAGGGGCAGGCCGGGCAAGATGCACCGCCGCACGTCGAGATCGGTTTCGCCGACGAAACGGCGCAGCGCGAGCCGGTGGTATCGCCCGCGCAGGTCGAGGCTCTGTGCGGTCGGGGTGTCGGAACCGGTCAGGTAGCCGACGGCGATCTCGGTCCAGTACCAGGCACGCGCGGCACCGGCCATGTCGGGAGCGGTGCCGGTGTCCAGGTGAGCGATGAGAGCGAGCTGCACCCGAAGGTGCCCGAACGCGGTGATGGCGGGTTCGACGAGCTGCCGGGTGAAACTCGGGTCCGGTTCGTGCACCGCGGCACGGATCAGCGGCTCGAACCACTCCTCGGGCGCGAGTCCCTCTTTCGCACGGTGCGTGACGGTGGTGCCGACCAGCCTGCGGGCTCGATGGTGCCATTCCACCCGGGCGCCGGGCTCGTCCGCCGCGGGAGACTCGGCGCCGACCAGGTCGAGCAAGTCCCGCAACAGCGCCAGATAGGCGGCAGAGCGGTCGGTCGTGCGCCCCGGCAGTGGCGAGAGCGGAATCGGCTCGTTGTCACTGGGCGTCATAGGTTGGCAGGGTAGTAGTTTCACCCAGGATCGAGGGAGGCTGACGGAAGTGGCACGTCTTCATGTCGGCTGCGCGATGTGGACGCACAAGGCGTGGCCCGGGCGGTTCCTGCCGCAGTCGCTGCCGGCCAAGGAACGCCTGCGGGCGTACGCCGGCTGGTGCAACGCGGTCGAGGGCAACACGACCTTCTACGCGACTCCCGCCCGGGACACCGTCGTGAGCTGGGCGGAGCAGACCGATCCCGGCTTCCGGTTCGTGGTCAAGGTGCCCAAGGTCGTCACGCACGAGCGCCGGTTCGCCGGGGTCGAGGCCGAGATGCGGGCGTTCCTGGATGCGATCGAGCCCCTCGGCGAACGGGCGGTCCTGTGGACCCAGCTGCCCGCCTCGTTCGGCCCGCCGGACGTCGACGACCTCGGCCGCTTCCTGCGCCGGCTCCCCGCCGGCCTCCGGCGCGCCGTGGAGGTGCGCCACCCCGGGTTCTTCACCGACGCCGGCTCGACGTCACTGCTGGAAGGGACGCTCGGCGGCGCGGACGCCGAGTGGGTGCCGTTCGACACCGAGGTCTTCTTCCAGCGCCCGCCGTCCAGCGAAGCCGAGCAGGAAGCCTGGGCCAAGAAACCGCGGCTGCCGCGGCGGACGCGCGCCCTGACCGACCGGCCGGTCGTCCGCTACCTGGGCCGGGACTCGGTCGAGGAGACGGTCGAGGGGTGGCGGCCGTGGACCACGGTGGTCGCCGGCTGGCTGCGCGAGGGCCGGTCGCCGACGGTTTTCCTGCACACCCCGGACAACAACGACGCACCGGCACTCGCCCGCCGCTTCCACGACGACGTACGGGCGCTGGTGCCCGGCCTGGACGCGCTGCCGGAGCCGGAGCCGGTCGAGCCCGCGACCCTGTTCTGAGCGGTGCGGCTTCACCGCCCCCGCGTGAGATGGTCGGGGAGTGACAAAAAGCGCTGCGGAGTTCGACCGCTGGTACGCGGACCGGGTCGAGTCACCGGTTGCCGACGAGCTGGTGCGGCGGATGCTCGGTCTTCCGCCGGACCTGCAGTCCACCAGCCTGCTGGGCGGAGCCGGGCTCGACGAGGTCGTGACGGCGCTCGGCCTGCGTGCCGGGCAGGTCTTGCTGGATCTGGCGTGCGGTCGTGGCGGGTACGGACTGGAGATCGCGCGACGCAGCGGTTGCCGGGTGGCCGGGGTGGACTTTTCGGCGGTCGCGATCGAGCAGGCCCGGCGTCGGGCCCAGGAGCTGGGGCTGGCGGATCGGGCCGACTTCCGGGTGGGTCAGCTGACCGGCACGGGCCTGGGCACGGCGTCGGTCGACGCGGTGCTCGTCGTCGACTCCCTGCAGTTCGCCGAGCCGGCACTGGACGCTCTGCGGGAGTGCCGCCGGGTCCTCCTTCCCGGCGGGCGCATGGTCGTCACCTGCTGGGAAGCCCTGGACGCCACCGACGAGCGGCTGGCACCACGCATGCGGCACCTGGATCTGCTCGGGCAACTGCCGCACGCCGGGTTCGTGGACGTCGAGGTCACCGGCAAACCGGCGTGGCGTCAGGCCGAACGAGCGCTGTGGCAGGAGGCCCTCGCCGTCGACGCCGGTGATGACCCTGCGGTGCGGTCGATGCAGGACGAGGCAAGACGGGTCCTGGCGACCTTCGACGGGCTGCGCCGGGTCCTGGCCACGGCATCCACCCCCGCTCCCGCGCCACTGCCGTAGCGGCGGCAACGATACGATTCCGGCAATGCCAGGGTCGTAGCGCAGAGGCAGTCGCGCCGGACTGCAGATCCGGAGCACGCCGGTTCGAATCCGGCCGCCCTGGCAGGCTCGGCCTCGTGCGCGGAGCCGCAGGAGGGGGACCGCATGATCACCGAGGCCGAGCTGGCGGCGTTCCACGAGACCGTCGCGCGGCTGCGGGCGTTGCCGGTGGACGATCCGGCGCGGTTGAAGGCCGAACGGGTGGCGGAGTCGTTCGCCCGGGAAGGCCGGCAGCACCGCAAGAAGGTGCGTGCGGCCGGCCGCGCCGAGGCGGATGCGGCGGTGGACGCGGCGACGGCGACGGGAGCGCTGGACCGGCGCGAGGACGCGCCGCTGCGGCCGGCCCCGGAGGCGGTGGCCCGCCCGCTGGCCCGGACCAGAAGGTGTTACGTCTGCAAGGAGTCCTACCAGCTCGCGGACGCGTTCTACCACCGGCTCTGCCCGCCCTGCGCGCGGGAGAACGCCGAACGCCGGAGTGCGAGCACCGACCTGACCGGACGCCGGGCGCTGCTCACCGGGGGACGGGTGAAGATCGGCTTCCAGCTGGCGCTGATGCTGCTGCGCGACGGGGCGGAACTGCTCGTCACGACCCGCTTCCCGCGTGACGCCCAGCGCCGCTTCGAGGCGGCGCCGGGCAGCGCGCGGTGGCTGGACCGGCTGACGGTGCTCGGCGTCGATCTGCGCGACCCACGCCAGGTGCTCGGCCTGACCGAGTCGTTGTGCGCGGACGGCAGGCCGCTCGACATCCTGGTCAACAACGCCGCCCAGACCGTGCGGCGGCCCCCCGAGTCCTACGCGGCGCTGATCGACGGCGAGACCGGCGCCCTGCCGTCGAACGTCCTGCTGGCCCCGGGATTCAGCCCGATGCTGGCGCTGGGGCAGAGCCGCGGCGCCCTGGCCCTCGCCGAGATCGACGAGGCGGGCCTGCTGCCGGACACCGCGCCGGTCAACTCGTGGTCGGTCCGCGTGGGCGAGCTCGACGCGGCGGAGGTGCTGGAGACGCAGCTGGTCAACGCGCTCGCGCCGACCCTGCTGTGCGACCGGCTGCTGCCGTTGCTGCTGGCCTCGCCGCACCCGCGCCGGTACGTCGTCAACGTGACCGCCGTCGAGGGCCGGTTCGCCGTGCGGAACAAGACTTCCGGCCACCCGCACACGAACATGGCCAAGGCCGCGCTCAACATGCTGACCCGCACCAGCGGGCCCGAACTCGCCGAGCGGGGCGTCTACATGTGCTCGGTCGACACCGGGTGGATCACCGACGAGAACCCGCTGCCGAAGAAGGCCGGTCTCGCCGGAGACGGCTTCCGCACGCCGCTGGACATCGTGGACGGCGCGGCGCGGGTGTACGACCCGATCGTCCGGGGTGAGCGGGGTGCGCCGAGCGCGGGGGTGTTCCTCAAGGACTACCGGGAGGCGGCGTGGTGACCCGGCTCGAGCCGCTCCTGGCGTGGCTGCGCACCGGCACGGCCACCGCCGGACGGCAGGACTTCCCGACCGGCACGGTGCTTCCCGACGGCCGGCTCGACCTGTGCAAGTCGGCGCTCGGCCCCGACGGCGCGGCACTGGTGGCGGAGGCGCTGCGGCCCGGCGTGATCAAGCACCTCCTGCTGGGCACGGACGGGCTCGGCGACGGCGCGGCCGAGGTCGCCGGGCAGGCCGTCGAGCGCGAGGTCGAAACGCTCTACCTCGGCTGCAACGGCATCACCGCGGGCGGCGTGTGCCGGATCGCCGACAACCTGCGGATGTCGCCGCAGGCCGGCAAGGTGACCGGGGTCTGGCTCAAGCGCAACCCGATCGGCGACGGGGACGCGGCGGCCGCGCTCGTCGAGTCCGCACGCTCGTTGCGCACCTTGGATCTGGTCCAGACCGGCCTCGACGCTGACGGAGTGGCGAAGGTGGTGGCCGCGATCCTCACCGCGGCCGGCGCCGGCCGGCCCATCGAGCGGCTCTACGTCGGCGGCAACCCGCTCGGCCCGGCCGGGGCGACCCACCTCGCGGCGTTGCTCGCGGCCGGCGCGGTGACCGAGCTGTACGTGTCGGCGGCCCAGCTGGGCGACGAAGGCGCACGCACCATCGCCGAAGCGCTCAAGCCGGGGACCGTGCGGCGAATCTCGTTGTCCAGCAACGGAATCGGCCCGCAGGCGGCGGCCGCGCTGGTGATCGCCGCGGCCCGTGCCGGGGTGGAGGTGTGCGATCTCGGGCGCGTGAAGGCCGCGAAGGTGCTCGACGCCCGGGACAACCAACTGGACGAAGCCGCCACGACGGCCATCGCCGACGCGCTCGCCGACCGGCCGCACCGGTTGCGGCACCTGGTCCTGAGCAACACCGGGCTCGGCAGCCGGGCCGCCCACCGCCTGCTCGACGGCGCCCAGCGAGCGGCCACACCCACCCGTTTCGCGCTCGGCAAGGGCGTCGCCACCAGCATCAGGCGCCGGCTCGACGCGGCGAGTGCCGCGATCCCCGAGCGGCCCCCGGTGCCGGCCGACGTGGCCGCGGTGCGCAGCGTGCACCGGCAGCCGCCGCCGGCCCAGGCGGTGCCGGAGTAGGTCCGCTCGAGGGGCTTCTCGGTCCAGGTCGTGCGGGACAACGCCTAGCGCGGCAGCTTCGTGAAGACCTCGATCCAGAACCGCTGCCGGTCGTCGGTCACCCCGACCAGGTAGGTGGCCCGGAGTTTGGGCGGCAGCAACGGGACCAGGCGCGCGACGACGGCGCGGTGCCGGCGCAGCTGGGACAGTTCGGCGTTGGCGAGCACCTGGTGCACGACGTCGCTGCCGTCGCCGCCCTCGGCCGACGCCGACTCGGACCGCAGCCGCGCCACCCACCGGTCGGCCTGCCGGGCCAGCTCGGCGAGCCCGGTCACCGGCCGGTTGGCCAGCCGGTCGATCAGCGAGGTCAGCGGCACCGGCGCGTACTCGCCGTCACCGAGGTAGATCGTGCCCAGCTCCAGGGGCAGGCCACGCTCGTGGAGCTTGACGAGCCGTTCGAGGGTCCGCTTGGTGATCCACTCCCGGCCCTCGTCGTCGATGTCGTGCTTCCACCACTCCAGCACGGTTTCCGCCACCCCGCCGTACTCGCGGATCAGCCACTCGTTGGCCGGGATGTCGGACGGCTCGACCACCAGCGACGCGGTGAACCGGGTCGCCTGCGCGATGTTGTTGCGGGCCACCAGAAGCTTGCGCCCCAGGTGGTAGGGCGGGTTCTGGATCGCCACCTGGGCACGCAGGTTCTCGATCGGCCGCCCGGCCAGTGACCACTCCTGGGTGATCTCCATCAGCCGGGCGAACGCCGCCTTGTCCTTGGGGCGGTTGTACTCGTCCCAGACGATCGCCTTCGGCTCGTGGCCGGTGAACGGCTGCGCCAGCAGGTTCTCCAGAGTGCCGTCCGACGTCGGGATCGGCGCGCACAGGTCCTCGACGTTGGTCACCGGCAACGAGAAGTACAGCGGTTCACGGCCGAGCTCGGCCCGGATCGTCTCGCGCACCAGCTCGGTCTTGCCGCAGCCGGGCGGGCCCTGCAGCAGCACGCTCCAGCGGTTGCGCAGCGCGGCCCGCAGCACCCGCCGGACCGGATCCGGGACGGTGGCGGGGTTGGGCACGCCCAGCGCGTCGGCGAGCCGGCCGAGGATCTCGGTGGTGCGGTCGACGCTCCTCGTGGCGCGGCTCTCCATCAGCCGCAGCCGCTCGCCGTTGACCAGCGGAAGGGCCCAGCGCAGCGGGAACCTCTCCCGGGCGAGGGCCAGGACGTGCTCCATCGTGCGCGGGGACAGCGCCTCGCGCAGCTCGGGTCCGAGCGAGTTCCACACCCCGAAGAACGCACCCAGATCCCAGCCGCGGTGGCGCGCCGCGAGCGTGCTCCGCCACATCGTGTCGTTGGCGGTCATCCGCACGGTGACCATCCGGTCCAGGATCGCGAGGTCGCTGCGCCGCGCGGAGGTCTCGGCGAGCGACTCGTTGTCCGTCAGGAACACGCCGACGCAGCCGAGCTTCCGCAGGTCGTACTCGCCCAGCGTCCAGTTGCACGCGACCTGCATGAGCTGCGACTGGATCGACTCCGCCGCCTGCAGCGAGTCGTCGATCAGCAGCACGAACGGCTTTCCCGGCCGCAGCTGGCTCATCACCAGCTGCCGCAGCACGAACTCGCCGTCCTCCCGCACCGGGGCGTTGATCAGCAGGTCGTCCGGGGTGAGGTTGGCGGCGGGCACGAACACCAGCTCGGTGCCGGGGTACGCCTCGGCGACGTGCGAGAAGAAGGTCGCGGTCTTGCCGATGCCGTGCGAGCCGAAGATCTGCCCGGTCTGGCCGATGTCGATCATCGCGTCGATGAAGGCGGCCAGCCGTGATCCGTCCTCGCCGCCGGTCCGGTGGGACGCCTGGGGCCGGCGGGTCTTGCGCGGTGTCTCGGTCATCGGTTTCTTCCGGTCACGGGCCGCACGCGGTGGCAGGCCATGGGGGGTGAGTGCGCGTCGGGCCAGTCGTCGCCGCCCTCGGTGATCAGCCAGATCCACTTGTCCGGTTCGGCCGGCGTCACGTGCGGGGCGTACCCGTCGGTGAGCACGACGACGGCGTCCGGACGTTCCTCGAAGTGCTTTCCGTCCACTGTGGACCGTCCCTCGACGTAGTCGACGACGGCCTGGAAACTGGTGCCGCCACCGCCGAGCACCGGTTCACCCGGCCGGAACGGCAGCACGACACCGTCGAAGGCCAGCCAGTGCGCCTGCACGCCGTCGATCCCGCCGACCAGCTCGGTCATCCAGGTCACCACGCTCGAGGGCATCGACCCGGACGTGTCGTACGCGATGACCAGCACCTTGTCCCGCACCGGCCCGCGTCGCGACAGCATCGGCTCGTGGCCGAGCGCGGCCAGCACCGCGCCGCGTTTTTTCGGGTACACCAGCCGTTCGCCCTCGCGCAGCTTCGAGCCGAGCACGTCGACCAGCCACCGCTGCCACCAGTCGACCTTGCCGGTCCGGGCCGTCACGCCCCGCAGCACCCCCGCGCCGAGGGTGCCCCAGATCCGGCTCGCCGTGTCCTCGGTGCGTCCCATCAGATCGAGCAGCTCCGACTCGGCACCGGTGTTGCCGCGGCGGGCCGCCAGCAGCGAGTTCAGCAGCGCCGACGACACGGTCGCGTCGACGGCCTCCTGATCCGCGGGAAGCCGGTGGGTCAGGTGGACGCACAACGGCGCCGGCACCGGCGGGTGCTTCATGCGCTTGAGTTCGGTGTAGACGGTCATGTCGGTGCCGATGAAGTCGTCGTAGGCCAGTGGCTCCAGCCGGTGTGCGGTGAGGTCTTCGACGTACCGCTGGTACACGTCCATGGGGTCGATGCCGATCGGTTTCCCGTCCAGGACGGGAAGTCCCCGGCCCAGCCGCACGATCGCGACGTGGTTGATCACCACCTCGGCCGCCAGGGTGAACACCGGGTCCTCGCGCAGCTCCGGATCGGCGAACAGGTGCCGGTGCACCAGGTGCCGGGCCTCGTGGAACAGCACGAACTTGACGCCGTCCAGCCCGATGCCGGCGAAGAAGCCGGGGTTGAACAACAGGAGGCACGTGCCGTCGCCGGACGCGACGACCGCGGCGGTGCCGATCGCCGTCGTGGCGATCTGGTGCCGGCACTTGGCGAACAGCCACGAGCCGACCACGGAGTCGGTGAGCCCGAAGTCGAGCAGGGCGGCCTCCTTGAGCCGTCCCGCCTCGGCGATCACCTCGGGCGAGGCCGGTCGCCAGCTCGCCAGCGCCCGCCGGTCGGTCAGGTCGACGACCGGCAACCGTTTCCGGGAAACCACTTTCCCCCCTGTAGCATCCGGTCCGACGGGTCGTAGCGCAGAGGCAGGCGCACCTCCTCCACTGGAGGGACACGCTGGTTCGAATCCAGCCGCCCGTCACTCACACCCGCGCGACGGCCCCGCTCGTGGCCACCAGTTCCGGCACCGTCCCGGCGAAGTCCGGCAGCAGCTGCGCCAGCACCGCCCACGCGTCCGGGTTCGCCCCGAGCTCGGCGCGCACCAGCGGCGTCAGCGAGGCGGCGGCCTCGGCCACCCGCCGCGGGAACAACCGGGTGCCGAAGTACAGCACCGCCAGCACGTCCCGGGGCGGCCGGCCGAGCTCGGCGTAGTCCCGCGGTTCGACGATGCCCGCCCTGCGGAACCGGTTCCTGAACTTGGGGTGCGAGCCGAACCGCTCGCGCAGCTCGGGCGGGCAGTCGATCCGCACACCCAGTGCCCAGCGCGCGAAGCCGGGCAACGGCTCCGCCCGATCGGCCTCGGCGACCGAGGGCCAGTCGGGCCGGCTGACCGCGCGGGCCGCCACCCGGCCCGAGCCCATCGTCCGTGCGTCGCGCAAGCCGCCGATCAGGCCCCGCCTGCTGACCGGGACGTCCGGTTCCGCGTGCGGGCAGTACGGCCGCCCGCAGTCGATCTCCACCGGCAGCGGCCCGGTCGCGGTGCCGAACGGCAGGCCGCGCAGGATGTCGCGCTTGAGCGCGTCGTCGACGCGGGCTCGGTGGAACACCAGCCGGTTCGTGCCGGGATCGTCGCGTTCGAGCATCCACAGCAGCACCGACCGGGGCGCGTCCAGCAGATCGAGCTCCCACACGGCATGCTCGTCGGTGAGCGGCTGAGGCTCGCCGATCCCGAGCCGCTGCCGCACCCCGGCCGCGTCGTGCGGCTCGATCAGGGAGAGCAGGAAACGCACCCCCGGCTTGGTGTCGCGACTGTTCACGACGGTGAGTATCGCAGAACGTCCGGCGTGACCGCGCCAGGTTTGTCGCGCGGCCGCCGCCGCCGTGTTCCCCGGATACGATGCCGTGGTGACCAGTTTTCCCGCCGCGGCTCGCCGGGTTCGTGACCCGGGTCTCGCGTCGCGGGAAAGGGTGCTCGCGTTGCGGGAATGCGTGCTGTGTTTCGCGCCGTACGGTTTCCGCGCCACCTGGCATCACCTGATCGTCAGCGCGAACGCGCCGAGGCGGCTCGACGAGGATCCCCGGTCGTTGCGGCGGGCGGTGGACGAACTGGAGCAGGCCCGCCTGGTTTGGCGGGCGCAGAGCGAGGACTACGCGGCACGCCGCCGCCGGGAAAAGGCCGCCGGGCACCGGATCGCTTCCCGTGCCGACCACTGGCGCAGCTGGGCCGGGCTGATCGCCTACTGCCCCGACTTCGAGAAACATCCCACCGGACGGCTGGCCGTCGTCGTCCGGCGGGTGATCGCCGCGTACGAGTCCGGCGTGGACCCCTCGGCCACGTGCCGCGCGTGCGGGTGGTCGCTGACCGCGGACGCCCCGTGCCCGGCCTGCGGCGTGGACCCCGCCGGCCCGTCCGCCCGCCGCCCCGGGCTGGGGCTGCGCACCACGCACCGATGGCGCGAGGTGTGGCAGCGGACCGCACGCTGACCGGTCAGCGGATCGGGTAGCCGGTCGCGGTGACGTGATCCGCGACGGCCGCCAGGGTGGTGGCGGGGTTGAGCGCGGTCACGACGTCCGCGGTCAGCGGATGCCCGGCGTAGATGTGGCGCACTGCGTCGAGGTCGATCGGCTTTTCGTAGTAGTCCCGCGCCCACTCCCGGAACGCCTCGGGGGTGCCGTCGGTCAGCAGGGCGAACATCCAGTCGGCCCCGTCGTCGCCCTTGTCGGGGAACGTGATGTCCCCGTGCCGCCAGGCGGTGTCGTCGTGTTCACGCCACAGGCAGACCGTGACGTACGGCGTGCCGAACTCGTCGCCGAACGCCGGTTCCGCAACGCACTTCCGGAACACGCCGGGCACGGCGTCGAGCACACCGGGCCACGGTTCCTCGTCGTCGGTGGCGTAGGGACTCATCGGCGACTCGTGGTCGAAACCGCGCACGTAAGCCCCCGCGGCCGTGAACACGACGGAGTACTCGTTGCCCGCGCCGTCCCGCATGGACGCCAGTTCCTCACCGGGGGCCCAAGCGGTGTCGTAGAGGTGGTACCGGTCGTCGCTGCCGGGGCTCAGCACGACGTCCAACGCGGCCAGCGCACGGCACAGCGCGCGCAGTTCCGGGACGGCGGGCAGGCGACGAGCGAGGTCGTACACGGTCACCTCGGCATCCAAGCAGGAGCCGGCAGCGTCCGCCGCAGGAATTCCACCGTCAGCTCCCATGCTCGCGCCGCCGCCTCGGGGTGGTGGAACATCGGGGCCACGTTGTTGTGGAACGCGTGGCCTGCCTCCTCCTGGACGTGGATCTCCGCCCCCGGGTGCGCTGCTGCCGCGGCTTCGACCAGCGCCACGTCCGCCCGGGGGATGTACGGGTCCTGACCGCCGAAGTGGAACTGGATCGGGCAGGTGATCTTCGGCAGCTCGGACAGCTGGGACGGGACCGTCGAGCCGTAGAACGACACCGCGACGTCCGGGGCGCCCGCGGCCGCCGCCGCGTAGGCCAGGGAGCCGCCCAGGCAGAAGCCGAACACGCCCGCTCCGCCGGTCACCTCGGGGCGGGAGCGGAGGTGGGCGAGCGACTCCAGGACGTCCGAAAGGCCCAGTTCCGGGTCGAACGCCGACGCCACCTCCATCGAGGCCGCGACACCCGCTTCGTCGTGCGTGGCGGACCAGCCCGGTGCCGTGCGCCAGAAGAGTTCCGGGGCCACCACCACGTAACCCAGTTCGGCCAGGTCCGCCGCCACCGAACGGAGGTAGTCGTCCAGGCCGAAGATCTCCTGGATCAGGACCAGGCCGGGGCCGCGGCCGGCGGGTGGCAGCCAGAGGGGGAGGGGGAGACCGGTCATCGCGAGGACGTCCTTTCCGTCAGGTCACGACTGGCTTCCGTGCGGAACCCGACCTAAGTTGATTCATCGCCGACCAAGGAGGCGTGATGGCCGAACGCACCAAGTACATCCTGGACGAAGCCGACCTGCCGACGCAGTGGTACAACGTCATCCCCGATCTGCCCGAGCCGCCGCCTCCGCCGCTGCACCCCGGCACCCGTGAGCCGGTCGGGCCGGCGGACCTGGCCCCGCTGTTCCCGCAGGCGCTGATCGAGCAGGAAGTGACGACAGAGCGCTATGTCGACATTCCAGAGGAGGTCCGGGAGGTCTACCGGCTCTGGCGGCCGTCACCGCTCTACCGCGCGCGCCGGCTCGAGAAGGCGCTCGGGACGCCGGCGCGGATCTACTACAAGTACGAAGGTGTCAGCCCGGTCGGCTCCCACAAGCCGAACACCGCGGTTCCGCAGGCGTACTACAACGCGCAGGAGGGTGTCACCCGGCTCACCACCGAGACCGGCGCCGGCCAGTGGGGCAGCGCGCTCGCCTTCGCCTGCGCGCAGTACGGGCTGGAGTGCGAGGTCTGGCAGGTCCGCGCGTCCTACGACCAGAAGCCCTACCGCAAGCTGATGATGGAGACGTTCGGCGCGACGGTGCACCCCAGCCCGTCCGAGCTGACGGAGTCCGGCAAGGCCATCCTCGCCGAGCACCCCGACTCGACCGGCAGCCTCGGCATCGCCATCAGCGAGGCGGTCGAGCAGGCGGCGCAGGACCCCGACACGCGGTACGCGCTGGGCAGCGTCCTCAACCACGTGCTGCTGCACCAGACGATCATCGGCGAAGAGGCGCTGCGCCAGTTCGAGCAGGCCGGCGACACCCCGGACCTCCTGGTCGGCTGCACCGGCGGCGGCTCGAACTTCGGCGGGCTGGCGTTCCCGTTCCTGCGGGAGAAGCTGGCCGGCCGGATGGACCCGGTGATCCGCGCGGTCGAGCCGGCCGCGTGCCCGTCGCTGACGCGCGGGAAGTACGCCTACGACTTCGGCGACACCGCCGGGCTCACACCGCTGCTCAAGATGCACACGCTCGGCCACGACTTCATCCCCGACCCGATCCACGCGGGCGGCCTGCGCTACCACGGGATGTCGCCGCTGATCTCGCACATCTACGAGCTCGGCCTGATCGAGGCGATCGCCATCGGGCAGCAGGAGTGCTTCGCCGCGGGGGTGCGGTTCGCCCGTTCCGAGGGCATCATCCCGGCGCCGGAGCCGACGCACGCCCTCGCGGCGTGCATCCAGGAAGCGTTGCGGTGCAAGGAAACCGGCGAGGAGAAGGTGATCCTCACGGCGCTGTGCGGCCACGCGCACCTGGACCTGCCGGCCTACGGCGCCTACCTCGCGGGCGACATGGTCGACAACGAGCTGTCCGACGCCGCCCTCCAGGAGGCCCTGGCCACGCTGCCGTAGCGGACGTCCCGGCAGGGCCGCGCGGCCCTGCCGGGATCAGACGGTGAGGACGACCTTGCCCTGGAGGTGCCCGCCGTCGAGCAGCCGGTGCGCGTCGGCGACGTGGTCGAACGGGAACGTCTCCTGCACGTGGACGCGGAGCTTGCCCCGTTCGACGAGGTCGACGAGACCGCGCAGGGCGACCGGGTCCGGGTCGACGGCGACACCGCTGAAGCGCAGGCCGGCCGCCTCGAACTTGGCGATGAGCGCCGAATCGTCCTCGGCGACCGCCGTCACCAGGTGACCGCCGGGGCGGAGCACGCCGAGTGACCGCTCGGCCGTGTCGCCGCCGAGCGTGTCGAGCACGACGTCGATCTCGCTCACCACCTCGGCGAAGTCGGTCTTCGTGTAGTCGATCACCTCGTCGGCGCCCAGCTCCTCGACGAACTCCCGTTTGCCCCCACTGGCGGTCGTGATCACGTGCGCGCCGAGCGCTTTCGCGAGCTGGATCGCGACGTGGCCGACCCCGCCACCGCCGCCGTGGACCAGGACGCGGCTGCCCTCGGTCACGCCGCCGAGGTCGACGAGGCCCTGCCACGCCGTCAGCCCGACGACCGGCAGGGCCGCCGCCTCGACGTGCGAGAGCGACGCCGGCTTGCGCACCAGGTGCAACGCCGGCGCCGCGACGAGTTCGGCGTACGCGTTGGCCGCCCGCGGGAACAGCGGCATGCCGAACACCTCGTCACCGGGCCGGAACCGCCACGTCTGCGCCTGCTCGACCACGCCGCTGACGTCCCAGCCGAGGACGAACGGCAGCGGGCCGAGCAGCGGGAACTCGCCGGCCCGCAGGCGCGCTTCCAGCGGGTTCAGCCCGATCGCCGTGACGCGGACGAGCACCTCGGTCGGCAGGGGCCTCGGCTCGGGCGCGTCCTCGATGGTGAGCACCTCGGGACCGCCGAGTGTGTGCTGGGTGATGATTCGCATGACACCAGGCTAGGTTTCCCATAGGCACCCGCAGGTACCTTGGGGATCATGAGCGGTTTCGGTCCCGGTGATCCCTTCCTCGCCGACTGCCCGGCACGCCTGGCGCTCGAGCTGATCGCCGACAAGTGGACGGCGGTCGTGCTCTACGGCCTCAGCCAGGGCCCGGTGCGCCACGGCGACCTCGTCGAGCTGATCGGCGGCATCTCCCGCAAGATGCTCACCCAGACGCTGCGCCGGCTGGAGGCGCACGGACTCGTCCGCCGCCACGCCTACTCCGAGGTGCCGCCCCGAGTCGAGTACGAGCTGACCCCGCTCGGGGCGACCCTGATCGAGCCGATCCACGTGCTGACGGAGTGGGCGAGGGCGAACGGCGACGCGGTGCTCGACGCACTGGACGCTCAGGGCGGGCTCAGCGCTTCAGGGTAAAGGTGAAGTCGCCCGACAGCGTGCCGCTCAGCCGGACCGCCGACACCAGCTTTCCTTCCGTGTAAAGCCTTTCGACCTCGGCGCGCGGCAGCCCGCACCCTTCGGCGATCAGCCGCACCGGCCGGACGGGGATCCTTGCCGCGAAGTGGACCGCGACGTCGATCACCTCGCGGTCCCGGAGATCCGGGCCGCCGGTGTCGAGCCGCCAGGCGCCTTCCCAGTCGAGGGCGACACGATTGCGGTGCTGCACGGCCGGATCCCGGAGCAGCTCGGCGGTCAGGCCGGGATCGTTGCCGTGCAAGCGATCCAGCAGCTCAGGGCGTACGGAACGCACGGGCACCCGCTCCAGGAACGAGAGCTTCACCGTGTCCCCGCACCCCGTGCAGAGCACGAGGAGCCAGGCGTCGACGATCTTGTGGTGGGCGTTGACGCGGAACTTGCCGCTCGCGCGGAACCGCCGCGACGCGCACACGTGGCAACGCCGCCGGACGAGGGGCAGGCAGGTGGGCACGACGGCCCAGTTTTCGAGCATGGGAAAGACACCGTTCCGGTGAGAAGTCCGCAGCAGAAAGGAACGCGGCGCAGAAGCGCGACGCGCGACAGAAATCAGTGCTCGGGAAGTCTCAGCGGATGTACAACGGCACGTCCTTGCCTGGACGACGGGGTCACCCAGGACGGTAGCGGCGCGCAGCGGCGCCGTTCCACCGGTTTTCGGGCCGTGCTCAGAGCACGTCGGGGATTTCGGGGCGGATCAGCTCGGTGTGGCTGCCGGCCAGCACGACCCGGTCACGGCCCGATTCCTTCGCCGCGAACACCGCGTCGTCGGCCGCCTGCAACAGGATCGTGTACTCCTTGGCCGTTTCCGGGTACACCGCCGCGCCGATCGACGCCGTCAGGCCGGTGATCACCTCGGGCTTGCCCGGGCGGACCACCGGGACCGGCACCTCGATGCCGGCGATCGCGCTGCGGATGCGGTCGGCGATGGCCACGATCTCCGCGCTCGTCGCGCCGGGGAGCAGGACGACGAACTCGTCACCGCCGAAGCGGCCGACGTAGTCGCCGCCGCGCACCGAACCCTGCACGACCGCCGCGATCGCGCGCAGCACCTCGTCACCGGCCAGGTGGCCGTTGCTGTCGTCGATGGTCTTGAAGTGGTCGATGTCGATCATCAGCACGCCCGCGGTCGACGACAGCTCGGCCGCGCGCGCCAGCTCGGCGCGGGCCAGCTGCACCCAGAACTCGGGCGCCAGCAGCGATGTCTTCGAATCGGTGCGCGCGGCGGCCTGGAACTGCGGCAGCAGCAGCCCGATGTGCAGGGCCACCGGCGTCACCATGAGGACCGGGAGCAGCCACGGCCGGACCGTCATGACCAGCGCGATGCCGCAGCCGACGCCGACCGCGGCGAGCACGATCAGCACGTCGGACGGGTTGCCGAACGCCTGCCGCGGCGGCTTTCCCGGGTTGCTCAGCACGATCGCGAGGATCACCAGCACGTAGTTGAGTCCGAAGTAGACGATCCCGGACGCCAGCAGCGCGGTCATCCCGCCGAACCCGTCGAGGTAGGGTACGTACGGTGCCACGTGCCCGCCGGTGCCGGCGGTCAGCACACCGCCCGCCGCGGTGCAGGCCAGGATCACGGTCGCCCCGGAGAACACTTTCCGGTGAACCACACCGCGTCGTTTGTAAACGCGGAACCACGAATGGGCGTAGCTGACCACGATCACCAAAGTGGCCAGTGGCGGCGGCAGCAGCAGGAGCCCGGCGAAGATCCAGATCGACTGCAGGTGCATGTGCGGCCGGCCGTCCGCGGCGAGCTCGCGGATGCGCTCGATGCGTTGCGCCGCTTCGAGGTGCACGATCTCGCCGGCCAGGATCAGGCCGCACCACAGCGCCGACTGGCTCGTGATCGGCACGAGCCCGGCGGTGGCGGCCACGGCGACCAGCGCGAGCACGTCGACCACGAGGACATAACCGAACACCGGAGTGGGCAGCTTCCACATGGCCCACGCACGGATACCCGATCGTGGACGTTCTGAGCTGGGCTTACGCCCTTGGGACCCGGAGAATCCCACGGAACGCCCCTCTTTCCAGGACGGGAACTGTTCGCGGAAATCGTCACTGTAATCGAATGAACGCGGTGTGTCACTAGGCTGGTCGGGCTACCGTCCGGTTACGCACCGTGCAAGATCGCCCCCTGTCGCACACCACAAGGAGAAATCATGTCGCACTTCCTGCCCAACGCCAACATCGTCCCGTCCCGCCGTCGCGCGCAGCGGCCCACCGACTGGACGCGGCAGCTGCCGACCGACTGGACCCGTTCCATCCCGACGGACTGGACGACCCGCCAGATCCCGACCGACTGGACCGCGCGCGAACTGCCGACCGACTGGACCGCCCACCAGCTGCCCACCGACTGGGCCCGCACGGAGGCCGACGCCGGCGTCGCACCACTGCCCGCCTGCCCGACCGACTGGACGACCCGCACCGGTCAGCGCCCGACCGACTGGACGCGGTTCTGAGAACCGGCACCCCGGTGACCGGGACCCGCGCGGGGACCGGTCGCCGGGGTCCGGACGCCCGGCCAGGACCGGCGCACCGGCTCGCTCAGGACGGCTCGGCGGCCGGCTGCGCCCGGTGCCAGAGCCGGGCCGCGCCGAACGCCGCCAGCACACCCACGGCGCCCGCCGCGGCCACCACGCCGTGCGGGGCCGCCCGCTCGGCCGCGAGCCCGGCGAGCACCACGCCCAGCCCCTGCGAGACCCGCAACGCCGTCAGCGCGAAGCCGAACGCCTGCGCGCGCTGGGCTTCCGGTGTCAGCTGGACGAACGTCGTGTTGGCGATGAGGTTGTACGAGGCCGCGATCCCGGACAGCGTGAGCAGCGCGAGGGTCGCCCCGAGGTCCGGCCGCAGCGCGCAGCCCAGCAGGGCCGCGCACGCCAGCACCGCGAGCGGCCCGAGCAGCCTGCCGCGCCGCTCGGGCGGGATGCGGGACAGCGCGGCCATGCCCACGACGTTGCCCAGCGCGTACGCCCCGAGCAGCAGCCCGACCGCCACCGCGCCACCGCCGAGCTCGGCCGCGTACGGCGCCGCGATCGCCTCGCCCGCGATGTAGATCCCGGACACGCACCCCAGCGCCACCAGCGCGAGGCGGCGGCGGTCGCCGACGACGACCGTCCAGCCCGCGCGGACGTGCGGCCACCACCGGACACCCGGTTCGGCCCGCGGCGGCCGCGCCCGTACGCCGGCGGCCAGCAACAGCGCCGAAGCCGCGAAGCTGACCGCATCCACCAGCAGGGCGCCGGCGGTGCCGAGCCAGGCGACGAGCAGCCCGCCGAGCGCGAACCCGGCGACCTGCCCGGCCTGCACCAGGATCATCAGCAGGCCCATGCCGGGTACGAACGTCTCCGCCGGCAGCACCTGCGGCATCAGCGCCGCCCGCGCGGAGTTCCACACCGGGTTGAACAGCTGGACGCCGACGAGCAGCGCGGCCACCGCGGGCAACGGCAGCCCGGGCAGCGCCATCGCCGTCACCGCGACCGCGCGCACGACGTCGGCCACGACCATCACCCGCCGCGGCGGGTAGCGGTCGGCGAGGCCGGACAGCAACGGGCCGCCGACGAGGTCGGGCAGGAACGTCAGCGCGTAGGTCAGCGCGGCCCAGCCGGGCGAGTTCGTGCGGTCGTACACCAGGATCGACAGCGCGACACGCGCGAGCTGGTCACCGGTGACGGAGACCAGCTGGGCGCCGAACAGCGCCCGGAACTCCGGCACCGCGAGGACGTCCCGGAACCCTGCCGCACGTGCCGTCATCGCGCCTCCGGTGCCGCCGGAAACACTCAGCGTACCGGCGTGGAAGCAGCCGGTGAACGGCCGTTAGGAGGGGCCGCAGGTGATTTTCGGTTGCGGGTTGTAGCGGACGGTCCGGGTCGAGCGGCTGACCTCACGACCGGACGAGGCGTCCTTGAGCACGCGCGTGTCGGTCGTGGTGAAGCCGGGCGCGCCGTTGGAGGCGTGGCAGTTCTCCGCCGGCCCCGGCTTGGTCGGCGGGTCGCTCGGGTTGACCCGGGTGCCCGGGATCGACTCGACGGTGTAGCGCTTGGTGCCCCACAGCTTCACGGTGAGGGACGACGGCGTCCAGATCGTCTGGATCGCGATGCCGGTCGGCGAGTCGTTGGTGAACTTGATGTCGATGACGCTGGCGCCGTTGGGGTTCTGGAACACCGTCGCCTCGCGCGCGGCGGGGTAGCGGCTGATGTAGTAGCTGTGCTCCTTGTGCCCCGCGTCCTTCATGCCCGCGAAGTACGACGCGTTGTACAGCGTGGTCGCGAACTGCGAGATGCCGCCGCCGACCTCGCGCGCCGGGGCGCCGTTCTCGATCACGCCCGCCTCGACGTAACCCTGCGGCTTGCCGCGCGGGCCGGTGAACCCGTTGAGGCTGAAGGTTTCCCCCGGTTTGACGATGGCGCCGTTCACCTTCTGCGCGACCACCCGGATGTTCGTGCCGGAGTCGGCCGCGAAGCCGCCGGTGGTGAACTCGCCGACGACCTCCTTGACGCCCAGCTGGTTCGCCTGGTCGGTCGTCACCTTGGCCGGGCTGTCCTTGTAGATCGCCGGGACCTCGCGGCCGTCGGTCTTCTTCAGCACGTCGGGCAGCGGCTTGAGGCTCGGGTCCCAGTCGATGGTCCGGCCGTCGGTCGACGGGTCCACGGCCGGCTTGCCGCCTTCGAAGACGATGGTCGCCTCCTTGCCCTCCTTCTCGGTGGACTTCAGCTGCGGCTTGGCGGCGTCGGCGATCTTGGCGTTGTCGATCTTCGGCGTCAGCCCGCCGCCCTCGGCGGGTTCGAAGCTCAGCGCCGCGGCGATCGCGTCCGGCTTGACGGTGGCGTTCTTGCCGTCACCCTTGACGACCAGCGGGCCCGAAACGGCGGGCTTCGCGAACTGCTCGAGCGCGGCTTGGACGCCTTCGGGCGTGGTGCGGACCGGCGTGCTCGTCACCGGCAGGGCCAGGGTCTCGCCGCGCGCCCACTTCTCGACGACGGCGGCCTTCGCGGCCTCGAAGTCAAGCTTCTGGCCGGGCTTCGGCGCGACGGCGACCGGGTTCGTGCCCTCGAAGTTCACGGTGCCCTCGGCGGCCTCGCGGTCGACCTGGCCGCGGAGGCTGTCGAGCGCGGCGGCGAGCTTGGTGTCGTCGGCGTGGCTGACGACGCCGACCTCGCGGCTGGAGAACAGCGAGGAGAGGCGCGTGAACGGGTTCAGCGGCTGCTCGCCGGCCTGGTCCAGCGTCTGCGTCCAGTCGAGGGTCAGCCCGGCGAGGGTGGGGGACAGCGTGCCCTGGACGTCGCCGGCCGTCACGGCCAGCGGACGGGTGAGCCGCGGCTCGATCTGCCCGCGCAGCTCCTGCTCGGCGGCGGTGCGGTCCATGCCGCCGACGTCGACCCCCGCGACGGTCACCCCGCGCGGGACGCTGCCCTGGCTGACCATCAGGTCGACGCCGTAGACCACGACGAGCAGCCCGAAGACGCCACCGGCGATCCAGCCGGCCTTGCGCAGGGTTTTCGGGTTCGGTCGCTTGACCGGGGGTTCGGGTTCGGCGTCGGGGCGGACGACCGGCAGGACGTCCGTCTGCTCACCGTGTGACTCGGGCCAGCGCGGTTCGTACGGCAACTCTCCACCCCTTCAACGCGGCGCCCGATCGCGCCGGTGACGGGGCCAGCGTACGTGGCACCCGGACAAGCCGTACGACTCGCCCTAACGGGGGATGAACCGGACGCTCAGCGCGCGTCCGGCTCCGGGTTGTGGCCGCTTACTCCTCGAGAACCACGCGCGGGCTCGTCGCCAACCGGATGAACCGTGCGCCGGTTCCTCGCCGGACTCGCGCTCACCCTGGCGACCGGCCTGGCCTCACCAGCCGCGGCGAGCACGAACTTCGACCGCCTCAAGATCCAGGTCTGCCGGCCCCGATCGCTCGAGCCATGCAGTGAACCCGTCATGCTGCACCGGGACGGCGTCGGCGAGTTCGGCCACTGGCGTCCGTGACCCGGCGCCGGACCTCAGCGCGCGTCCGGCTCAGGGTTGTGGCCCGCCCTGGCCAGGAAGTCGAAGTCACAGCCCTCGTCGGCCTGGGTGATGTGCTCGGCGTAGAGCGCTCCGTAACCCCGCTCGAAGGGCGGCGCGGGAGGCGTCCACGAAGCACGACGACGGTCAAGCTCCTCTTCGGACACGTCCAGGACCAGCCTGCGGCCGGGGACGTCCAGGGTGATCAGGTCGCCGTCGCGGACCAGCGCCAGCGGCCCGCCCACGTGGGACTCCGGCGCCACGTGCAGCACGCACGCCCCGTAGCTCGTGCCGCTCATCCGGGCGTCCGAGATCCGGACCATGTCGCTGACCCCGGCCTCCAGCAGGTGCGCGGGGATCGGCAGCATCCCGTACTCGGGCATGCCCGGGCCGCCGAGCGGGCCGGACCCGCGCAGCACCAGCACCGAATCCGCGGTGATGGCCGGGTTGTCGATCCGCTTCTTCAGGTCGCGGTAGTTCTCGAAGACCACGGCCGGCCCGGTGTGGGTCAGCAGGTGCGGCTCGGCGGCGATGTGCTTGATCACCGCGCCCGACGGCGCCAGGTTGCCGTGCAGCACCGCGACCCCGCCCTCGGCCGCGACCGGGTTGTCGCGCGGCCGGATGACGTCGTCGTTGTGCACCGACGCCGACGCGAGGTTGTCGCCGAGGGTCCGGCCGGTCACCGTGATCCGATCCGGGTGCAGCAGGTCGGTCAGCCGCGACAGCAACCCCGGCAGGCCGCCCGCGTAGTAGAAGTCCTCCATCAGCCAGTCGCCGCCGGGGCGGATGTTCGCCAGCACCGGGACGCGCCGTGCGATCGAGTCGAAATCGGCCAGCGAAAGCGGAATCCCGCTGCGCCCGGCCATCGCGACCAGGTGGATCACGGCGTTGGTCGAACCGCCGAGGGCGAGCACGGTCGTGATCGCGTCCGCGTACGCGCGCTTGTCGAGCACCTGCGTGATGGTCAGGTCCTCCCAGACCATGCCGACGATCCGGGCGCCGCTCGCCGCGGCCATCCGGTGGTGGGCCGAGTCGACGGCCGGGATCGACGCCGCGCCCGGCAGCGTCATGCCCAGCACCTCCGCGGCCGACGTCATCGTCGACGCCGTGCCCATCGTCATGCAGTGGCCGGGCGAGCGGGCGAGGCCACGCTCCAGTTCGGACAGTTCGGCGTCGCCGATCCGGCCCGCGCGCTTCTCGTCCCAGTACTTCCACATGTCGGTGCCGCTGCCGAGCACCTCGTTGCGCCAGTGCCCGCGCAGCATCGGCCCGGCCGGGACGAAGATGGCGGGCAGGCCCGCGCTGGCCGCGCCCATCAGCAGCGCCGGCGTCGTCTTGTCGCAGCCGCCCATCAGCACCGCGCCGTCGATCGGGTAGGACCGCAGGATCTCCTCGGTCTCCATCGCCAGGAGGTTGCGGTAGAGCATCGGCGTCGGCTTCTGGTAGGTCTCCGAGAGCGTCGCCACCGGGAACTCCAGCGGGAAGCCGCCCGCCTGCCACACCCCGCGCTTGACCTGCTCGGCGCGTTCCCGCAGGTGCATGTGGCACGGGTTGATGTCCGACCACGTGTTGAGGATGCCGATCACCGGCTTGCCGAGGTGCTCTTCCGGGTTGTAGCCGAGCTGGCGGCTGCGGGCGCGGTGGCTGAAGTCGCGCAGGTCGTCGCCGCCGTACCACCGGTGGCTGCGGAGCTCCTCGGGTCGCTTCATGTCACCCAGTATGGCATCTGATATATGATCCTGTGGGGCTGGTTGAATGAGCTCCGACACGACCGAGGGAGCGCACCATGACCGGGACGTTCAGCCTGCCCGCATCCCGGACCGAAGTGGTCCTGGAGGAGATCCGCCGCGGCATCCTGACCCGCGAGCTGCTCCCCGGCCAGCCCCTGGTCGAAGCCGAGCTGGCCGCGCGGCTGGGCGTGTCGAAGACACCGGTGCGCGAGGCGCTCAAGGTGCTCTCCAACTCGGGCCTGGTGACCTTCAGCCCGTACAAGGGCGCGTCGGTCTGCCAGGTCGACGCCGACCTGGCCCGGTCCGTCTACGACGTGCGGATGGTGCTCGAGCCCGAAGCCGTCCGGCGCACCGTCGAGCGGCGCGACGCGGACCTGCTGGAAGACGCCGCGGACGCGCTGAAGGAGGCGTCGGGCGCGATCGCGGACAAGGACCAGGTCGCGCTCAGCCTGCTCAACCGCCGGTTCCACCGCGCGCTCTACCGCGGCTGCGGCAACCCGCTGATGGTCACCATCCTCGACGACCTCAAGGACCGCGCGGCGCTGATCACCGTCGTCGGCTGGGAGGCCAACCCCAGCTGGAAGAAGGAGTGGGCCGAGCACAAGGCGGTGCTCGCGGCGGCCAAGAAGGGGGACGCCGACGGCGCGGCCACCCTGCTGCGCGACCACATCGGCGGCTTCCTGGAACGCGTGCTCAAGGCCATCGAGTGAAGCTGCTGATCGTCTCCGACACCCACCTCCCCGGCCGCGCCCGCGTGCTGCCCGAGCGGGTCTGGCAGGAGGTCGAGGCCGCGGACGTCGTCGTGCACGCGGGTGACTGGGTGGACGTCACCCTGCTCGACGAGCTGGAGGGTCGCAGCAAGCGCCTCATCGGCGTCTACGGCAACAACGACGGCCCCTCGCTACGCGCGCGGCTGCCGGAGATCGCCCGGGCGGACCTCGACGGCGTCCGCCTGGCCGTCATCCACGAGACCGGCGGGAAACAGGGCCGCGAGCAGCGGTGCGACGCGCGGTTCCCGGACACCGACGTGCTCGTGTTCGGCCACAGCCACATCCCGTGGGACACGACCACCCCGGCCGGCCTGCGCCTGCTCAACCCGGGTTCGCCCACCGACCGCCGCCGCCAGCCGTTCTGCACCTACCAGACGGCGCGGATCTCGGAGGGTGCGCTGACGGACGTCGTGCTGCACGAACTGCCCCCGAGGGGGTAGACAGGTCCCATGGATCCGGCATGGGCCTTGCGGGAGATCGCGTTCCAGCTGGAACGCGCGGGGGAGCCGAGCTACCGGGTGCGCGCGTTCCGCAACGCCGCCGCCACCGTCGACAAGACCGATGCCGGCCGGCTGGCCTCGATGGCCGAAAACGGCACGCTCACCTCGTTGCCCGGGATCGGGAAGGCCACCGCCGGCGTCATCGAAGACGCGCTGGCCGGCCGGGATCCGGCGTACCGCGAGAAGATCGTCGAGGCGAAGCTGCCGGACGGCGAACCGCTGCGGTCCGCGCTGAAGGGCGACTGCCACACCCATTCCGACTGGTCCGACGGCGGCAGCTCGATCGGGGAGATGGCCGTCGCGGGCCGGGAGATCGGGCACGAGTGGATGGTGCTGACCGACCACTCGCCGCGGCTGACCGTCGCGAACGGACTGTCGCCCGACCGGCTGCGGACGCAGATGCAGATCGTCGCGAAGGCCAACGAGCTGATGGCGCCGTTCCGGCTGCTGCACGGCATCGAGGTCGACATCCTCGACGACGGCGCGCTCGACCAGGAAGAGGAGTTGCTGGCGCAGCTCGACTTCGTCGTCGCGAGCGTGCACTCGAAGCTGCGGATGCCGTCGCGGGACATGACCCGGCGGATGCTCGCCGCGGTGCGGAATCCGCACGTCCGCGTGCTGGGGCACTGCACCGGGCGGCTGGTCACCGGCAAGGGGCGTCCCGAGTCGGAGTTCGACGCCAAGGCCGTGTTCACCGCGTGCCGCGAGAACGGCGTCGCGGTCGAGATCAACTCGCGGCCCGAACGCCTCGACCCGCCGATGAAGCTGCTGCGCCTGGCCGCGGACCTCGGCTGCGAGTTCGCCATCGACAGCGACGCGCACGCGCCCGGCCAGCTCGACTGGCAGGGTTACGGCTGCGAGCGGGCGATCAAGGCCGGGATCGGGCCCGAGCGGATCATCAACACCCGCACGGCGGACGAGCTGCTCAGCCGCTGACCGAGATGTCGACGACCGGGTGCCGCGCCGGGTCGAGCCAGCGCATCACCGCGTCCAGGTCCGTGCCCGGGATCGAGACGCAGCCCGCGGTCGGCTTCCCGTTGCTGACGTGCAGGAAGAACGCCGACCCGGCGCCCGGCACGACGGGCGAGCGGTTGTAGTCGAGCACGACGGCGTGGTCGTAGACCGGGCCCGCCTTGCCGAGATCCTCACCGGCGGCCTCGTTGAACGGGCACGTGCCGGGAACGCAGGAGAAGTGCTTGTTGTAGTACGGGGACTTCACATCGGACACCCACCAGTCCGAGGTGGTGACCCGCCGGTACGGCAGCCGGGTCCCGTTGGACGGCCGGATCCCGAAGGCCTCGGTCAGCGTCCACACGCCGGCCGGGGTGTGCGACGTCGACTCGCTGGCCCGGCCGATCCCGTCCTGGCCGACGAACGCGCGGACCGGGCCGTACGCCCTGGTCCAGCCGGTGCCGGTGCGCTGCCACGCCGTCAGGACGGCGGTGGTCGCGCTCGCCGAGTCCGCGACGACGGTGACGACCTGGCCGGCCTTCCCGTGGAAGGACGGCGGGACGGCTCCGGCGGGGCTCGCGGCGGTGGCCAGCAACGCGGCCGCGGCCAGCGTGGCGCCGAGGAATCTCCTGCCCATGGCCGGAGACCCTAGCGGCGCCACGCCGACCGCGCACGTGTCGTCAGTTGATGGTGTACGAGTCGCCGTACACCTTCCACTTCAGCGGGGTGTGCAGGTCGAAGTTGCCCGCGTTGAGGAACGTCACCTGCTCGGTGTCGATGCGCGAGGTGTCGGAGTGGGCCTCTTCCTCGTTCATGACGACCTTGCGGGCGGCGAAGAACGCCTTGAGGTACGTCGCTTCGTCGCCACCCTGCGCCGGGGTCTTCGCCTTCTTCAGCGCGGCCGACCGGATGCCGCCGAAGCTGCTGTGGTCGGTGCCGGGGCCGTGCATCACGATGGCGTCGTAGTAGGCGAACTGGCCGAGGTTGCTGAGGCCGTCCGTCTTGCCCTGGCTCACCGCGGGGTTGAAGTACACACGGTCGCGCTCGTTGTTCTGCGCGGTCTGGAACGCCGTGGTGGCCGCGGCCTGCTTCCACGCGCTTTCGAACGCCGAGCCGAGCCCGCTGTGCGAGTCGGTGCCGTTCACCTTCTTCAGCGCGGGAAGGTACTTCGCGAGCGGGTTGCCCGGGACGGCGTCGGTGTAGGCCTGCACGAGCTCGAGCATGTCGCCGGTGCCGGAACAGAAACCGATGATGCCGGCGGTGTACCCGCGGCCGTCGCCGATGTCCTCGATGTACTTGTACTGCGCTTTCCAGTCCAGGGAGGAGTTTTCCGCGCTGGAGACCAGCTTCATCGCGATCTCCTTCTTGGCCGCGACGGAAAGGTCGCCGGTCGCCTTGACGGAGGCGCTTTGCGCGGCCAGCGGCGCGGGGGCGGCCGAGGAGAGCGCGGGCGTGGTGATCACGAGGGCCGCGACGGAGGCCGCGCCGAGCGCGCCGATCAGGACCGGCCGCAACTTCTTGCTCATGGGGGAAAACCCTTTCCGCGGGGGACGTGCCGTGGGGGAGCACGGACGTTTTCAATGACGCTGTTGGGCATGACTGACAGCACCCGGAATTCGGTGGCCCTTCGGCTGCCGGAAACGGGTTGCTGGTGGTGCTGCGGCGTAGCGCCACGGTAGCGAAGGGTCAGCACCGCCACAAGGGGGGAGGAAGTTGTTGGCAAATAGGGAAAAAAGACCGGGGAAAGTAGACGGTTTCGGTGTGGTCAGCGCGCGCCGGCGAAAATGCGGATGACGTCCGGCAGCACGTTCACCGGGATCGTCGGGTCGATCGCCCGCTGGACGCCCAGGCCGATGCCCAGGCTGAGCAACGCCGTCGCGGCGTCGTCGGCCGACATCGGGAGCGTGATCCCGAAGCGCTCGGCGTACCCCGAGAGCAGGCCCGCGATGGTGTCGCGAATGGTCTTGTCGCGCGCGGCCAGCTCGGCGCGGACGTGCGGGTTGCGCCGGGCGTTGGTGGCGAACTCGACCTCCAGGGCCGTCCACGCCTCGTCGCCGATGCTGCGCTCGGCCCAGGACTGGAACGCGGCCAGCAGCCCTTCCATCCCGTCCGCGCCGACCAGGGCCTCGGCGACCGCCGCGACCTGCTCGTCGTGGATCCGGTCGAGCACCGCGAGGCAGAGCTCGTCCTTGTTGCGGAAGTTCGAGTAGACCGCGCCCTTCGAGTACCCGGCTTCGTCGGCGACCTTCTCGAGCGACGTCACCGAGTAGCCGTCGTGCAGGAAGAGCTGCTTGGCGGTCTCGATGAGCTGCTCGCGGGTGCGCGCCTGGCTTTCCGCGCGGGTGAGTCGGGCCATGCGCCCACTCTAGCCGGAGCCGGAATCGGGGTACCGACAGTATCGAGATACTGCTAGTCTCCGAAAATGGATCAACGCGACTTCGCGGTCCTCGTCGTCGGTGCCGGGGCGTCGGGGCTGGGTGCCGCCGTCCGGCTCGGCCAGGTCGGCGTCGACGACCTCGCCGTGCTTGAGAAGGCCGAAACGCTCGGTGGGACCTGGCGCGACAACACCTATCCCGGCTGCGCCTGCGACGTGCCGTCCGCGCTCTACTCGTACTCCTTCGCCCCCAATCCCGAGTGGACGCGCGCCTTCGCCGGGCAGGCGGAGATCCGCTCCTACCTGCGTGACACCGCCTCGCGGTTCGGAATCACCGAGCGCATCCACTTCGGTGTCGAGGTGACACGCGCGCAGTGGAACGCCCTTGAGGCGCGATGGGAGCTGGAGACGTCTCGGGGGCCTTACACCGCAAGGATCCTGGTCGCCGGCACCGGGCCGTGGCACGAACCGCTGATCCCGGACCTGCCCGGCCTCGACAGTTTCCCCGGCGAGGTCTTCCACTCCGCGCGCTGGAACCACGACCACGACCTCGCCGGGAAACGAGTCGCGGTGATCGGCACCGGCGCGTCGGCGGTGCAGTTCGTCCCGGAGATCGTTCCGATGGTCGAGCGGCTGCACCTGTTCCAGCGCACGGCCCAGTGGGTGCTGCCCAAGCCGGACCACCACGTCCCGGGCGTCGAGCGGTTCCTGCTGCGGCGGTTCCCGGCGCTGCAACGGGTGTTGCGCCGCGTGGAGTATGGCGCCATGGAGACGCTCGGCCTCGGCTTCCGGCACCCATGGCTGCTGCGGCAGGTCCAGAAGCTCGGCTTGGCTCATTTGCGGCTGACCGTGCGAGATCCGTTGCTGCGCCGGAAACTCACGCCGGACTACACGCTCGGCTGCAAGCGGCTGCTGATGTCGAACACGTACTACCGCGCGCTGACAAGGTCCACAGTGGACGTCCACGCGACGGCGGTCTCCTCGGTTTCCGGCAACCGGGTGCTGGGCGCGGACGGCTCGATCGCCGAGGTCGACACGATCATCTTCGGCACGGGTTTCCACATCCTCGACATGCCGGTGTCGGCCCGCGTCTTCGACGGCGACGGCCGCAGCCTGGACGACCACTGGAAGGGCAGCCCGCAGGCGTTCCTCGGCACGACGGTCGCCGGTTTCCCCAACCTGTACCTGCTGCTAGGCCCGAGCCTCGGCACCGGGCACACGTCGGCGTTCATGATCCTGGAGGCCCAGCTGCGGCACACGGTCGCCGCGGTGACCCGCACGCTGCGCTCGGACTGGGCCTCGGTTTCGGTGCGGCCGGAGGCTCAGGAAGCGTTCAACGCGGAGGTCCAGGCGGCGCTGCCGGGCACGGTCTACCAGTCCGGCGGCTGTTCGAGTTACTACACGGATGTGAACGGCCGCAACAGTTTCAGCTGGCCGTTCTCGACCGCCCGGCTGCGGTCGCAGGTCGGTTCCTTCGACGAAAAGGACTACGAGATCCATGCTGTCCGGTGACCGCTACCCGGCGATCGACCCGCGCGGCGCGGTCGTCGCCATCACGGGCGGGGCGCGTGGCATCGGCCGCGCGACCGCCGTGGAGTTCGCCGCCCTCGGTGCGACGGTGTGCGTCGGCGACCTGGACACGGTGTTGGCCGAGGCGGTCCAGGGCGCGCACGGTTTTCCCCTGGACGTCACGGTCCGCGAGTCCTTCGCCGCCTTCACCGATGCCGTGACCGGCCGGTTCGGCCGGATCGACGTCCTGGTGAACAACGCCGGCGTGATGCCGCTGGGCGACTTCCTGGAGGAGCCGGACGCGGTCGGCCGGACCACCATGGACGTCAACGTGCAGGGGCTCGTCCACGGGCTGCGGTCAGTGCTGCCGGGGATGATCGCGCGCGGGCGGGGGCATGTCGTCAACGTCGCGTCGATGGCGGGGAAGATCCCGCTGCCGGGCATGGCTGTGTACAACGCGAGCAAGTTCGCGGCGGTCGGCCTGACCGCGGCGGTCCGGCGAGAGTACGCGGGCACCGGGGTGAGCGTGAGCGCGGTGCTGCCCAGCGCGGTCCGCACCGAACTGGCGTCGGGGGTGAGACTAGGCGGCGCACTGCCCACAGTGGACGCCGAGGACGTCGCCCGCGCGATCGCCGGCACCCTGCGGACTCGCCGAGCGGAAACGGCGGTCCCCCGCTGGGTTGGCGGCTGGGACCTCCTGTCAGCGCTGACGCCGGAGCCAGTGATGTCATGGCTCCGAGGCCTGATCGGCGACGACCGAGCGCTGACCTCCCTCGACCCGGCGGGCCGCGCGGCCTACACCGATCGAGTGGCGGCGCAGGTCACCGGTCGTGGGGGGGGGGGGGGGGGGTGGAAATTGTTTAAAAAACAAACCCCACGAGCACAAACCCCCCCCCCCCCCCCCCCCGACGCCCCCCCCCCCCCCCCGGCCCCCCCCCGCCCACCCGCCGCGTGGGGGGGGCCGGGTCGCCCCGTATTGTTATCTCACTTCTAGTATCACCCCCCCCCCCCCCCCCCCCGACCGGTCAGTCCCACTCCGCGCCGCAGGCACCCAGGTTGCGCATCCAGCACCGCGCTGGCCCGAGCCTCGATCCGGCGGGCCGCGCGGCTTACAGGCAGCGGGTGGCGGCGCAGGTTCAGTCCCACTCCCAGACCATGCCGTAGACACCCGGCTGCGCGTCCAGCACCGCGATGTGGCTGGTCAGGCTCGGGCCCACCGGCAGCTCCGGTTCGCCGACGACGTCCGGGGAACCGTCGCGCGGGCGGTGGTAGCGGTGGCAGCGCACCGGCACCGCCGCCGGGTCGAAATGGGCCTGCAGCACCAGCTGGCGGGCCGGGGCGCGGATGCCGAACTGCAGGTAGCTCGTCTCCGGGGGCTCACCGTCGTAACCGAAGTCGAAGTCGAACACGTACGTCTCGCCCGCGCGCAGCGGGTAGTCGAACCGCAGCTCCACGGCCAGCAGCTCCGACGACGGGTCGCGGCGGATCCGGCCCGGGCGGCAGCAGTGCGCCGAGCGCAGCGCCGGCTGGTGCGCGCCGCCGGTCTGGGGGCGGAAGAACGACACCCAGCGGTCGACGCCGTCCTCGCGGCTGGTCACCACCATCTCCGTGCGCACCGACGCCTCCGTGCGGTCCGCGGTGAGCGTCGCCCGCTGGTGCACCGAGGCGATCGCGAGCCGCGCGTTGCCGTCGAGGTCGATGCCGTCGCACGAGCCCAGCTCGGTCGGCTCGGCGCCGAGCGCGCTGGCCAGGCTGACCCCGCTCGGCCACGGCTCGGCCCGGCGGGCGCGCGGCCGGGCCGGGGCCACCAGGGCGGTGAGGGCGTCGGCGGGCAGGCCGAGGCAGCCTTCCGCGACGCGCACGGCGTGCAGTGAACGTCCCCCTTCGGGGTGACGTCGGCCGCGTCGCCAGTAGCTCAGCGTCGCCAGGCTGACCTGGGCGCCGCGGATCGCCATCCGCCGCTGCAGGCCCTCCAGGCTCAGCCCGCGATGCCGGATCACCAGGTCGAAGGCCATGTCGAACGGTCCTTCGCGGACGGCCGCGGCCACCTCGCCGGGCAGGTCCGCGTCGGCCGGCTCGAGCGCACTCGCCTCCATGCTCACCTCCGATCGGGTAAGCATGAGTACTCGGCGCAGCCGGCGCAACGAGGCCTGCCACCAAAGTAGGTGGCAGGCCCCGGCGGGATCAGCTGAGCGTGACAGCGGTGTCGTCCACGACGAACGACGTCTGCAGCGACTGGTCCTCGATCCCGGCGAACTTGAGCGTCACCGTCTGGCCGGCGTAGGACGACAGGTCGATCGTCTTCTGCGCGTAGGCCGCGTTGCGGTCGAGGTTCGAGTACGTCGCCACCGCCGTCGAGCCGGCGGACACGACGAGCTTGTCGTAGACGACGTTCTCGGTCTCGGCGGTCCCGACACGCAGCCAGAACGTCAGGCTCGCGTGGCAGCCCGCGGGAATCGCCACCGACTGGGTAAGCGTGTCGGTGTGCGTCACGCCCTGGCCGCCGAGCCACGACGCGTAGGTGCCCGAGCGCGCCGGCGCCTGGGTGCCCCACTGGCCGATGGTGGTGTTCGGGTCGGTCCACGACGTCTTGCCCGACTCGAAGCCCGGGTTCAGCAGCTTCTGGCCGGTGCAGTCACCAGGGGGAGGGGTGGTGGTGGTCGTGGGCGGGGTGGTCGTGGTCGTCGGCGGCGTGTCGGTGCACGTCGGATCGCCCGACTGAGCCGGCACGCTCACCGCGTTCCAAGCCGCCTTCACGGTGTTGAACTCCGTGCAGCTGTTGGGGTACAGGTTCTTCGCCGCCTGCAGCGTCCACGTGCGGTACCGCAGGTAGTTGCTGCCGGACGTCTTGAGCTGGACGGCGCCGTGCATGATGTTGATCGCCTTCTGGATGCCCAGCCCGGTCACCGTGCTGCTGTTGCAGGTCGGGCTCGTCGGCTGCCCGTCGGCCGGGTTGCTGCCCTCGGCCAGCAGGTAGAACCAGTGGTCGCCGGGCCCGGCCGCCTTGTGCACCTCCGCGTTCGGGGTGGAGCTGGAGTAGCAGTTCGGGTCGCCGACCTTCGACGGGTCGTACATGTAGCGGATCGCGCCGGTGCCGACCAGGTTGACCTCTTCGCCGATCGCGTAGTCCGGCGGGTCGTACTGCGACGGCTCGTTCGCGTAGAACTCCGTGGCCGTGCCGAAGGTGTCGGCGATGAACTCCTGCGTGCCGCCGCCGGAAAAACCGCCGGAGCCGGAGTAGTCGTCGACGCCGTGGCCCATCTCGTGGCCCAGGATGTCGAGCGAGCCGACCCATTCGCCGCTCGGGTTGTGCCCGAGGTTCACGTAGGCCGGGCGCGAGTTGTAGTAGTAAGCGTTTTCGTCGTCGAGGCCGACGCGGATCTTCCAGGCGCCGCCGTTGCCGGTGAAGCCGTTGCGGCCCACCCACGCCGAGAGCATCTTCTTCTCGGTCTGCGTGACGAACAGCGCGTCCGCGCAGCCGGTCTCGATGTTCGTGCCGGTGCCGTTGCCCCAGCTGTCGTCCGGTCCGGTGAGGACGGTGTCGGTGCTGTAGTTGCGGCAGTCCAGGTTGGCCGTGCCCGGGTCGGCCATCGAGTACGTGCTGCCGGACTTCGTGGTGTTGAGCGGCAGCGGGGACGGCCCGTTCCACTTGCCGGTGCCGGTACCCGCGGCGACGTGCTGCACGCTCCGCAGCACGCGGCCGTCCACGGCGTCGACGTAGACGCTCAGGCTGCTCGGCTCACCGTGCTCGTCGGTGCCTTCGACATTGCTCTCGTACGCGAGCCGGCCACTGCCGTCGGCGACGACGACCAGCTTCCCGCCCGGCAGGCCCTTCGGCCCGCGGACCTGCTTGGCCGCGACGGCGTCCGCCTGGGCCGCCGACAGCTTGGCGCCGTGGACGTCGAGGTCACCGAGGGGCTGCTGCTGGGCCACGGACGTGGTCTTCACCGTGCCCGCCGAGTCGGTGGCGATGACCAGGTCGCCGCCGACCACGGGCAGGCCGTCGTAGGTCCGGTCGTAGACGACGTAGGACAGGCCGGCCGCGGACCGCACGTCCCGCTGGACGAACTTGTCGTGCGACCCGGCGAACAGGGCGGCCGGCCGGGCCGCGACCAGGCCCGCCGCCGCGTTCGTGGCGTTGGCCTGGGCCTGCGCGGCGGATACCGCCGGGGGTGGCGTGGGGACGGGCTGCGCGGGCGCGGCGACGGCGATGCCGACCACGACCATGCCCGCCGCCGTCGCCCCGCCGAGCGCGGCGAACCGTTGGGGCAGTCTCATGACGCTCCTTGGGAAAACTGGGGAAAGGGGAGGTTCCGCCCGAAAATCGATGCAGAACCCGCTCGACGCTAATCGCGCGCCGGGAGCGGCAGAAGCTCCATCACACCGCCGGAATTTCACGCCGCAAGCGTGTGAAACCGCGTGAAAACTCCGGCCGCGGCACAGATCGCGGCCGGCCGCACCCCTCCTGTGACCCAGGTCATTCCCGGCGCGAGGTGATTTGTCTCATTCATCCCCCGCGCGGAGCATAACGATCATCAAACCTGGTCTGCTAGGCCATTTGGACCAATGCTCAAGGTGTTACCGCGCAGTAACTCTCCGTTGAGCACACTGGCGAAAGGATTCACCATGGGTATCTCGGACATCGTCTACGCGGCCGCCGACATCGCGTACTTCGCGATCCACAACGTCGGCCACCTGGTCCACCTGCTGGTGGGCTGACCGGGTCCTCAGTGGACTGCCCGCCCCGGCAGTCCACTGAGGATGGTCACAGCGTCTCGAAGCTGATCCCCGCCTTGGTGAGCCGGTCGAGCAGCGCGTCGCCCATCGCGGCCGCGGTGGTCACCTGCCCCGCCGTCTCCGGGAGGTCGTCGGTCGCCAGGCACAACGCCGACTCCGCGAGCATCTTCGCCGTCTCGTCGTAACCGGGGTCGCCACCGGACACCTCGGTCACCACGCGCTTGCCGCCACCCTCGCCGACGAACCGCACCGAGAACCACGACCGGGCCCGGCGCTGCGGGCTCGGCCCGTTGCCCGGCGCCAGCAGCCGGGAAAGCGCTCGCCGGGCCGGCGGGACCTGCGCGGCCGCGAACAGCGCGCCGACGCCGACCGCGCCGCCCGCCAGCACCGGCAGGTGCTTGACCGCGGCGAAGTGCCGGTAGGTGAAGTCCGGGCCGTAGCGCTCGACCGCTGTCGCCGACCGGCGGACGACCTCGGGGTCGATCGTCGGCAGCGGCACCGCCCACCAGCCCGGGCCGGCCAGCCGGTGCGGGCGGCCGAGCGGGGCGCGGGAGAACCGGCCCGCCGGGCGCGGCTCGGCGGCGGCGCGCTCGCGAGCGGCGCGGGCCCCGGCCGGCAGCCGTCCCATGACGGTCAGCGCGCTGAGGAACGTGCCGCCCGACGGCATCCCGCTCGCCCGGACGTACCCGTCGACCCGCAGCGGCACGCCTTCGGGCAGCTGCCGCACGGTGAACCACGCGCCGAGGTCGTGCGGGATCGAGTCGAACCCGCACGAGTGCACCAGCCGCGCGCCGGTCTCGCGGGCGCGCCGGTCGTGCTTGAGGTACATCAGGTCGACGAACTCGGCCTCGCCGGTCAGGTCGACGTAGTCGGTGCCCGCCTCGGCGCACGCCGCCACCAGCGGCTCACCGCGGTCCAGGTAAGGCCCGACCGTCGTGATCACGACCTTCGTGGCCTCGGCGACGGCGCGCAGCGACGCCGGGTCGCCGGAGTCGGCGACGAGCAGGTCGAGCGTGGCGAACCGGTCGTCGATCTCCGCGAGCTTCGCCCGCACGGCCTCGAGCTTGCCGCGGTTGCGCCCGGCGAGCGCCCAGCGCAGGTCCGCGGGCGCGTGCCGGGCCAGGTACTCGGCGGTCAGGCCGCCGGTGAAGCCGGTGGCGCCGAACAGGACCACGTCGTGGGCGCGCATGTCTCCTCCAAGGGGACGTCGACGGCGGACGCGCCCAGGTTACCCGCGGGTCACTTCCGGTCGCCGGTGTAGACGACGGCCGCCGCGACCGCCTCCACCCCGGTGATCACGTCGGCGATGCGGCGCGGGAGCGCCTCGTGGGTGTCGGCCATCCACGCCCGCACCTGCGCCCGGCCGAGCTCCGGTTCGCACAGGTCGGAGACGCCCGCGGTCCACGCGAGCAGCGCCAGGCACGCCGAATGCGGGTCGGGCCGGTCGACGCCGAACACCGCCGAGCGGGCCTTGCTCCGCGCGGCCGTCGAGACGAGCAGGTCCGCGGGCGGGTAGCGGTGCGTGCGGCGCAACAGCACCCGATCAGGTGCCCGGCGCACGAGCCCGAGCGAGATCAGGTTGTCGGCGGTGATCGACGGCAGCGTCGCGCGCAGGTGGTCGATCCAGTCGCGCACGCCGTGGGCCGCCGTTTCGGAAAGGATTTCGGAAAAGATCCGGTCCATGGTCGGAATTCCCGGTAGCCGCCCGGTGATCGGGCGGACCTTGCGGTCTTCGACGGTGATCCGGTCGGTGAACAGCAGGTCGCACAACACCGCGCCGGCCAGCCCGATGCCGAGCGACGTCCGGCCGAGCACCGCGCGCCCGGTGAACTCGTCGTGCCCGAGGAAGAAGAACGAATCGACCAAGGTGAGCCGGCGCATGACGGAAATGGGCCCCCTGGGCTGTCGAAGGGAAGGATGCCGAAGATAGCGGTACGTCCCGGCGCGGTTTTCGGCGCCATCGGTGTTTTACCCCGATCGGCCGTACCGCCGCCGGGTCCGCTGCCCCTACTCTGTGGACCGCCGCCAAGATCACCACGGGCTCGGACTCCCCCGGGGGAATGGGGAGCGCCCGGCGGCGGGCAGGTTTTCGATGCGGGGAAAGGTTCATGCGCACGCACACGCCGGAACGGCGCGGCCTCGGCACCCGGCGGCTCGGTGCCGCCCAGATCGTGTTCTTCATCGTCGCGGCGGCAGGTCCGCTGTACGCGGTCGCCGGCGGGGTTTCGGCGACTTACGCTGTGACAGGCAGCATCGGCGTGCCACTTTCGTTCGTGGTGCTGGCTCCGGTGCTCGCGTTGTTCGCCGTCGGTTACGCCGCGATGAGCCGGTACATCACGAACGCCGGCGCGTTCTACCCGTACGTCGCGCACGGGATCGGGAAATCGGCGGGCACCGGTGTCGCGTACGTCACGGTGGTCGCCTACAGCTCGATCCAGCTCGGGATCTACGGCATCTTCGGCCTTTCCGTTTCGGCGTGGCTCGGCATGCTGTTCGGCGTGACCGTGCCGTGGTGGCTGGTCGCGCTGCTGACGGTGCTGGTCGCCGGTGCGGCCGGGGTGCTGCGCATCGACCTCAACGCGAAGGTGCTCGGCGTCGCGCTGGCTCTGGAAGTCGTCGTGCTGATCGTGGCCGACGCCGGGATGTTCGCGCACCCGGCGGGCGGCCACGTTTCGCTGACACCGCTTTCGCCGTCGAGCCTGTTCACTGCCGGTGTCGGCGCCGTCTTCGCTTTTTCCATCGCCGTTTTCCTCGGTTTCGAAGGCGCCGCGACCTACGGCGAGGAATGCCGCGACCCGAGCCGGACGGTCGGCCGCGCGACGTACATCGCGATCGGCCTGACCGCGGTGCTGTTCGTCGTTTCCGCACTCGGGATGGCGGTCGCGACCGGGCCGGACCACATCGTGGAACGGGCCGCCGCCGAAGGGCCGGGACTGTTGTTCGGTATCGCCGGGGAACACCTCGGTCCGGTGTTTTCCCACGTGGCCTACGTGTTGTTTCTGACCAGCCAGTGCGCCGCGATGCTGAGTTTCCACAACGCGGTCTCCCGCTACTTCTTCGCGCTCGGCCGGGAAGGGCTGCTGCCCGTCGGGTTCAGCCGCACGAGCAAGCGCACCGGCGCGCCGATCGGGGGCTCCCTGGTCCAGACCACGATCGCGTTCGTCGTCGTCGCGGTGTTCGCGCTGGCCGGCCGTGACCCGTTCACGGACCTGTTCACCTGGACCGGCGTCACCGCGTCGACCGGCGTCACGATCATCATGATCGCGGTTTCGCTGTCCGTGGTCGGCTTCTTCCGGCGGCACCCGGGTGCGGAAACGCCCTGGCGGAGCCGGTTCGCGCCGCTGCTGGCGGCGTTGGCGCTGAGCGTCATCCTGGTGCTGATCGTCGCCCACTTCGACGTCCTGCTCGGCCCGGAGGGCGCGAACCCGCTGCTGCGCTGGGGCCTGCCGGGGCTGCTGGTGCTGGCCGGGCTGGTCGGCTTCCTGCGGGCCGAGTCGCTGCGCACCCGGCGCCCGGACGTCTACGCCGGGATCGGCGGTCCGGTCCGCGAAGCCGAGGAGCTGGTGAGCCGATGAGCGACGTCCGGTCCGCGGGTCCGTCCGAAGTGGACGCCGTCGTCGGCGTCCTCGTCGCGGCGTTCCAGGACGACCCGATGAGCCGCTGGGTCTTCCCGGGCGACGACCGCCGCCGCACCCGCGCCCACCCGGCGTTCTTCCGCGCGCTCGCCGAGCTCGGCATCGCGACCGGGAACGTCGACGTGACCACCGACCACACGGCCGCGGTGATCTGGACCCCCGCCGGCGGTGAGATCGACGGCGACTTCCTGATCCCGGGGCTCGACGACGACGAGCTGCACCGGCTGGGCGCGCTGCTCGGCCTGATGGCCACCCGCGAGCCGCGCGAACCGCACTGGCACGCGCAGTTCATCGGCGTCCTGCCCGGCCGCCAGCGGGAAGGCCTCGGCGAGCGGCTGCTCCGCCACGGCCTCGACCGCTACGACGCCGAGGGCGCGTGGACCTACCTCGAAGCCAGCTCACCGGAGAGCGCGCGGCTCTACCGGCGCCTGGGGTTCACCGACCACGGGCCCGCCTTCGCCCCACCCGGCGGACCGCCGATGCAACCCATGCAGCGTCTCCCCGGCTGAGCCGTACCGGCGAGTACAGTGCGCCTTCGAACGCGAGGAGGCAGACGTGACCGAACGCTTCGGCAGCTACCAGAACGAGCTCTACCTGCAGGGACTCGGTGGTCAGCTGCCGCCGTGCTCGACCGACGCGACGAAGCTCGAAGCGTCGGCCCGCGAGGTCATGGCGCCCGGCCCGTTCTCCTACGTCGCGGGCGCGGCCGGCTCCGGCGCGACCGCGCTGGCCAACCGCGAGGCGTTCGACCGCTGGCGCGTCGTGCCGCGGATGCTGACCGGCGCCACCGACCGCGACCTCTCGACCACGGTGCTCGGCACGCGGCTGCCCGCGCCGGTGGCCGTCGCCCCGGTGGGTGTCCAGTCGATCGTGCACCCGGACGCCGAGTCCGCCACCGCCCGCGCCGCCGCCTCGGTCGGCCTGCCGTTCATCCTGTCCACGGCGTCGTCGACCGGCATCGAGGACGTCGCCGAGGCCAGCGGCGACGGCCCGCGCTGGTTCCAGCTGTACTGGCCCGGCGACCCGGACGTCTGCGCGAGCCTGCTGGCCCGGGCGAAGGCGGCCGGCTACACCGCGCTGGTCGTCACGCTCGACACGTGGACGCTGGCCTGGCGGCCGTCCGATCTGGACCAGGCGTACCTGCCGTTCCTGAAGGGTGAGGGCCTGGCCGTCGGGTTCACCGACCCGGTGTTCCGCGGCCTGCTGGAGAAGACGCCGGAGGAGGACCCGCCCACCGCGATCCTGCGCTGGATCGGCCTGATCACCGGCTCCGACCGGACCTGGGACCAGCTGCCGTTCCTGCGTGAGCACTGGGACGGCCCGATCGTGCTCAAGGGCATCCAGCACGTCGGGGACGCGCGCCGCGCGGCCGAGGCCGGGATGGACGGCATCGTCGTGTCCAACCACGGCGGCCGCCAGGTCGACGGCGCGATCGGCGCGCTGGAGGCGTTGCCGGGCATCGTCGCGGCGGTCGGCGACCGGCTGGAGGTGCTGTTCGACTCGGGCGTCCGCACCGGCGCCGACGTCCTCAAGGCGCTCGCGCTGGGCGCCCGGGCGGTGCTGCTGGGCCGCCCGTGGGTCTACGGGCTGGCGCACGCGGGCGAGGACGGCGTGCGCCACGTGCTGCGGAGCCTGCTGGCCGACTTCGACCTGACGATGGGACTTTCCGGCCACCGCACCCTCGCCGACCTGGGCCCGGACTCGCTCCAGCGGACGTGAGGTAACAAAACGGGAAATCCGGGGACAAGGCACGGGCCGGTCGTTATCGTTCGAGTCCCATTGCGGGCCGTCGGGGGCGGCCGGCTCCCATTTTCCTTGCCCGTTGGGGGTTCTCCTTGTCTTCCATCATGATGCGGATCGGCATCCTGTTCGCCGTCCTCGGCTTCGGCACCTTCGTCCTCGAGCAGTTCGACATGGAGTTCCGGCTGCTCTCGTGGGCCGACGACATGCAGCCGACGTTCGGGATCGTGCTGGGCCTGGTCGGCGTCGCGCTGATCGTCGGCGCGCTGGTGCTCGGCCGGTCCAAGGCCACGCCGCAGCCGCAGCAGCAGTTCGCGCAGCAGCCGCCGGCGCCGGGCGCCCCGCAGGGCTACCCGGGCCAGCCGCAGCAGCAGTTCCCGGGCCAGGCCCCGCAGCAGCAGCCGTACGCCCAGCAGCAGCACCCGCAGCAGCCCGGCCAGCCCGGCTGACGCTCGTCGTCCGTGAAGGCCACCTTGAGGGACTCAGAGTCCCTCAAGGTGGCCTTCACGGCGTTTCGGGGTGCCGCCGGTCACGCCACGGGGATATTCAGGAGCCCGCGTCGTCACGCACGGCTATTCTTGGACCGAGTATGTCCACACCATCCCCTTTCGAAGCGCTGCGTGCGCGCCTGCCCGAGCTGATGCCGCGCGACGAGCACCGGCTGCGCAGGCGGCTCGACGGTGCCCGCAAGGCCCGCGACCGTGACTCCGCCCTCGCCAGGATCGCCGCCGACGTCGACGCCGCCGAGCTGCGCCTGCTGTCGCGCCGCGAGAGCGTGCCCAAGATCGAATACCCCGAAGAACTGCCGGTCAGCAGGCTCAAGGACGAGATCGGCGCGGCCATCGCCGCGCACCAGGTCGTGATCGTCGCGGGGGAGACCGGCTCCGGCAAGACCACCCAGCTGCCGAAGATCTGCCTCGAGCTGGGCCGCGGCGTCCGCGGGCAGATCGGGCACACGCAGCCGCGGCGGCTGGCCGCGCGCACGGTCGCCGACCGGATCGCGAGCGAGCTGAAGACCGAGCTGGGCGACACCGTCGGCTACAAGGTGCGGTTCACCGACCAGTCCGGGCAGGACACCCTGGTCAAGCTGATGACCGACGGCATCCTGCTGGCCGAGATCCAGACCGACCGGTCGCTGCTCCAGTACGACACGCTGATCATCGACGAGGCCCACGAGCGCAGCCTCAACATCGACTTCATCCTCGGCTACCTCAAGCAGCTGCTGCCGCGGCGTCCCGACCTCAAGGTCATCATCACCTCGGCGACCATCGACCCGGAGCGCTTCTCGAAGCACTTCGACAACGCGCCGATCGTCGAGGTCTCCGGCCGGACGTACCCGGTCGAGGTCCGTTACCGGCCGCTGGTCGACCCGGAAGACCCCGAAGGGGACGACGAGCGCGACCAGACCCAGGGCATCCTCGAGGCCGTCGAAGAGCTGTGCGCCGAGGGCCCGGGCGACGTCCTGGTGTTCCTCTCCGGCGAGCGCGAGATCCGCGACACCGCGGACGTGCTCAACCGCGCCGACCTGCGGGGCACCGAGGTCCTGCCGCTGTACGCGCGGCTGTCGGCGGCCGACCAGCACCGGGTGTTCCAGCAGCACACCGGGCGCCGGGTCGTGCTCGCGACCAACGTCGCCGAGACGTCGCTGACCGTGCCGGGCATCAAGTACGTCGTCGACCCGGGCACCGCGCGCATCTCGCGCTACAGCCACCGCACGAAGGTCCAGCGGCTGCCGATCGAGCCGGTGTCGCAGGCGTCGGCGAACCAGCGCAAGGGCCGCTGCGGCCGGACGTCCGACGGCATCTGCGTCCGGCTCTACTCCGAAGAGGACTTCGAGGCGCGGCCCGAGTTCACCGACCCGGAGATCCTGCGGACCAACCTGGCCTCGGTCATCCTGCAGATGACGTCGCTGGGGCTGGGCGACATCGCGGCGTTCCCGTTCGTCGAACCGCCGGACCGCCGCCAGGTCACCGACGGCGTCGGCCTGCTGCAGGAGCTGGGCGCGTTCGACAGCGCGGCCGCCGGGAACAGCGACCGCCGGCTCACCGACATCGGCCGCAAGCTCGCGCAGCTGCCGGTCGACCCGCGGATGGGCCGGATGGTGCTGGAGGCCGCGCGGAACGGGTGCGTCCGCGAGGTGATGATCATCGCGGCCGCGCTGTCCATCCAGGACCCGCGCGAGCGGCCGTCCGAGAAGCAGCAGCAGGCCGACCAGCAGCACGCGCGGTTCGCCGACCCGACGTCGGACTTCCTCGCCTACCTGAACCTGTGGGAGTACGTCTCCGAGCAGCAGAAGGCGTTGTCCAGCAACCAGTTCCGCCGGCTGTGCCGCAACGAGTACCTCAACTACCTGCGCGTGCGCGAGTGGCAGGACATCTTCAGCCAGCTCCGTCAGCTGGCCAAGCCGCTCGGCATCTCGCTGAACACGAACACCGACGCGGTCGACCCGCAGAAGGTGCACACGTCGCTGATCGCCGGGCTGCTCTCGCACATCGGGCTCAAGGACCCGGCGAAGGGCGACTACCTGGGCGCGCGCGGCGCGCGGTTCGGCGTGTTCCCCGGTTCGGCGCTGTTCAAGAAGCAGCCGCGATGGGTGATGTCGGCCGAGCTGGTCGAGACGTCCCGGCTGTGGGCGCGGGTCAACGCGCGCATCGAGCCGGAGTGGGTCGAGCCGCTGGCGCAGCACGTCGTCAAGCGCAACTACTCCGAGCCGCACTGGGAACGCAAGCAGGGCGCGGTGATCGCGATCGAGAAGGTGACGCTCTACGGCGTCCCGCTGATCGCCGACCGGCGCGTCAACTACGGCCGGATCGACCCGGAGATGTCGCGGGCGCTGTTCATCCGGCACGCGCTGGTCGAGGGTGACTGGCAGACGCGCCACCACTTCTTCGCCGAGAACCGGGCGCTGCTGGAGGAGGTCGAGGACCTCGAGAACCGCGCCCGGCGCCGCGACATCCTGGTCGACGACCAGACGCTGTACGAGTTCTACGACGCCCGGGTCCCGGCGGACGTGGTGTCGGTGCGGCACTTCGACACGTGGTGGAAGAAGACCCGCCACGAACAGCCGGACCTGCTCTCGTTCGAGAAGTCCATGCTCATCAACGAAACCGCGGGCGGCGTCCGGGAGGGCGACTACCCCGACTCGTGGACGCAGGGCACGCAGGTCTTCAAGCTGACGTACCAGTTCGAGCCGGGCGCGGACGCCGACGGCGTCACCGTGCACATCCCGCTGCCCGTGCTGAACCAGGTCACCGAGGACGGTTTCGACTGGCAGGTGCCGGGCCTGCGGCCGGAACTGGTGACGCAGCTGATCAAGTCGCTGCCGAAGGCCTTGCGCCGCAACTTCGTCCCGGCGCCGGACACCGCCAAGTACGTCCTTTCGCGAGTGTCGCCTTCGGACGGTCCGCTGCTGGAGGTGCTCGGCCGCGAGCTGCGTGCGTTGCGCGGGATCACGATCCCGTATGCCGACTGGGATCTCGCGTCGGTGCCGGACCACCTGAAGGTGACGTTCCGGGTCGTCGACGAGCGCGGCAAGCGCGTCGCCGAGGGCAAGGACGTCTCGCTGCTGCAGCTCAAGCTGGCGCCGAAGGTCCGGGAGACCATCTCGAAGGCGGCCAACAGCCTGGAGAAGGCGGGCCTGACGAAGCCGTCGTTCGGTTCCCTGCCCCGGGTTTTCGCATCGACGCAGCGTGGTCACGACGTCAAGGCGTACCCGGCGCTCGTCGACGAAGGCGCGTCGGTGGCGGTGCGGATGCTGGACACGCCGGCCCAGCAGGAGCACGCGATGTGGGCGGGCACGCGGCGGATGCTGCGGCTGAACCTGAGCTCGCCGATGAAGTTCATCACGCGGTCGCTGACCAACTCGTCGAAGCTGGTGCTGAACCGCAACCCGCACGGCAGCGTCGCGGCGCTGCTGGAGGACTGCGTCGACTGCGCGGTGGACTCCCTGATGGCGGCGGGCGGCGGCCCGGCGTTCGACGAGACGGGCTTCAAGGTACTGCTGGAGAAGGTCCGGGCGGGCCTGCACCCGGCGGTGCTGGACGTCCTGACCGACGTGGAGAAGATCCTCCGCGCGGCCAACGACGTCGAGGTGGCACTGCCGTCGACCCGCGGCCCGGCGGAGTCCCTGGCGGACATGCGGTCTCAGCTGTCCGGCTTGGTCTACCCGGGTTTCGTGACTGCTACAGGTGCTTCGCGGCTGCGCAACGTGGTCCGTTACCTGCAGGGCATTTCGCGGCGCCTGGAGAAGCTGGTCTCGGAGCAGACCCGCGACCTCCAGCGCACGGCGGACATCGCGTGGATCACCGGGGAATACCGCGAGGCTCTCGCTTCCCTCCCGCCTGGCACGTCGTCACCCGCGCTCGACGAGGTCCGCTGGATGATCGAGGAACTGCGGGTCTCGTTCTTCGCCCAGACCCTGGGCACGGCCCACCCGGTCTCGCTGAAACGCATCACCAAGGCCCTGGACGACGCCCTCGCCTGACCCGTGTCGTCCATCCAGGTACGAGTGTCGTCCACTCAGGTACGAGTGTCGTCCCTCCGATCACGAGTGATGGCCCTCCAAGCACGCGAGTCCGGTGTACCGGAACGGCGAACTCGCGTACCTGGGTGGACGACACGCGTACCTGGATGGACGACACGCGAGTTCTCGCGTGATTGGGGGGTCGGCACGGTTACTTGGCGTCGGCGTAGGTGTCGACCGGGGCGATGTGCATCGGGAAGCGGACCGGGCAGGCCTCGCCGAACAGCATCGTGGCTGCCTCCGCGATGCTGTCCATAATGGACTCCGATACGACAGAGGCCAGCTCCGAGGGCGTGTGGACGATCACCTCGTCGTGCTGGAAGAAGACCAGGTGGGCGGGAGACGGCAGGCGGCGGCGCAGCGTCGCGAGCATCACCGCCGTCATGTCCGCCGCGCTGGCCTGGACGACGAAGTTGCGCGTGAAGCGGCCCCAGCCTCGCGACGCGCGGCGGGCCTTCAGCTCCGCCGCTTCGTCCGAGGCCAAGCCGCCGGTGAGGGCCCGCCACGCCGCGGAAGGGGCGGGGGACGTGCGGCCGAGACGGGAACGGACGCGCTCACCGCGCTCACCCGCCTGGGCCGCGTGCTCCACATAGGACACCGCGTCCGGGAACCGCTGGCGCAGCAACGCCAGTAGCGGCCCCGCCTCCCCGGACGTGCCGCCGTACATCGCCGACAGCATCGCGATCTTCGCGCGCGCCCGGTCGTCTCGGTCGTCGTCCGGTGACAACGGGACCCAGCGGGCGCCCGAGAACAGCGCTTCGCCGAGGCGCGCGTACAGGTCCGTCGCCGCCGCGACGTCGGCCAGCCGGCGGTCGCCCGACAACGCCGTCAGCACCCGGGGTTCCAGCTGGGCGGCGTCGGCCACCACCAGCTTCCAGCCCGGGTCCGCCCGGACGCACGTGCGCAGCACCTTCGGGATCTGCAGCGCCCCGCCGCCGCGGCTGGCCCACCGCCCGGACACCACGCCGCCGACGACGTAGTGCGGGCGGAACCGGCCGTCGGCGACCCACTCGTCGAGCCACGTCCAGCCGTTCGCGGTGTAGAGCCGCGACAGCTCCTTGTACTCCAGCAGCGGCCCGACCGCCGGGTGGTCGATGCCCTTGAGGAAGTACTTCCGCGCCGACGGCACCTCGATCCCGGCGCGCGCCAGCGCCCGGACGACGCTGGGTGGCGAGTCCGGGTTCACCGCCCGGCCGCCGAACGCCTCGGTGATCTTCGCCGCCAGCTCGACCAGCACCTTCGGCCGCTCGCCGGCCCGCACCCGCGGGCCGAGCCGCGCGGTCAGCAGCTCCTCGTGCAGGTCGGCGCGCCAGGGCAGGCCGTCGGCCGACATCTCCACCGCGGCCAGCGCGCTCGCCGACTCCGCGGCCAGCAGCAGCCGGAACCGGTCCGGGTACTCGGTCGCCGCGACCCGCCGCTCCTGCTCGGCGAGCACGCGCTGGACCGCCGTGACGACCGTCACGCCCTCGGGCAGGGTCGGCATCCGGGTGTCGAACAGCGTCGGCTGCGCCAGCTCGACGTCCGCCGAATCCGACGGCGGTTCCTCACCGTTCGCCCTGGCCCAGGCCGCGCGCAGGCTCCGCGACTGCCCCTCCTGACCCGCGTGCGCCAGCAGCAGCCCCTCCGCCAGCGCGAGGTCGTGACAGCGCCGCACCCGCACCCCGGCCGCCACCAGCACCGGATAGGTGCCCTCGACCGACGGGAACACCCACCGCGGCCCGAGCGAAGCCTCCAGCTCCCGGGCCAGCGCCGCGAAACCCGCCTCGTCCAGGCCGGACACGGTCGGCGACGTCGAGGACGGCGAATGCACGGTGAAGCTCCCGTCCTCCTCCCGCCCGGCGATCACCTGCACGAACACATTGTGCCGACCAGCACCGACAGTTTCGGAGGGAGCACGTCTGGTGCGGGCGCGGCGGGCTTGGTTTACTGTCGAGTAGCCCCCATACCGCCGGTACGGCGTGGGGCGCTCTTCCCGCAGCAACGGAGGTGCCTGGATGAGCCTGGTCGCGCTCGCCACGCAGGTGGCGGACAAGGTGGCCGAGACGGCGCGCAGTGTCGACGTGATGAGGCGGGCGGGGTTGGTGCCCTTCCCCCGCGTCGACGAAGGCCTCCGGTCGCTGGTCGCGATCCGCAAGTACGGGCCGTTCGCCGGCGCCAACCACATCTCCGCGCGCCGCGACCCGACCGCCGTCGGCATCGTCGACGAGGTCGGCCCGCTCACCTACAAGCAGCTCGACGACCAGTCGAACGCGCTGGCCAGGGCCTGGTCGGAGCGCGGGATCAAGCCCGGCCAGGTCGTCGCCGCGCTCTGCCGCGACCACCGCGGCCTGGTGCTGACGATGGCCGCGGCCGGCAAGCTCGGCGTCCGCCTCCTGCTGATGAACACCGGGTTCGCGAAGCCGCAGCTGGCCGACGTCGCGAAGCGCGAGAACGTCACCGCGCTCGTGTACGACCAGGAGTTCACCGGCCTGCTCGACGCCATCCCGGAGAACGTCGACCGCTACCTCGCCTGGGTGGACGCCGACAGCGACCTGTCCGCCCGGGACGTCCCGGTGCTCGCCGAGATCATCGCCAGCACCGACGACCGGCCGTGGCCCGCGCCGGCCAAGCCGGGCGGGTTCGTGCTGCTGACCAGCGGTACCACCGGGACGCCGAAGGGCGCGCCCCGGCCGCACACCTCGGCGCTGGCGTCCGCGCAGTTCCTCGACCGGATCCCGTTGCGCGCCAACGAAGCCACGTACATGGGCGCGCCGCTGTTCCACGGCACCGGGCTGTCGCAGTTCATCCTGTCCTTCGCACTCGGCTCGACGGTCGTGATGCGCCGCAAGTTCAGCCCGGAGGAGACGCTGCGCGGGGTGGCCGAGCACAGGTGCACCGCGCTGGTGCTCGTGCCGACCATGCTGCAGCGCATCGTCGACCTGCCGAAGGACGTCCTCGACCGGTACGACACGTCGTCGCTGCGGATCATCTTCGTCGCCGGCTCGGCGCTGTCGCCGGACCTCGGCAACCGCGCCAACGAGGCGTTCGGACCGGTCGTGCACAACCTGTACGGCTCGACCGAGGTCGCCGTGGCCACCGTCGCGACGCCGGAGGACTGGGTGCGGGCGCCCGGAACGGTCGGCCGTGCGCCGGTCGGCTGCAAAGTCGCGCTGTACGACGAAAAGGGCGGCCGGATCACCGAACCGCACGTGACCGGCCGGGTGTTCGTCGGCAGCGGGCTCAGCTTCGGCGGCTACACCGACGGCCGCCACAAGGAGATCATCGACGGCCTGCTCTCCAGCGGCGACGTCGGCCACTTCGACGAGGACGGCCTCCTGTTCATCGACGGCCGCGACGACGAGATGATCGTCTCCGGCGGCGAGAACGTGTTCCCGATCGAGGTGGAGAACCTCCTGGTCGAGCGCGAGGACGTCCTCGAGGCCGCGGTGATCGGCGTCAAGGACCCGGAGTTCGGCCAGCGGCTCAAGGCGTTCGTCGTCCTGGCCGACGGCGCGGACCTCGACGTCGACGCCGTCCGCGACTACGTCAAGGCGAACCTGGCGCGCTACAAGGTGCCCCGCGACGTCGAGTTCCTGGACGAGCTGCCCCGCAACGCGACCGGGAAGGTGTTGCGCACCAAGCTGTCCTGAGGCTCAGTCCCAGTCGATGCCGAAGACGCCGGGGCCGAAGTCGAGGGCCACCGCGTGGACGCCGTCGCCGCCGTCGAGCTTGAGGCGGCGGCGGGTGAGCGTGCCGCCGCTGCCGTGGTGGGCGTACTGCCAGCAGCGGTCCGGCGCGGTGCCCGGCGCGAACCGGACCTCCAGGAGGTATTCGCGCACCGGGCGGCGGAACTCGCGGTAGTGGGTGTTGCGGCACTCCGGGTACGGCGGCCCGCTGTTGGTCAGCGTGTACTCGATCAGGTGCGTCTCGCCGCGGTTGATCGGCTGGTCGAAGACGAGTTCGGCGACGACGAGGCCGTGCGCCTCGTCGACCTCGGCCCGGCCGATCCGGCAGTTGCGCACCGCGTGCAGCTCCGGCGGCCCGGCGGCCGGGTCGTCCTGCGTGTAGACCAGCAGCCACCGGTCCTGCCCGTCGGAACCGGCCTGGAACACCGCACGGGCGGTCACCGAGCGCTGGCCGCCGTCCTCGGCGATCTCGCACAGGTCGTGCAGGCCGACCAGCTTCAGCGGGTGCTGGCGCTCGAGCGCGTTCGGCGCGCCCACCTTGTCGAGCAGCGGCTGCAGCACCTCGATGGGGAACGACATCGGCTCGCCGCCGGCTTGGCGCTTGCCGGCGCCGCCACGGGGGCGGGGCGGGGGCAGCAGGCCGAGCAGGGACCCGGCGGGGACGTCGAGGATCTCTTCGAGCGTGCGCACGGCCGACAGGGAGCTCTGCCGCTCCGGCTGCCGCTTGCCGGACTGCCAGTAACTGAGGGCGGTGACGCTGACGACGACGCCGCGGGCCCGCAGCCGGGCCTGGATCCGGTCGAGCGACAGCCCGCTGGTGGCGATGGCGGCGCGCAGCTGGGCGGCGAACGCGGTGCGTTCACCCTCCTGGTCGCCACTCACCACGTGGTCCGCCGTACTGCCCGCCATTGCCGATCCGACCCGCCCCGTGCCGTCTCCCGACGCTCCCCGACAGGTGCACGTTAGCAGGATTCCGGGCCCGGTCCGCCTCCCTCTTCGCGTGGGCCGCAGACCGCTTCGGACGTGCGTCCACTCGGGCGAACGGGCTAGTACTGGCAACTGTGAACCATTGCCCCGGCCTGGGCGGACGCGCTTGTATGACCTTGCCTGCGCCGACGGTCCGGCCTCCCCTCACGGGCCGTCCGGGCGCGGGGAACCCGGCCGCGAGAGCGGTTCCGGCTCCGGTCTGCCCGGCCGCGTTGTGCGACCGGCCGGGATGGCCGCGCGATGACCGGTGGCCCGGCGACGCCCCCAGCGCCGGGCCACCGGTCTTATTACCTACGGGTAGCATTCCAGCCATGACGCTCCGCAAGAACATCCTGATCACGGGCGCGAGCAGCGGGCTCGGCGAGGGCATGGCCAGGCAGTTCGCGGCGAAGGGACGCAACCTGGCGCTGTGTGCCCGGCGCACGGAGCGGCTCGAGAAGCTGGCCGCCGAGCTCACCGCGGCCCACCCCGGGATCAAGGTCGTCACCCGCAAGCTCGACGTCACCGACCACGACAGCGTGTTCGCCGTCTTCGAGGAGTTCCGCGCGGAGCTGGGGTCCCTCGACCGGGTGATTGTGAACGCCGGGCTCGGGAAGGGGCAGCCGGTCGGCAAGGGCCGGTTCGACGCCAACCGCCAGACCCTCGAAGTCAACTTCGTCGCGGCCGCCGCGCAGATCGAGGCGGCCGCCGGGATCTTCCGCGAGCAGGGCTCCGGGCACATCGCCGTCGTCTCGTCGTTCAGCGCGATCCGCGGCCTGCCGGGCAACCTCACCGCGTACGCCGCGTCGAAGGCGGGCATCTCGGCGTTCGTCGACGGCACGCGTGCGGAGCTGGCGCGCAAGGGCATCAAGGTCACCGACATCCGGCCGGGCTACATCGAGTCCGAGATGAACGACCGGATCGGCCGGAACCCGTTGCTGGCCAAGGCCGAGAGCGGGGCCCGGGCCCTGGTGAAGGCGGTCGAGAAGGAAGGCGCGCGGGCCTACGTCCCGGCGTGGCCGTGGGTGCCGTTGAGCCTGGCGATGCGCGTGGTTCCGGTCTGGATCCTGCGGAGGTTCGCGTGAGCGCCGACAGCACGGTCGACGTCCGCGCCGAGGACGCCTTCGACGCCGCCGCGGTGCACGAGTGGCTGGCCGCCCGCGTCGAGGGCCTCGGCGCCGAGCCGCCGCGGGTCCGGCAGTTCCCCGGCGGCGCGTCGAACCTGACGTACCTGCTGACCTACCCGGACCGCGAGCTGATCCTGCGCCGCCCGCCGGCCGGGCACAAAGCGGCGTCGGCGCACGACATGCGGCGCGAGTACCGCGTGCAGCACGCGCTCAAGCCGGTGTTCCCGTACGTGCCGAAGATGCTCGCGTTCGGCGACGACCCGGCGGTGCTCGGCGGCGACTTCTACGTCATGGAGAAGCTCGACGGCCTCATCCTGCGCGGCAACCTCCCCGAGGGCATGACGCTGGCGCCGGAGCAGGCGCGCGAGCTGTCCGGCAAGGTCGTCGACCGGCTGGTCGACCTGCACGCGGTCGACGTCGAACGCGCCGGGCTGAGTGACCTCGGCAAGGGCGCGGGGTACGTCGAGCGGCAGATCCGCGGCTGGTCGGACCGGTTCACCGCCGCGCGCACGGACAACGTCGGCGACTTCGCCGAGGTGCGCGCGTGGCTGGCTTCGAACCAGCCCGGTGAGGTCAAGATCTGCCTGATCCACAACGACTACCGGCTCGACAACCTGGTGCTGGACGGGCCCTCGACGTTGAACATCGCCGGCGTCCTCGACTGGGAGATGGCGACGCTCGGCGACCCGCTGATGGAGCTGGGCAGCATGCTGGCCTACTGGGTGCAGGCCGATGACGACGACGTCATGCAGGCCAGCCGCCGCCAGCCGACGCATCTGCCGGGCATCTTCACCCGCGAGGAGTTCGTCGCGCGCTACGCCGAGAAGACCGGGCTCGCGATCGGCGACTGGCGGTTCTACGAGGTCTACGGCCTGTTCCGGCTCGCGGCGGTGCTGCAGCAGCTCTACCGGCGCTACCATGACGGCGCCACGCGCAACCCGGCGTTCAAGGACTTCTGGCAGTTCGTCGGGTACCTCGACTGGCGCTGCCGCGAGATCATCGCGAAGGGGAGTGTCTAGGTGGGCGCGATCTACCTGGTCCGGCACGGGCAGGCGTCGTTCGGCGCGGCGGACTACGACGCACTGTCCCCGCAGGGCTTCGAACAGTCCACTGTGGTTGGTGCGGAACTCTTGCGCCGCAACGTCTCCTTTAGTCAGGTTCGGTCGGGCACCCTTGCGCGCCAACGGGACACCGCGGCGACGGCGTTGAAGGTGCTCGGCTCCGACGTCCCGGTGGTCGAGGACCCGCGCTGGAACGAGTACGACCACGTCGACATCGGCCTGCACCACGCCGGCGGCGCGCCGCAGGAGGACTCGCGCGCCTACCAGGGCGTGCTGGACCGGGCGCTGACCGCGTGGATCGAGGCCGGCTCCTCGGGGCCGTGCGCGGAGACGTGGCCGGCGTTCCTCGCGCGGTGCCGCGGCGCGCTGGAGGACCTGGTGGCGGCGCTGGGCAAGGGGGAGCACGCGGTCGTGTTCACCTCCGGCGGTGTGATCGCCACCGTCTGCGGTGCGCTGCTGGGGACGCCGGAGGTCGGCCTGCTCAAGCTCAACCGCGTCACGGTCAACGGCGGGATCACCAAGCTGGTGTCGGGGCGCGGCGGTGTCACGATGCTGTCGTTCAACGAGCACCCGCACTTCGAGGCCGACGCGGCCCAGCTGCTCACCTACCGGTAGGAGACGTCCGATGCGGTTCGGCCCTGTCACGCTCGTCGAGATCGGCGGCCACGGCCCGGAGGACGTCGTCCTCGACGCCGAAGGCCGGATCTACACCGGCGTCGACGACGGCCGCATCCTGCGGCACACCGCGGACGGCCGCGGTGCCGAGACCATCGCCGACACGGGCGGCCGTCCCCTCGGCCTGGAGCTGTACGGCGACGACGAGCTGCTGATCTGCGACGCACGCGCCGGGCTGCTGGTGGTGCCGCTGGCCGGCGGCAAGCCGAAGACCCTGGCGACGTCCGCCCTGGGCCTGGACTTCGTGTTCTGCAACAACGCCGCGGTCGCCGCGGACGGGACGGTCTATTTCACGGACTCCTCGCGCCGCTTCGGCATCGACAACTGGCGCGACGACCTCATCGAGCAGACCGCGGGCGGCCGCCTGCTGCGCCGCACCCCGGACGGCGCGATCGACCTGGTCCTCGACGGCCTCCAGTTCGCCAACGGCGTCGCGCTGGCCCCGGACGAGTCGTTCGTGGCGGTCGCGGAGACGGGCGCCTGCCGGGTGACGCGCGCCTGGCTGGACGACGGCCGTTCCGACGTCCTCGTCGACGACCTGCCGGGCTTCCCGGACAACATCTCCACGGGCACGGACGGCCTGATCTGGATCACCCAGGCGTCCCCGCGCGTAGCCGCTCTGGACGTGGTCCGGCGCCTCCCGGCTTTCGCGCGCGCCGGCGTCCGCGCGCTGCCGACGTGGCTCCAGCCCCGCCCGGGCCGCGAGGTCGGCGTCTTGGGCGTCGCGGCGGACGGCAAGGTGGAACACGAGCTGCGCGGCACGATCGACGGCTTCCACATGCTGGTGGGCGTCCGCGAGTGGCGAGGTCAGCTGTACTTCGGGTCGCTGGAGGAGTCGAAGATCGCGGTCACCCGGGTCTGAGTCGCTGCCACGTCCGCCGCACCCGGCGCCGGAGCGTCCCCTGGCGCACGAGACGGGCGTCGATCCGGGACCACTGCCGGCCCGCCGCGTCCGTGAATTCTAGGCCGCGCACGGCGCAGTCTTCGGCCGTTTCGAGCAGGACGAGGGTTTCGCCCGGGCCGACCGCGTGTTCGTATCGGGGCTTCCGGTGCCCGTCGGTGTCCGCACCGAACACCTTCGAAAACCGGAGCTTCGCCGGGGTGCGGTAGCCGACTGTCCACCAGATCCGCAGGTCGGTGCAGGGCAGGTCGCCGGCGTTCTTGACCACGACGCGGTGGAGTTCGCCGTCCGCTCGGCCGCGCTGGACCCACGCGGCGACCCGGTCGGCCTGGGCACGGATCTTCTCCCGCCGGTCACGGAAGAGCACGATGAGCGTGAGGACGAGCGCGATTCCGCCGAAGTACGCCGGAACGCTGCCCCAGTCGATCATCGGACGAGCATAGTGCGCGGCAGCTGTCCGGAGCCGGACCGTCAGCGGCCGGTCCACCGGGGTTCGCGCCCGGCGGACCAGGCCGCGTAGAACTCCTTGTGGTCCTTCGCCGTCATCAGCAGGGCCTGGGTCATCGCTTCCAGCTCGATCGCGCTGCCCAGGTCCATGTCCAGCTCTCGGGTCAGCAGCACCTTGGTCGTCGCGTACGCCAGGGCCGGGCCGTCCGCCAGGCGGCGGGCCAAGGCGGTGGCCGCGGCCGGGAGTTCGGCGTCGGGAACCACCTGCGTGGCCAGGCCGATTTCCGAAGCCCGTGCCGAGGACACCTTGTCGCCCAGGATCAGCAGTTCCGTCGCGCGGCCCAGGCCGACCAGGCGCGGCAGGAGGTACGCCGAGCCCATGTCCGCACCGGCCAGGCCGACCTTCGTGAACAGGAAGGCGAACTTCGCCGACTCCGCCAGCAGCCGGAAGTCGCTCGCCAGGGCGATCACCGAACCCGCGCCCGCCGCGACGCCGTTGACCGCCGCGATCACCGGCAGCGGGCACTCGCGCAGGGCCTTCACGACCGCGCCCGTCATGCGCGTGAACTCCAGCAGCTCCGCCGTCTCGAACTTCTGCAGCTCGCCGATGATCTCCTCGACGTCACCGCCCGAGCAGAACCCGCGCCCGCGGCCGGTGATCACCAGCACCCGCACGTCCTCGTGCTGCGGCAGCTCGGTGATCAGGTCCCGCAGGTCGGCGTAGACGTCGAACGTCAGCGCGTTCAGCTTCTCGGGCCGGTCGAGGGTCACGGTGGCGACGCCGTCGTCCACGGTGAACTCGAAGTGCTCCCACTCCTTCGTGAGCGGTGCGGTCGCGCGGAACGGGCTCATAGCTGGATTCCTCCGCCGTCGAGTACGAGGGTCTGGCCGTTGATCGCGGCGGCCTCGGGGGCCGCCAGGAAGGACACCGCGAACGCCACTTCGCCCGGTTCCAGCAGCCTGCCCAGCGGGGACGCCGACGCCAAAGCGGCCTCGGCCTCCTCGGAAGCACGCCCGGTGCGCTCCTGGATCCGCGCGACGGACGTCGCGGTCATGTCGGTGCGGACGAACGCCGGGCACACCGCGTTCGCCGTGACGCCGGTGCCGGCCAGCTCCGCCGCGACCGCCCGCATCAGCCCGGCCGCCGCGTGCTTCGACGCCGTGTAGCCGGCGGTGTAGCGGTAGCCGACGTGCGACGCCGTCGACGCCACCGTGACGATCCGGCCGCTGTCCCGTGAGCGCATCCCGGGCAGCACCGCGCGAGTGCACAGAAAAGCTCCCGTCGCGTTGACGTCGATCTGCTGCCGCCAATCGTCCAAAGTGGTCCGGGAAACCGGGGCGCTGGACGAGATCCCGGCGTTGTTGATCAGCACGTCCACCGGTCCCGCCGCCGCGAAGTACTCCGAGACGGCGTTCTCGTCGGTGACGTCGCACTCCGAGCGCCCCGGCGCGAGCACGGTGTCACCCGCGTCGCGGAACCGCGCGGCGATCGCGGCGCCGATGCCACGGGTACCGCCGGTGACGACGACCAGGCGGCTCACGGGCGGGCCGCCAGCGCGCGCCGGTCGAGCTTGCCGTTGGCGGTGCGGGGGAGTTCGGTCACGAAGACCACCTCACGGGGGTATTTGTGCTTGGCCAGGTGGGCTTTCGCGTGGTCCTTCAGCTCGTCCGCGGCCACCGACGCGCCGGGCCGCAGCACGACGTACGCGCGCGGCAGCACCAAGCCGTCGACCTCGTGGCCGACGACCGCGCAGTCCATCACGGCCACGTGGCCGAGCAGGCAGTCCTCGATCTCGCCGGGCGCGACGAACACGCCGCCGACCTTGAGCAGCGCGTCCGCGCGCCCGTGGTGCTTGAAGAACCCACCGGACCGGCTGAACAGGTCGCCGGACGTCAGCGTGTCGCCGTCGAACGTCTTCGCGGACTTTTCCGCGTCGCCGTAGTACTCCAGCGCGATCGTCGGCCCGGTCACCCGCAACGGCCCGATTTCGCCGTCCGGCAAGGGATTCCCGAGTTCGTCGACGACCTGCGCGGTGTAGCCGGGCACCTCGGTGCCGAGCGTCCCGAGCTGGGCCGCGCCGGGCCGGTTCGACAGGTAGATGTGGTACGCCTCGGACGACCCGATGCCGTCGACCACCGGCACCCCGAACGCCGCGTCCCACTTGCGGTGCAGCTCCGCGGGCAGCGCCTCGCCCGCCGACGTCGTCATCCGCAGGCAGCTCAGGTCCTGCTCCGCCGCGGCCGGGTGCGCGATCATCGCGCTCATCATGGTCGGCACGTTCACCAGCACGGTCGGCCGGTGGCGGGCGATCAGCTCGAAGATCAGGTCGGCCGTGCTGCGCTCGGGGAAGACGATCCCGGCCGCGCCGACGCCGAACGGGAACAGCGCCACCAGATCACGCGCGTACCCGAAGAACAGCTTGGGCACGGCCAGGATCCGGTCGTCCTCGCGCAGCCCGAGCACCTGGACGGCGTACCGCTCGAAGCTCTCTTTCGCACTTCGCAACGGATGCACACAGGCCTTGGGCGCACCGGTGCTGCCGGTGGTGAACTTCCAGATCCCGACGTCGTCCAGGGTGGTCGGCGCGGCTTCGAGTTCGTCGGACGCGGCGTCGAGCAGTGTCCCGAATGGATGCTCTGCCGGGAGCAGCTCACTCTCCGGCACGCCGGTGACCAGCAGGTTTTGCGCACCCGCCTCGCGGAGCGCGGGCAGCGTGACGGCGTCCGCGATCACCACCACGGCCTCGGTGTAGCCGAGGTAGTACGCGTAGTCCTTGGGCTGCAGGAACGGGTAGACCTCGGCGGTCACGGCCCCGATCTTCTGGGCGCCGTACCAGGTGGCGACGAACTCCTCGCCGTCGCTCAGCGCGAGCAGCACCCGCTGTCCACTTCGGACACCGGCGTCGCGCAGCACGTTCCCGGCCCGGTTGACCAGCTTCGCCAGCGCCGCGTAACCGACTTCCCGCGAGCCGACGAACAACGCGATCCGGTCCGTCGAGGCGTGCCGGTCGACGAAGTGCGTGGCGAGGTTGAACGGCTCAGGCACGGGCCAGCTCCCGGATCGCTTCCACCAGCAGATCGGTCAGGACCGAGAACGTCTCCTCGCCCTCCGCGGCCGTCGCTTCGGCGGGCTGGCCGCAGTAGGCGTCGGCCATCCCCATTTCGAGGAAACCACCGTCTTCAGGTGCCGAAGCCAGGCTGACCGGCACGTGCGGCAGCTCCCGCATCACGACCTGGTCGACCAGCTCGGGCCGGTCGGCCAGCACCAGCGACGTCTCGTACCGCCCGGCGTGGCACTCACCCGACCGGAACTCCTCGGTGAGGCGCTGCGCGTGCCGCCGCCGGACCAGGTCCAGCAGCGCGACGTGCCCGTCGTAGGCGAAGTTGAGCGTCTCCACCGCGCGCCGCAGCGTGACCAGGTGCGCGGGCTCGAAGTGGTTGTTGACCAGCAGGATCCGCGGTAGCCGCTGGCCGATCAGCGCGGATCCGACGTCCACGAGCAACGCGTGCAGCGTCTCCTCGCCGACGTGGATGCCGCCGGCGAACCCGGCCGCGAACCGCGTCACGCCGTACGGGATCTCCGGGAGGATCAGCACCTGGACGTCGTCGTCGGCGGCCAGCCGGGACGCCGCGCGCTCGCACATCCCGTGCGAGATCAGCGGGTCGGTCGCCAGCGGCGCGTGCGGGCCGTGCGGCTCGATCGCCCCCAGCGGGAGCAGCAGCACCGGGACGCGCGGGCCGTCCACGAGGGCGCCGACCTGCCGCGAGCTGAGGTCCGCGAAGTACGTCACGCAAATCAAGCTACACCGCAGCGGCCTGAGGTGTATAGAGTTGCGCCCGTGCCCGCCGACGCCTTCGAAGCCAGCCCTCAGGAGCTGGTCGTGACGTTGCTGGGCAGCTACGTGCACCCGCGCGAGACGCGCCGGGTGTGGTCGGGCGGCCTGGTCGCGGTGCTCGCCGAGCTGGGCTTTTCCGACGGCGCGGCCCGGATCGCGCTCACCCGCCTGGTGCGGCGCGGCCTGCTCACGCGCCACCGCGAAGGCCGCACGGTGCACTACTCGCTGACCCGCCGCACGGTCGCCCTGCTCGCCGACGGCGACCACCGGATCTTCTCCCTCGGCCGCCGCGAGCGGGCCGCCGGCGAGTGGACGGTGCTCTGGCAGAGCATCCCGGAGACGCGCCGCCAGGCCAGGGAACGCCTGGTCCGGCGATTGCGGTTCCTCGGGTTCGGGCCGTACCAGGACGGCACCTGGATCGCCCCGCACGACCGCGAGGCCGAGGTGCTCGCGCTGCTCGGCGAGCTGGACGTCACCGAGCACGCCGGGCTGCTGCTCGGCCGTCCGTCGGCCGCGCTGGACGTCCGCCGCTTCGCCGGCCGCGCCTGGGACCTCGACGAGCTGGCCGCGCGCTACACGGCGTTCGTCGAGCAGTTCGGGGGTTACCCCGGCCAAGAACTGGCCGACCAGACCGCGTTCGACGTCCGGACGCGGCTGGTGCACACCTTCCGCGCGTTCCCGTCGCTCGATCCGGAGCTGCCCGCCGACCTGGTGCCCGCACCGGATCACCGGGCGGCCGCCGTCGAGCTGTTCCACGATCTGTACACCGAGCTGGCTCCCGCTGCCCAGCGCCATTTCGACGAGGTGACCCGAGGATGACCGACATCGACTCCGCCACGCAGGAAGCCCTGAGCTACACCTCGTACCTGGCGCTGGACGAGGTGCTGGGTGCCCAGCGGCCGCGTTCGGAGGAGCACGACGAGCTGCTGTTCATCGTGATCCACCAGGTGTACGAACTGTGGTTCAAGCAGATGCTGCACGAAGCGACCTACCTGCAGGAGTGCCTCGAAGCGGGCACGACCGCGCACGCGATCCGCACCGTGCGGCGGATCCTGTCGATCCTCAAGGTCGCCGTCGCGCAGATCGACGTGCTGGAGACCATGACGCCCAGCCAGTTCACCAGCTTCCGCACCCGGCTGGACGCCTCCAGCGGGTTCCAGTCGGCCCAGTTCCGCGAGCTGGAAGCGGTGCTCGGGCGGCGCGACGAGCGCGTGTTCGCGCACTACCCCGAAGGCGGCGAGCAGCGGAAACGGATCTCCGGCGCGATGGCGCGGCCGTCGTTGTTCGACTCTTTTCTTGCGTACCTCAAGGCTTCTGGCTACCCGGTCGAGTGTGATCGAGACGTCACTCGACCGGTGGAGCCCTCCCCGGCCCTGCAGGCGATATTGCTGGACATGTACCGCGACGACGGCGGCCCGTCGGTCGTCGCCGAATGTCTGGTGGATCTCGACGAAGGGATGCAGGAGTGGCGCTACCGGCACGTGAAGATGGTCGAACGCACCATCGGCGACAAGACCGGGACAGGAGGATCGTCCGGCGCGACTTACCTGCGTACCACGCTTTTCCAGCCGATGTTCCCGGATCTCTGGGCAGTACGGAGCCGACTGTGACCACCTTGGACGATCTGCGCGCGGACGACAACGCCCTCGCGCCGCACTACACGCGGTTCTCGGTGCGGGAACGCCTCCTGCTGTCCGGGCATTCGCACCAGGCCTGGCCCGACGTCGCCGAAGAAGGGCTTCTCGAGTCCTTCGCGGACGCCGCCCGGGACGTCGACCTGAAGTGGGAACGCGCGTTCGCGAAGGCCGACGAGCTGCGCGCGGGCTTTCGCCTGCTGCTCGGCGACCCGCACGGCGAGTACGCACTCGGCGCGAGCACGCACGACCTCGTGCTGCGCTTCCTGTCGGCGATGGAGCTGCCGCGAAGACCACGGCTGGTCACCACCGAAGGCGAGTTCCACACGCTGCGCCGTCAGCTCGCGCGCCTCGAAGAGGAGGGCGTCGAGGTCGTGCGCGTGCCGGTCGAGCCGGTGACGACGCTGGCCGAGCGCGTCGCCGCCGAGGTCGACGACCACACGGCCGCGGTGCTCGTGTCGGCCGTGCTGTTCGAGACGTCCCGGCTGGTCCCGGGCCTCGCACACCTCGCCGACGCCTGCCGCGACCGCTCGATCGAGCTGGTCGTCGACGCCTACCACGCGCTCGGCGTGGTGCCGTTCCCGCTGCACGACCTGGGCCTGACCAACGCCTGGGTGCTCGGCGGCGGCTACAAGTACCTGCAGCTGGGCGAGGGCAACTGCTTCCTGCGGCTGCCCGCGCACGCCCAGGAGCTGCGGCCGGTGATCACCGGCTGGTACGCCGAGTTCGGCGCCCTTGCCGACGAACGGCGCGGCGGGGTCGCCTACGCCATGGGCGGCGACCGGTTCGCCGGCGCCACCTACGACCCGGCGAGCCACTACCGCGGCGCCCGCGTCCAGCGGTTCTTCGCCGAGCAGGGCCTCACGCCGGAGTTCCTCCGCGAGGTGTCGCAGCACCAGGTGGGCCTGCTCACCGACGTCTTCGACAAGCTCGCGCTGCCCGAGGACGTCGTCACCCGCGACCGCTCGGTGCCGTTGGAGCGGCTCGGCGGGTTCCTCTCGCTGCGCTCCGCCGACGCCGGTGCGCTGCAGGCCGCGCTGGCCGCCCAGGGCGTCCGCACCGACAGCCGGGGGCCGTACCTGCGCTTCGGCCCGGCGCCGTACCTGTCGGACACGCAGCTGGAGACGGCGATGGGCACGCTCGGCACGGTGGTGCGCGGCTGAGATTACCGGTCCGTATCGCGGGACCTGTACTGGTCCGGCGAGCGGAGGCGATCTAGGTTGGTGCCGGGAACCGCAGTCGGACGACCTCCGCGCTCGGTCCCGCCACCCCATCGAAGCGCGTCCCGGCCACGAACCGGACGCGGGAGACAAAGGAGTCACCACCGTGACCGAAGGAGTGTTCGCCCGGAGCTCCGGGCACGAACAGGTCGTGTACTGCCACGACGAAGCCAGTGGCCTGAAGGCCATCATCGGCATCTACTCCACGGCGCTCGGCCCCGCCTTGGGCGGGACGCGCTTCCACCCCTACGCCACCGAATCCGACGCACTCGACGACGTGCTCGCGCTGTCGAAGGGCATGGCGTACAAGAACGCGCTGGCCGGGCTCGACCTCGGCGGCGGCAAGGCCGTCATCATCGGCGACCCGAAGACGCTCAAGTCCGAAGCGCTGCTGCGCGCGTACGGGCGCTTCGTGCAGTCCCTCGGCGGCCGCTACATCACCGCTTGCGACGTGGGCACGTTCGTGCACGACATGGACGTCGTGGCCCGCGAATCCCGCTTCGTCACCGGCCGCTCGCCCGAGGACGGTGGCGCCGGCGACTCGTCCGTGCTGACCGCGTTCGGCGTCTTCCAGGGCATGCGCGCCTCGGCCGAGCACCTCTGGGGCAGCCCGGACCTGGCCGGCAAGCGCGTCGGCGTGGCCGGTGTCGGCAAGGTCGGGCACATTCTCGTGGGGCACCTGGTCGAGGCCGGGGCGCAGGTGACGATCACCGACGTCTACGCACCGGCGATTTCCCGCACGCTCTCGATCTACCCGACTGTGCAGGTCGCGTCCGATGTGGACACCCTGCTGCGCACCGAGCTGGACGTCTTCGCGCCGTGCGCGCTCGGCGGCGTGCTGAACGACGAGACCGTGCCGGTGCTCGGCGCCCGCATCGTGTGCGGCGCGGCGAACAACCAGCTCGCGCACGTGGGCGTCGACAAGCAGCTCGCCGACCGCGGGATCCTGTACGCGCCGGACTACCTGGTCAACGCCGGTGGCGTGATCCAGGTCGACGACGAGCGCCACGGTTTCGACTTCGCGCGCGCCAAGCGCAAGACGACCGCGATCTTCGACACGACGAAGGCCGTGTTCGCGCTGGCCGACGCCGACGGCGTGCCCCCGGCGACGGCGGCCGACCGGCTCGCCGAGCGCCGGATGGCGGAGGTCGGGCGGCTGCGGTCCATCATGACCGTGTGAGTCTTCCCGCTTTGTTCGAGGCGGTGGGCGTGCGGGGCTTCCTGCACGTCCGCCGGCTCGGTACGTCCGACTGTGTGAGTGTGGACGCCGACGAGCCGGTGGTGCTGGCGTCCGTGGTGAAGGTGGCGCTGGCGTTCGAGTTCGCCCGCCAGGTCGCGGCGGGCCTGCTCGACCCGGCGGACCGGGTCCGTGCCACGGCCGCCGACCGGCTCGGCGGCAGCGGCTCGGCCGGCTTCGCCGACGACGTTTCGTACAGCTTGCGGGACGCGGCCTTGCTGGCGTTGTCGGTGTCCGACAACACGGCCGCGGACCTGCTGTTCGACCGCGTCGGCGTGGAGAACGTCCGCTCGCTGCTGGCCGAGCTGGGCCTGACCCGCACGACGATCATCGGCGCCCCGCGCGACCTGCTGCGCACGATCATGGAGGACACGGCTTCCGGCGTTCCGTTGCGCGCCCTGGATCCGCTGCGCACCACGGCGAGCACCCCACGGGAGATGACGGGTCTCCTGTCGGCGATCTGGAGTGACGACGTCGCCGGCCCGCAGGTCCTCGGCTGGCTTTCGGCCCAGGTCAGCTGGCACCGCCTCACGGCGGGCTTCCCACCGGAGGTCACGGTCGCGGCCAAGACGGGCACGATGCCGGGCATCCGCAACGAGATCGGCATCGCAACCTACCCGGACGGCACGTCGTACGCGATCGCGGTGTTCACGGTCGGCGGCGCGGAAACGTTGCGGCGCCCGGACATCGACCGCGCGATCGGCGACGCGGCGCGGGCAGCGGTGGATCAGCTGCGCTCGTAGCCGGCGGTTGTCCACAGCCCCCTCGTGATGTGGACAACCCGGCTGCCCAGCGGCTCTCCGGGCGGTCTTGTCGGTGGGCGCCGATAGACTGGACAGGGGACGCCCCCCAGGGATGGGCGGGGGCACGCCGCAGATCAGCTGCGCTCGTAGAAGACGTCCCACGGCCGGGCCCCGCTCGGATCCGGTGGCACGATCCGCGAGACACCGTCGCCGCGCAGGACTTCCGCGGCGATCGCGGCCAGGGTCGCCGCCTGCGGGTGCGGGCTCGACGACGGCCACGCGAACGCCATCCGCGCGTCCAGCTGGTCCTTCAGCGGGCGCCAGACGACCCGGGGTTCCTTGCGGGCCGCCGGTTCGAACGCGACGCCGTGCCCGGCCAGGACCAGGCCCAGCGCGAACTCGGGGTTGCGGGCGTGGCGCACCGCCGCCGGGCGGAAGCCGTGCTCCCAGCAGGTGCGCAGCAGCGCGTCGTAGCTGCCGGGCGCGGCCGCGCGCGGGGCGTGGACCAGGCCTTCACCTGCCAAATCGGCCAGGGCGAGTGAAGCGCGGCGGGCGAGCGGCGAGTCGCGGGGGAGCACCACGCCCAGCGGTGTGTCGATCGCGGGCCCGAGGTCGAGCCCGACGATGTCCACCGGCAGTTGCAGCAACCCGGCGTCCAGCTCGCGGTCGGCCAGCAACCGGGTCTGTTCCGCGGTGGTCAGCTCCTGCAGGTCCAGGCGAACGCCCGGGCTCTGCTCGGCGAACGCCGTCAGGATCGCGGCCAGCACCCGGCCGGGCAGCTCCGGCGGCACCCCCGCGCGCAGCGCGTCCATCTCGCCGCGCTCGGCCTTCGCGACCAGCGCCGTCATCCGGTCCCAGCGAGCGAGGAGGTCGCGAGCCTCGGTCCGCAGCACCTCGCCGGCTTCGGTCAGCGTGACGCGGCGGCCGCGGTCGAACAGCTTCGCACCCAGCTCGGCTTCGAGCCGTTTGATCCGCTGGCTCAACGGCGGCTGCGCGATGCCGAGCCGGTCGGCGGCGTGACCGAAGTGCAGTTCCTCGGCGACCACGAGGAAGTAGCGCAGCGAGCGAAGGTGGTCCACGCTGCGACAATAGCCGTTTACATATCGACATGCCGACGTGCCGATCTTGGACAGCCGCGCCGGACTCGTGATCGGGTGGCGGCCATGAACACAGGACTCAGCAGGCGCGGGCTGTTCGGCGCGGGCGCGGCGGCGGCCACGATCCTGGCGGGGATGTCCACCGCTTCGGCGACCACGCGGGGGACGTCGCAGATGACGTTGCGGTGGTGGGGGAACAACGGCTGGGAGGTCCGCGTGCCGGGCTCGACCGGCACCAGGACGATCCTGATCGACCCGTGGCTGACCCGGTTCAAGACCGGGACCTACACGCCGGCGGGCGCGGACCCCAAGACACCGCTCTCGGTGAACAAGGCGCTGATCGACGGTTACGTCGACCGCGGCGAGCTGCGCGCGGACCACATCCTCGTCACCCACGGCCACTACGACCACCTGACCGACGTCCCCTACCTGGCGAAACGCACCGGAGCGACGGTGTTCGGGACCGAGACCCATTTGAGTCTCATGGCCGCGCTCGGCGCGCCGGAGGACCAGCTCGCGATCGCGAGCGGCGGCGAGGACCTGACCTTCGACGGCTACTCGATCCGGATCTTCCGGTCCCTGCACTCGGCGACGGGCGAGCGGGCGCGGGTACCGTTCCCCGGCTCACGGCCGCTGTCCCGGCGGGACAAGCCGAAGGTCATCGAGGACCTGTACGAGGGCGGCACGCTGGCCTACCAGGTGACCGGCGGCGGGGCGAGCGTGCTGGACTTCGGCGGCTCGAACTACGTCGAGTCCGAGCTGGCCGGCCTGCGCCCGGACGTCGTCCTGGTCCCGGCGGGCGGCGCGAAGGTGACGCAGTACGTGCCGCGGCTGCTGCGCACGCTGGGCAACCCGCGCTACGTGGCGGCGACCCACTGGGACGACTTCGACCTCCCGCTGGGCCAGGAGAAGGACCCCAACGGCGGCCTGGCGACCCTGCGCGCCGCGGTGGCGGCGGCGAGCCCGGCCAGCGAGTTCGTGGCCCTGGACCACCTGGGCACGTTGGTCCCGTAGCCGTTGTCCACAGCCTTGTCGTGATGTGGACAGCCGGCCTGCCCAGCGGCTTTCCGACCGGTTCCGTCGGTGGCCGCCGATAGACTGGACAGGGGACGCCCCCCAGGGACGGGCGGGGGCTGCTCGTCGCTATCTCTCTCTCCTGAACACACCGAAGGCCCCCATCGCGGGCGATGGGGGCCTTCGCAGTCGGGGAGTGCTCAGCCGCTCTTGCGGCGGAAGGTCCGCTTGTTCGCGGCCGGACCGTGGGCGTGCTGGTTCTTGCCGCCGCCGCTCTCGTGCGACGCTCCCGATCGGGCGTGCGCCTGCTTGCGCTCCAGCGCCTCGCGGAACTTGCGCTTGACGTCGTCCTCCTCCTCGCCGCTGGGCGAGGGATTCGGTTCACTCATGCTTACCTCCGGAACTGACGACGTGTGACCCCTCCAGCCTGGCAGTGGGAGGGGCCCTTGGCGAGTCGATTTGGTCACGCGGTCAGCGTTTGGGCGTGGGCACCCCGCCGAACTGCACGGACTTGCGGGTCAGCGGGCGGCCGCAGTGGTCGCACAGGAGGATCGGCTGCAGCCGGTTGCCGCATTCGACGTGGCTCAGCGTGATGTCGGGCTCCTGGCCGGCGACCTCGAAGCCGCGCGACCACTCGGCGATGAACGCCAGCGCCGGGAAGAACGCCAGGCCCTTCGCCGTCATCCGGTAGTCGCGGGCGTCCGTGCGGGTCTGCGCCGTGCCGGTGCGCAGCACGCCGACCTCGACGAGCTTGCTCAGCCGGGCCGAAAGCACGCTCGGCCCGATGCCCAGCTCGCGCTCGAACTCCGAGAAGTGGTGGCAGCCGAGCAGGGCTGAGACCAGCAGGCCGGTCGACCAGCGGTCGCCGAGCAGCTCCATCGTGTCCGGGAAGAACATCATCGGGTCGCCGGCCAGCGATTCGGCGTCCTTGCGGCGGAAGCGCTTGGACGCCGTCGCCGCCGCGACGCCGGTCGAGTCCAGCCGCGACGCCCGGACGTCACGCGCGTCGACCCGGCGGCCGCAGGCGCCGCAGCCGAGTGGCGCTGATGTAGCCAGCTCGCAGTCGAGGTGGATCAGCGTCGGCAGCACCTCACGGCGGCCGTCGACCCACTCGCGTTCCCAGGCCCAGATCGAAATCAGCAGCGGCCACAGCTCCAGGCCGCGCTCGGTGAGCCGGTACTCGTGCCGCGTGCGGCGGGCGTCCCGGTAGGGCACGCGCGTGAGCATGCCCGCCTCCACCATGTCCCGCAGGCGCCCGGACAGCGCGGTCGGCGAGATGCCCAGGCGCAGGCGCAGCTCCTCGTAGCGCCGGAAACGCAGGAAGAGGCTCTGCAGGATCAGCAGCGTCCACTGGTCGCCGACCAGTTCGAGCGCCCGGCGGAGGGGATCCCCCGCGGGCCTGACCCGCTGTGCAGTCGCTTCCGTCACCTAATTCCCCCTTGTTACTTCGTCGCCCAGCGTACACCTGGCTACAGTAAAAGAAGCCTATTGACACCTGGCTACACAAATCATAGTCTCGTCTCCATCAGCCAGCGCGGTGAGCCCGAGATCCAGGGAGAAGCCCGATGACCAGCACCTCCGAACAGCCGCTGATGGTGGCCCGTACGGCGGACGCGGACGAGGCCAACCCTTACCTCCTGGGGGTCTACGCCCCGGTCGGCACCGAGATCGACGCGGAAGACCTGCAGGTCATCGGTGAGATCCCGAAGGACCTCAACGGCGTCTACCTGCGCAACGGCCCCAACCCGCGGTTCGCCCCGGAAGGCCGCTACCACTGGTTCGACGGCGACGGCATGATCCACGCCGTCCACCTGGAGAACGGCAAGGCCCGCTACCGCAACCGCTGGGTCCGCACCAAGGCCTTCGAGGCCGAGTCCGAAGCCGGCAAGGGCCTCTGGACCGGCGTCATGGAGAACCCGAAGGGCAACCCGTTCGGCAACGGCCACGGCCTGGGGCTGAAGGACAACGCCAACACCGACGTCGTCTTCCACCGCGGCCGCGTCCTCGCGACCTGGTACCTGTGCGGCTCGCCGTACGGGATCGACCCGCTCTCCCTGGAGACGCTGGGTGCCGAGGACTTCCTCGGCACGCTGGTCGGCGACATGATGGCCCACCCCAAGGTGGACGAGGCCACCGGCGAGCTGTTCTGGTTCGACTACGGCCCGCGCCCGCCGTACCTGCGCTACGGCGTGATCAGCGCGGACGGCCAGGTCGTCAAGACCACCGAGATCGAGCTGCCGGGCCCGCGCCTGCCGCACGACATGGCCATCACCGAGCACTACGCGGTGCTGATGGACCTGCCGCTGGTCCAGGACCTGCAGGCCGCGAAACAGGGCCGGCACAAGCTGCACTTCGACCGCTCGATGCCGAGCCGGTTCGGCGTGATGCCACGCTACGGGAACGGTAGCCAGATCCGCTGGTTCGAGGCCAGCCCGTGCTACATCTACCACGTCGTCAACGCCTGGGAAGAGGGCGACGAAGTCGTCCTCGACGTCTGCCGCGTGAGCAAGCCGCAACCGCGGGCCGACGCCCACACACCGCTCGCGAAGATGCTCTCCTACCTGCGGCTGGACGCTCAGCTGCACCGCTACCGCTTCAACCTGCGGACCGGCGCGTGCCACGAGACGCCGCTCGACGACGACAACACCGAGTTCCCGACCGTCGACTCCCGAGGTGTCGGCGCGCGGAACCGGTACTCCTACACGGTGCACATCTCGCCCGAGTCGACGCTGAAGTTCGACGGGCTCGTGCGCTACGACAATCTTGCCGGCTCCAAGACCGAATACCGGTTCGGTCCCGGCCGGTGGGGCAGTGAGGCGCCTTTCGCACCCCGCGATGGCGCATCCGTCGACTCGGCGGACGGTTATCTGGTGACGTTCGTGCAGGACGAGCGTGAGGGACGCTCGGAACTGGACATCTTCGACGCCGCCGATCTCGCTGCCGGACCCGTGGCCAGGGTCCTGCTTCCCCAGCGTGTCCCGCTCGGTTTTCACGCGACCTGGGTCCGGGCGGACCAGCTGGAAAATCTCCGTTCATGAGATGCCATCGAGAGGGTCGTGCCCGGGATCTCCGGGCACGGGGATGGTGGAGTGCGGAGACGATCGACCGGCTCGTGAAGGAGCGGGTAGGTGCCGACCCGGAGGGTCTCGCGCTGGTCGATCCACCGAACACCACCGCACTGGTCGGACGCGACCCGGTGCGGTGGACCTGGAGCCGGCTCGACGAACGTGTCGACGTCCTGGCCGCTTTCCTGCTCGCCAGAGGGGTGCGAGCAGGTGACGTGGTGGCCGTGCAGTTGCCGAACTGCTCGGCCTTGGTCCAGGCGTTCCTCGCGATCGTGCGGATCGGCGCGATCGTCACCCCGTTCCCGGTGTCCTACCGGGAGCACGAGATGGGCCCGATGTGCCGGCGCACCGGGGCTGTCGGGGTGGTGACCGCATCCAGATACGGCGAGCACGAGCTCGCCGGGGCGGCCCTTGGGCTAGGCGCTTCGGCGCCGTCGGTCCGGTTCGTCGTCGCCCGGGGGGACGACGAACCGGCCGGCGCCCTGGCCTGGCCCGAAGAACCACTGTCCACGGCGGACAAGTCCGTATTGGACGAATACCTGTCCACACTGGACGTCGACGTCAACGACTGCGTGACGATCTGCTGGACGTCCGGCACCGAAGCCGAACCCAAGGCGGTGCCACGCTGTCACGGCGACTGGCTCGCCACTGCGGGCGGCTGCACGCAGGCCGCCGGCATCACGAGCGACGACGTCCTGCTGTCGCCGTTCCCGATGACGAACATGGCCGGCATCGGCGGGATGTTCCTGCCGTGGCTGCAGACCGGCGCGGTGTTCGTACCGCACCACCCGTTCGACCTGCCCGTGTTCCTCGGCCAGCTCGCGGCCGAGCGCGTGACCTACACGCTCGCGCCGCCCGCGCTGCTGACCATGTTGCTGCACAACGAGAAGATCCTGTCCGGAGTGGACATCTCCGCCCTGCGGAAGATCGGGTCCGGGTCGGCGCCGCTCTCGCCGTGGCTGGTGCGCACCTGGGCCGAGCGGTACGGGATCGACATCATCAACTTCTTCGGCTCGAACGAAGGCACCGCGCTGCTGTCCGGCCCGATCGACATGCCGGACCCCGGGCAGCGCGCGAGCTTCTTCCCGAACTACGCCTCCGACGTCACCTGGTCGACCCCGGTCGCCGGCTGGACGTCGGTGCGGCTGCACGACCCGGTGACCGGTGAGCACGTGACCGAACCCGGGCACCCCGGCGTGCTGCACATCGCCGGGCCGACCGTCTTCGCCGGATACCTCAAGCAGCTGGGCGAACCGCTCGACACCTCGGCCTTCGACGACGACGGGCACTTCCGCACCGGCGACGTCTTCGAGGTCGCCGGTGAACGCGGCGAATTCCTGCGGTACGTCGACCGCGCGAAGGACCTGGTCATCCGGGGCGGGATGAACATCTCGCCCGCCGAGGTCGAGGGCCTGCTGGCCGGGCACCCGGACGTCGCCGACGTCGGTGTCGTCGGCGTGCCCGACGACGTGATGGGCGAACGCGTGTGCGCGGTCGTCGTGCCGGGCGAGCGCAAGCCGTCGCTCGAGGACCTGGTGGCCTACCTGCGCGAGCGGAAGGTCGCCGCGTTCAAGCTGCCGGAACGCCTGGAGTACGCGGACGCCTTGCCCCGCAACCCGGTGGGGAAGATCCTGAAACGGCAGCTGCGGGAGAGTCTGGAGTGAGGCCATGACGGTGTTCGTGCTGGGCGGGGCGCAGACCGACTTCGCGCGCAACTTCGCGAAGGAGGGGCGCGGGATCCTCGAGATGTTCGCCGAGGTCGTGCCGGCCGCCCTCGCGGACGCCGGTGTGTCGGCGGCGGACGTCGGCGTCGCGCACGTCGGCAACCTCGCCGCGGAGCTGTTCACCGGGCAAGCGCAGCTGGGCGGGCTGCTGGTGGCGGCCGTCCCGGAGCTGGACGGCGTGCCCAGCACCCGGCACGAAGCCGCGTGCGCGTCCGGCAGCACGGCGGTGCTCGCCGCCTGCGCCGACCTGGAGTCCGGCCGGTACGACCTCGCGCTGGTCGTCGGCGTCGAGCTGATGCGCAACACCGACGGGCAGAGCGCCGCCGAACACCTCGGTTCCGCCGCGTGGGCCGGTCACGAAGCCGTCGACGCGAAGTTCCCGTGGCCCGCGCTGTTCGCCGACGTCGCCACCGCCTACGACGCGCGGTACGGACTCGACCCCGCGCACCTAGGCCTGTTCGCCGAGCACGCTTTCGCTTGTGCGGGGCGGAATCCGCTGGCGCAGGCGCGGGACTGGAAGTTCCCGGACGGCGCCTTCGGACCGGACGACGAGCTGAACCCGGTGATCGAGGGCAGCCTGCGCAAGCAGGACTGCGGCCGGATCACCGACGGCGCCGCGGCCGTCCTGCTGGCCTCGCCGGCGTTCGCCGAACGCCTCGGCGGCGACTTCCCGCGCATCGCCGGGTTCGGCCACCGCACCGCGCACATCGGGCTCACCGAGAAGCTCTCCACCGGCGGCGAGTACCTGTTCCCGCAGCTGCGCGGCGCCGTCGTCGACGCCTACCGGCGCGCGGACGTGGCCGGGCCGGACGCGCTCGACGTCGTCGAACTGCACGACTGCTTCACGATCACCGGGCTCGTCGCGCTGGAACACCTCGGCGTCGCACCGCCGGGTGGCGGCGGCCGGTTCATCGCCGACGGCGGCCTCGACACCGCCGGGATCAACCCGAGCGGCGGCCTGCTCGGGCTCGGCCACCCGGTCGGCGCCACCGGCGTCCGCATGCTGCACGACGCGGCGCGCCAGGTCACCGGGACGGCCGGGGAGACCCAGGTCGAGGGCGCGCGGACGGCGTTGACGTTGAACGTCGGCGGCTCGTTCACCACGGTCGTCACGACCATCGTGACCCGATGACGGCTTCGGTACTGCTGACCGTGCGCACGCCGCGCGGCAAGGCTTCCCCACGCGGCGGCCTGGCTTCGGTGCCGCCGCTGGACCTGGTCACCACGCTTCTGGACGCCCTGGTCGCGCGCGGTCTTGATCCCGCCGCGGTCGATCAGGTGATCCTGGGTTGTGCCTCCCAGACCGGCGAGCAGGGTGCGAACCTGGCGCGGACGGCCGTGCTGGCCGCGGACTGGCCGGTGTCGGTGGCCGGGATGACGGTCAACCGGTTCTGTTCGTCCGGTTTGGACGCGGTCGCCCTGGGTGCGGCGCTGATCCGCGCGGGCGAAGCCGAGGTCGTGGTGGCGGGCGGGGTCGAGTCCGTCTCGCGCGTCCCGATGTTCACCGATGGTGGTCCACTGTGGACCGAGGAACGGTTCGGTGCGGGCAACATGGGCATCGCGGCCGACCTGGTGGCGGCCGACGAAGACTTCGCGCGTGACGAACTCGACGCTTACGGCCTCCGTACACAGCAACGAGCCGCCGCGGCTTGGAAGGACGGCCGCTACGACGCGTCGCTCGTCCCGGTGGCCGGGCTGACGCACGACGAGCACGTCCGGCCGTCGACGTCCGCCGAAGCGCTGGCCGAGCTGCCGTCGTCGTTCGGCGGGCTGCACACACGCGGGACGTCACCTTCGCTGGCCGACGGCGCCGGGCTGGTCCTGCTGGCCTCCGACGCGGCCGCGTCGCGCCTGGGGCTGGCGCCGCGAGCGAGCGTGCTGGGTTCGGTGACCGCGGGCAGCGACCCGATCCGGATGCTGCTGTCGGGGCAGCTGGCCGTCTCGCGGCTGCTGGAGCGGCACGGCGTGCGACCGTCCGAAGTGGACGTCGTCGAGTTCGCCGAGGCGTTCGCCGCGCTGTGCCTGAAGATCCAGCGCGACCTCGGCTTCGGCGACGACGTCTTCAACGTCAACGGCGGCACGATCGCGATGGGGCACGCGTTCGGTGCCACCGGCGCGATCGTGCTGGCGGGTTGCGTCGACGAGCTGGCGCGCCGCGGCGGGCGTTACGGTGTCACGGCGGTCAGCGGAGCCGCGGGATCGGGAACGGCGGTACTCGTGGAGCGTGCGGCGTGAGGCTTTCGGTGTCACTCGGCCTGTGGCAGGACCGCCCGCCGGAGGAGGCCCTCGACACGGCGCGCGCGGCGGACGCGGCCGGGTACCCGGAGCTGTGGATCGGCGAGATGGCGACGTGGGACGCGTTCGCCCTGGGCACGGCGATCGGGTCGGCCACTTCTCTTGCGCTGACGTTCGGGCCGCTCGCGGTGACGGTGCGGGACCCGGCGACGATCGCGATGGGCGTCGCCTCGGTCGCGGCGCTGACCGGGCGTGACACCGGTGTCGCGCTCGGGACGTCCAGTGACGTCGTGGTGCGCGGCTGGCACGGGCGCTCCCGCGACCGCGCGGCGACGGCGCTGGAGGAGTCCGCGGTGGCGGTCCGCCAGCTGATCGGCGGCGCCAAGTCCGCGGTGGACGGCTCGGTGGTCGGCTCACAGGGTTACCGGCTGCGGTTGCCCGCGCCGAAGTCGTCGTTGACGATCGCCGCGTTCGGCCCGCGCGCGTTGGACGTCGCGGCCCGGCACGCCGACCGGATGGTGATCAACCTGGTCAGCCCGGCGGCCGCGGCCTCGCTCGTCCAGGGACTGCACGCGGCGTGTGAGCGGGCGGGGACCACGCCGCCGCCGGTGGCCGCCTGGGTGGTCGGCGCGGTGGACCCGTCGGAGGCCGCGATCGAGCAGCTCCGGCGGGGTGTCGTCGGGTACCTCGCCGCGCCGGGCTACGCGGACATGTTCCGCGCGGAGGGGTTCGGCGACCTGGTCGACTTCGCGCGGACGCGCCCGCACCCGCGTGAGCTGCTGGCGGCCGTGCCGGCGGAGGCGATCGCGGCGGTCGGCCTGCTCGGTTCGCGGGACGCCGTCGCACGGAAGATCGCCGACTTCGCCGCGGCGGGCGTCGACGAACTGGCGATCGTCCCGGCGGCTTCGGACGACGATCCCGGCGGCGCCCGGACCCTCACCGAAATTTTCTCGGCGGTTCGTGTCGATCCGGCGTCACGTCGTTCGACGCGTAGTCATGACTGAGCCGACGAAGACCAAGAACCTCGCCCAGGGCGGCTTCGCTCCGCTGGAGTGGAGCCGCGCCCGCGACATCCTCGCCACCGACAGCCCGACCGCCGACCTGACCTTCTTCGTGGCGACCGTCCGCCCCGACGGGCGGCCGCACTCCGCGGGTGTCGGCGGCGTGTGGGTCGACGACGCCCTGTACTTCAAGGCCGGGCCGGGCACCCGCCGGGCCAAGAACCTGGCCGGGAACCCGGCCTGCGTCGTTTCGGTGCGCCTGCGCGGCATGGACCTGACGCTGGAAGGCGAGGCCGTCCGCGTGACCGACCCCGCCACCGTCGAGCGCGTGGCGGCGGCCTACGCCGAGGGCGGCTGGCCCGCCACCGCGGTGGACGACACCCTCACCGCGCCGTACAGCGCGCCGAGCGCGGGCGCGCCGCCCTGGCACCTCTACCGCCTCACCCTGCACCGGGCCATCGCCGTCGCTTCCGCCGAACCCAACGGCGCCACCCGCTGGGACTTCGCGCACTGAGGGATTCGCCGACCCGACACCGTGTCGTCCCTCCCATCACGCGTGTCGACCCCCCAATCACGCGTGTCGACCGTCCGATCACGGGAGCCGGCGCCGGGATCACGACCTGCGGGTGCCGGTGTGGCGAATTCGCGTGACGGAGGAGTCAACTCGCGTGATTGAAGGGTCGACACGCGTGATCGGGAGGACGACACGGCGTCGTCAGGTGGGTGATGGGGAGCCGGGGACCAGTGCGGGCCGGGGCTCGGCTGCGGCCTCCGGGCGGCGGGGTGCCGGGATCCGCACCGGTGTCCGGGAGAGGACGGCCGTGAGGTGACCCAGGGCCAGAGACCCGGCCAGGATGAGCGCGGACCAGGCCGAGGCGGCGTCGAAAGCCAGCTCGCCGAAATGGCCCAGGATGAACCCCGCGTCCAGCGCCCAGGCGACCGCGAGCACGCCGAGGGCGGCCGGGAGAGTCGTCCAGCGGGCCGTCGCCAGCACCACCAGACCCAGCGTGACCAGCGCGTACCACGGACTCGGGCCGGCGATGTGCGCCGCGATCACGGCGGCCACCGCGGCCACGCAGCCGAACGGGAACCCGAAACCACCTGTCATGCCGCCAGTGCACCGCCGCCGGCGGCCGGCAAGAGGACTCAGGACGCGTTCCCTACGCCCTGACCACCCGTTTTTGACGCCTTATTGACCCGTCACGCGCCCGATCGCCTCGGCCAGCTCCGGCCAGACCACGCGCGGCAGGTTGTGGCCCATCCCGGGGATCACGAGCAGCTCCGCGCCCGGGATCGCCGCCGCCGTCGCCTTGCCGCCGCTGACGTTGATCAGCGGGTCGGCGTCGCCGTGGACGACCAGGGCCGGCAGGCGGACGTCGTGCAGCCCGGACGTCCGGTCGCCCGAGGCCATCACCGCCGCCGCGTGGCGCAGGGTGCCCACCGGGTGGCGGGCGCGGTCGAAGTGCAGGGTCGCCTTGGCCAGCAGGAACGCCTCGTCGTCCGGGTAACCGGGGGAGCCGAGGCGCCGGTAGCCCTCGACGCTGTCGGCCAGCGCCTGCTCGCGGGTGGTGGCCGGCGGCCGGGTCAGCACCGCCAGCGCCCACGGCTCGGCCTGCCCGACCGCCGGGTCGCCGGTGGTCGACATGATCGACGTGACGCTCAGCAGCCGGTCCGGGTGGTCGATCGCCAGCTGCTGCACGATCATCCCGCCCATCGACGCGCCCACGACGTGCGCCTTCGCGATGCCGAGCGCGTCGAACAGCCCGACGGCGTCGTCCGCGAGGTCCGAGAGCCGGTACGGCGCCGTCGACAGATCGCCGGCGAAGAGCGCGCCCAGGTCCGGCGCGGGCAGGTCGTCGAGGTACGTCGAGAGCCCGACGTCCCGGTTGTCGTAGCGCACCACGAAAAAACCGCGGTCCGCGAGCAACCGGCAGAAATCGTCCTCCCAGGTGATCATCTGGGCACCCAGGCCCATCACCAGGACCAGGGGCGGAGCCGCCGGATCGCCGAAGGTGCCGTACTCGAGCTCGAGACCGTTGGCCTGTGCGCGTGCCATGCCCCGATCTTGCCCCAGACTTGCGTCGCTGGCATCGCCCCGCCCCGTGCGGTTACCGTAACGCCCCATGCCGACCACATCGGGTACCGGAGAACGTCCCCGGTCGAGGGCCGCGGCGGGACTGCCGGCGATCACCGCCGAAAAGGTCGTCAGCGCGGCGACGCAACTGACCGCCGAAGCCGGCCTCGACAACTGGACGCTGCGGCAGCTCGCGAGAGCCGTCGACGCCTACCCGGCGGTCATCTACCACCACGTGGGCGACCGGGACGCGGTGGTCAACGCCGTGGTCGACCGGGTCGTCGGCCTCCTGCGGCTGCCGGACCCGGAGCTGCCGTGGCAGGAGTGGTTCAAGGACCTGCTCGCCGAGCTGCGCCGGGTGCTGCGGACCTACCCGGGCTGCGCGCGGCGGCTCGCGCTGTTCGGCCCGTCGGTCGACGCGGCCACCCGCAGCATCGACGCCGGGGTCGGGGTGCTGCTGGCCGCCGGCTTCGGCCGCGAGAGCGTGCTCGCCTACAACACGCTGGTGATGACGGCCTGCCAGTTCGTCGCGATGGAGGACGACCGCGAGTCGGCGCTCGCGCTGCGGATCGACAACACCGAGACGTACGCGACCTACCGCGAGCGCGCCGACCTGCCGGGGATGGCCGAACTGGGCTCGGCGATGCACGACCTGATGGGCGACCCGGACCTCGCGGCGGGGTACTACGAGCAGCTCTACGACTACGCCGTGCACCGCTGCCTCGACGGGCTCGCGCACCGGCTGGAAGAGCTGCGTGACCAGGGCTCCAACGGGTTGACAGCGACTTGACAGAGCCCCGGCGTACCGTGAGCTTGCGTCGGTGGTTCGTCCATCGACCCGAAGCCCCCGGCGCCCTCCTCCCCCTCGTGGCGCCGGGGGCTTCGGTCTGCCTGTGAGCCGGCCGTGACGTCAGCCGGGCTCGCCCCGGCGCGGGGCCGGCGGCTGCTGCTGGATCGCCGGGAAGATCTCGCCCACCAGCGTCACCAGTGACTTCGACAGCAGCAGGTGCACCTGCTCCCGGGTCAGCGAGCCGCGCACGAGCCATTCCCGCCCGGCCGACTTCACCATCCCGCCGAACGCGCGCACGAGCGCGTTCAGCTCGGGTCCGTGCTCGCTCTCGCTGGACAGCCCGACGGCTTCGAGCACCCGGTCGGCCGATTCCCGGTCGGCCTCTTCGAGGATCCGCTCCACCTCGAGGTCACGGCCGATGCCTTCGGGCGCGATCGCGGCCAGCCACATCCGCTCCTGGCTGGTGACCATGTCGAGGAACCAGTCGATCGCGACGTCGGCCCGCAGTTCGAGCGGCCCTTCGGGCAGGATTTCGACGGCCAGCCGCGGCACGGTCAGCGCGCGGCGGATGATTTCCAGGTACAGCTCGCGTTTGGTGCCGAAGTAGTGGTTGATCAGTCCGCGCGCCACACCCGCCGCGGCCGCGATGTCCGAAGTGGACACTTCCGAGTAGGGGCGGTCACCGAACAGCCGTGCCGCGCAGGTGAAGATCTGTTCCTTCCGTTCGTCCGGTTCCAGTCTTCGCCATCGCGGCGCCGGCTCGGTGTTCATGCGTCCTATCGTCGCATGACCCGTTGAGCCAGGCAGTTCAATCTCCGGCGATGGCAGATGGGGGACCACGATCGGGGCACGTCAGTCCGGCAGCGTGAGGGGCGCGATGTCGGCGAAGCCGTCGCCCGGGCCGGGGTTCGCCGGGTCCGTTTCGCCGCCGAAGTGGTGCAGCACGCCCCACACCGCGTTCAGCGCCGTCTGCACCGCGCCTTCGGCCCAGCCCGCCGTCCACGAGACGTCGTCGCCGGCCAGGAACAGGCCGCGGTAGCGCTCCGGGAGCTCGTCCTGCATGAAGTGGGTGAAGAGCCGGTGCTGGTAGCGGTAGTGCCCGGGCAGGTTGGCTTTGAACGCACCCATGAAGTGCGGCTCGGCCTCCCACGACACGGTCACCGGGTCGCCGATGATGTGCCGCCGGACGTCGACGCCCGGGTAGATCTCGCGCAGCGACTGCAGCATCACCTCGACGCGCTCGCCGACGGTCAGCGGCAGCCACTTCAATGAGTCGTCCGCCCAGGTGTAGGACAGGCAGATGACCGCGGGGGACGCCGGGTCGTCGCCGAGCAGGTAGGTGCCGCGCGGCATCCGGTCGGTGAGCGTCATGCTCATCGTGTCGCGCCCGGTCACCGGGTCCGGGTCCAGCCAGAACGGCCGGTCCACCGGCACGAACACCTTCGACGACTCCATGTAGTGCGTACGCTCGATCGCCGTCCAGTGGTCGATCGGGAACAGCGCTTCGTCGCATTCGATCTTCGACAGCAGCATCCAGCTCTGCGCGGTGAACACGGCGGCGGGGAACGTCCGGATGTGGCCCTCGGTGTCGGTCACGGTGATGTTGTTCGGCGCGGTGCGGTGCAGCCGCGTGACGCCGGGGTTCGGCCGGCCGCCGTGCAGCGTGCTCAGGCTGGTGCCCGCGGGCCAGAAAGCGATCTCCGCCGGCACGTGCTCCCACAGCCGGACCGGCAGCTGCCGGCTGCCGCCGACGATGCTGCGGTGCTCGTCATCGGCGCCGGTGTAGACCACGCGCAGGATCTCCAGGATGGAGTTCGGGAAGTCGGTGTCCCAGCCGCCGGTGCCGAAGCCGACCTGGCCGAAGATCTCGCGGTTGCGGAACGAGGCGAACGCGGGGGAGTCGCACAGGAAGCCGTAGAACGTCTGGTTGTCCAGCTTCGGGACGAGCTCGTTCCACAGCCGCTTGATCGTCTTCGCGTCGCGGTCGCGGATCGCCGTCTGCATCTCGGCGAACGACGCGTGCTCGGCCAGCGTCCGGTCCCAGGCCGCGGCGACCTCGCCGAACACCGCGGGCAGGTCGGCCGGCGTCCGCGCGTAGTGGCTCTGCCCCTTGAGGTCGACGACGGTGCTCGGCGTCCCCGGCGCGAGCGGGTTCGGGAACGGCGTCGTCGTCAGCCCGACCTTGTCGATGTAGTGGAAGAGCGCGGTCGAGGCGGGCGGGAAGCGCATCGCGCCCATCTCCGCGACGACGTCGTCGGGGCAGCCCGGGAACCGCACGGTGCGCAGCCGGCCGCCGATTTCGTCGATCTCGTAGACGACCGGCCGCAGGCCCAGCTTCATCAGCTCGTACGCCGTGACGATGCCGGAGAGGCCGCCGCCGATCACGGCCACCTCGGTGCCGTGGCGTTCGGGCGGCACCGAGCCCAGCCCGGCCGGGTGGGCGAGGTGGTCGTCGTAGGCGAACGGGAAGTCGGGGCCGAACATCGTGATCGGGCGGCCCGCCGGTTCGTCGTGGTGGATCGCGGTCGGGACGGCGGAGGTCATGCGGTGGTTCCCCGGTACAGGTCGGGCCGTCGGTCGGCCAGGTGGGTGTTTTCGAGCCGGGACGCGACGAGCGCGTCCCGGGTGATTTCGGCGTGGACGAGCGCGGGCCCGGCACCGGCGCGGGCCAGCACTTCGCCGGTCGGCGCGACCACGCAGGACCGGCCGCAGTAGGTGAGTTCCCGCTCGGTGTCGCACCGGTTCGCGTAGGCCACGAACAGCTGGCTTTCGTAGGCGCGGGCGGGCACCAGCGTGTCGGCGACCAGCTCGTACGGGCTCATCAGCGCGGTCGGCACGACCAGCAGCTCGGTGCCGCCGAGTGCGTGCGCCCGTACCATCTCCGGGAACTCGACGTCGTAGCAGATCAGCAGCCCGACCCGGACGCCGCCGAGGTCGGCCTGCACGACGGCTTCGGTACCCGGGGTGAACCAGTCCTTGTCGATCGCGCCGAAGAGGTGCGTCTTGCGGTAGTTCGCCAGGCGCCGTCCGGTGTTGTCGATCAGCTGGACGCTGTTGAAGACGTGGTCGCCGTCGGCCTCGGGATAACCGTAGGCCAGCGCGGCGCCGGTTTCCCGGGCCAGCGCGGACATCCGGGCCGCGGTGGGCCCGTCGGCGGGTTCGGCGAGTGCGTGCGTGCGCGCGCCGATGTGGTAGCCGGTGGTGATCATTTCGGCCGCGACGACGAGGTCGGCGCGGGACGCCGCGACGGCGTCAGGCAGCTCGGCGAACGGGCCCTGGTGGACGGCGACCCTCATGACAGCCGCGACTTCCGGATGCCGTAACCGAAGTAGATCAGCAGGCCCACGGCCATCCAGGCGCCGAAGACGACCCAGGTGGCGCCGTCGAGGCTGAACATCATGTAACCGCAGCACAGCACCCCGAGGATCGGGGTGACCGGCGAGAACGGCACGCGGAACGTGCGCGGGGTGTCCGGCTGGCGGCGTCGCAACAGCAGGACGGCCACGTTGACCAGGCCGAACGCGAAGAGCGTGCCGATGCTGGTGGCGTCGGCGAGCTTCCCCAGCGGGATGAACGCCGCGAGCACGGCGACGAACCCGGAGACGACCAGGGTGTTGGTCCGCGGCGCTCCGGTCTTGGCGTCCACAGTGGACAGCGCCTTCGGGACGAGCCCGTCGCGGGACATCGCGAACAGGATGCGTGTCTGTCCGTAGAGGACGGTCAGGACGACGCTGGAGATCGCCACGATCGCGCCGACGGCCAGCAGCGCGGCCCACAGCTTGTTGTCCGACACCGCCGCGAGCACGTGCGAGAGCGCGGCTTCCTGGCCGTCGAACTGCTGCCACGGCAGCGCGCCGACCGCGGCCACGGCGACCAGGCAGTACAGCACCGTGACGATGCCGAGCGAGAGCAGGATCGCCCGCGGCAGGTCGCGCTGCGGGTTCTTCGCCTCCTCGCCGGCGGTCGACGCCGCGTCGAAGCCGATGTAGGAGAAGAACAGCTTCGCCCCGCCAGCGCTCATCCCGGCCAGGCCGAGCGGCAGGAACGGCGAGTAGTTCTGCGCCCGCACGGCCGTGAACGCGATCGCGCAGAACAGCACCAGCGTGGCGATCTTGACCACGACCATGATCGTGTTGGCTCGCGCGCTCTCCTTCGCGCCCGAGAGCAGCAGCACCATCGCGAGCAGCACGACGGCGATGGCCGGCACGTTGACGATCCCGCCCGAGCCCGGCGGCTGGCTCAGCGCGTCCGGGATGGCGATCCCGAAGACGAGCCGCAGGAGTTCGTTGAGGTACTGGCCCCAGCCGACGGCCACCGACGCCACCGAGACGCCGTATTCGAGGATCAGGCACCACCCGCAGACCCAGGCGACGAGCTCGCCGAGCGTGGCGTAGGCGTAGGAGTAGGACGAACCGGACAGCGGGATCATGCCGGCGAGCTCGGCGTAGGACAGGGCGGAGAAGAGCGCGGTGATCCCGGCGAGCACGAACGACAGCACGACCGCGGGCCCGGCCACCGGGACCGCTTCGCCCAATACGACGAAGATGCCGCTTCCCAGCGTCGCGCCGATGCTCAGTGTGGTGAGCTGGCCCAGGCCGAGCGAGCGCTTCAACGTGCCATGATCACCTTCGGCGATCAGGTCGGCGACCGGTTTCCGCCGCACCGTCGCGGCTCGCAGAGTCATGCCGACGACCGTATCCGCCGTCGTGGGAGCGCATAACAGGGGAACATTGCGCGTAAAGATGAATCACAGGTGATTCATTGCACAACGCGGTCCATTCGTGGCGAATCATTCCATCGGGTTCGGTGTGCTGAGACGGGCATCACGCGTGCCTCGATGGGCATCACCCGTGATTGGCGAGGCATCACGCGTGACTGGGAGGGCATCACGTGATTGGAGGGGCATCACGTGTGTCTGGAGGGGCATCACGTGTGATTGAAGGGCCATCACGTGTGATTGGGAGGGCATCGCCCGTGATTGCGGAGACGACACGCCGATGCCCCTCGGATCACGAGTGATGCCCGGTGGATCACGGGTGATGCCTGGTCGGGCACGAGTGATGCCTGCCGGATCACGGGTGATGCTCGGCAGGGCGAGGTGCTGCCAGGCGAGGCGCGGGAGCGTGGCTGGTGGGGCGCGGGTGCCCCGTTCCGTCAGGGTGGGGTGGCGGCGGGGAGGAGCAGGGTGAACGTCGGCGGGGACGGGCGGCTCAGGCGCAGCCGGCCGCCCTCGGCTTCGGCGAGGCTGCGGGCCAGGCGCAGGCCGATGCCGTGGCCGCCGGCCGCCGTCGCGAACGGGTCCGTTTCGCCGAGGCCGGGGCCCTCGTCGGCGACGTCGATGGCCAGCGCGTCCCCGGCGTCGCGCGCCAGCACCGTGACCGTGCCGCGCCCGTGCGTCGCGGCGTTGTCCAGCAGCACGCCGAGCACCTGGCGGACCGCGGCGGCGGCCGCGCGGGCCGGCGGCGGGTCCTCCCGGGTGATCCGCATCGCCCGCCCGTGCGGCGCGAGCAGCGCCTCCCCGGCCTGCCGGACCTCTTCGAGCAGGACGTCGAGCGCCAGCTCGGCCCGCGGCGCCCGGCGTTCGCGGCCCAGGGCCAGGAGGTCCTCGATGGTGCGTTCCAGCCGGTCGGCGGACGCGATCCCGGCGCGGATCGCCGCGTGCGGGTCGCTCCCCGGGGTCTCCAGCGCGGCTTCGAGCTGCAGCCGCAGCCCGGTCAGGGGCGTTCGCAGCTGGTGGGACGCCACCGCGGAGAACGCGCGCTCGCGCTCGAGCGTCTCGCCGATCCGCGTCGCCGTGGCGTCGAGAGCCTCGCCCACCTGGTCGATCTCGGCGATGCCGGCTCGGGGGCCGCGGGCGGTGAAGTCGCCATCGCCGAGCCGCTCCGCCGCCGCGGCGAGCTCCTCCAGCGGCCGGACCAGCCGGGACGTCGACCGCCGGGCCATCAGCCAGCTCGCGCCGATCGCGGCCACCGCCAGCGCGGCCATGGTGAGCCAGGTCAGCCCGATCCGCAGGTAGAGGTCGGACACCGGCAGCGCGGCACGCACCACGCCGATCGTGCGCGCCCCGTTGACCACCGGGACGGCCAGGACCAGCTCGTCGCCCTGGCGGCCGGTCACGACGTCCTGGGTGCCCCTGGCCGCCTGCAGCTCGATCGCGCCGCCGGCGGACGGCCCCTGCCCGGCGAGCAGGCGTCCGTCCGGGGCGTAGACCCCGACCGTCCCCTCGCCTTCGTCGCCGTCGAGCGGCGGGACGACCGGGGGCAGCCCGGCGGTCAGCTCGTGGGCGACGGCCAGCGCGGCGGCGTCCGCGGCACGCTCCAGGTCCGACGTCGTGTCGTCGCGGTAGTACCGCATCACGGCCAGGCCCAGCGGGAGTGCGAACAGGACGGTCGCCACCAGCGCGGCCAGCACCGTCAGGGAGATGATCCGGCGGCGCACGGCTACCTTTCGGCCACGGTCCGGGCGGGGTCCTCCAGGCGGTAGCCGTGCCCGCGCAGGGTGGCGATCCGCGGGGCCTCGGCTCCGGCGCCGGCCGCCGCGCCGAGCTTGCGGCGCACCGCCGCGATGTGCACGTCCAGCGTCTTCGTCGAGCCGTACCAGTGCGCGTCCCAGACCTCGGCCATCAGCGTCTCGCGGCTGACCGCGACGCCGGGCTGCTCGGCCAGCCGGGCCAGCAGGTCGAACTCCTTCGCACGCAGGACGACCTCCTGGCCGTTGACGCTGGCGCGGCGGCTCGCGACGTCGACGGTCAGCCCGCCGACGGTCACCGGCGGCCGGGCCGTGACCGGCGCGCCGCGGCGCAGGTGCGCGCGCACCCTGGCCAGCAGCTCGCCCAGCCGGATCGGCTTGGTGAGGTAGTCGTCGGCGCCGGCGTCCAGGCCGACGACGACGTCCATCTCCTCCTGCCGGGCGGTCAGGATGACCAGCACCGTGGCGGGCAGCGCGACCCGCAGCAGGCGGCAGACCTCGACGCCGTCCAGGTCGGGCAGGCCCAGGTCGAGCAGGACGAGGTCGTACTCGCCGTGCCCGGCGGCCTCCAGCGCCGTCCGGCCGTCACGCCGCCAGGACACCTGGTAGCCGTGCAGGCGCAGGGTCGAGTCGAGCACGCTGCCGATCGCCGCGTCGTCTTCCACCACCAGCAGGTTCGGCATGCAGGGCAGCCTAACCGGACCGCCGCCAATCCACGTCAGGGCTGGTCGGGACGGGTGCCGAAGCCGATCCGGGAGACGCGCCGCGCGGCGCCGGTCACGGCCGCGGCGAACCCGTCGGCTCGCGGCCCGGTGAACCGCGTGGTCGGCCCGGTGATCGCGAGCGCGGCGAGCACCCGCCCCTCGCCGTCGTGCACCGGGGCGGCGACGCTGGACGCCCCGGCCTCCGGTTCGCCGTGGCTGGTCTCGGCGCCCCCGGTCGCGGCCGGGGCGAGCACCAGGCCCACCGCGCCGCAGGTCAGGGGCAGCTCGTCACCCACGCGGCCGACGTGCCGGATGGCCTGCGGGCCCTCCTGCTGGGCGACGCAGACGAGCACCTCGGTGCTGCGGACGTAGAGCCCGGTCGTTTCGCCGCACTCCAGCGCCAGCTCGCGCAGGACCTGGCGCACCGGTTCGGGCAGCTGCCACGCGGTGTTCGCCAGCTGGGCCCAGCGCAGCAGGCCCGGGCCGACGGTGACCCGCCCGTCCGGGCGCGTCCAGAGCAGGCCGCGCTGCTCGCAGGTGGCGACCAGCCGCAGCACGGTGGTCTTGGCCAGGCCGCTCGCCGCGGTGAGGTCCTTCACGGCCCAGGTCCGGCGGTGTTCGGTGAAGAGCGCGAGCAGGTCGAAGGTGCGCAGCACGCTGCGGACCGCGCCGTCGTCGTCCGTCTTCACCCAGCGACCCCCCCGTCCGCCTGACGGCTTCAGGGTATCCACGGACGGGGGTGTTCAAGCCACGTGTCGCTCGAACGCCACGAGGGTCTCGGCCAGCACGTCCGCGCCGGGCCGGGCCCACAGGTCGCCGTTGAACACCTCGACCTCGATCGGGCCGGTGTACCCGGCGGCCTCGACGCGGGCGCGCAGGTGCCGGTGGTCGATCGGGCCGTCGCCCGGCAGCGCCCGGCCCAGCAGCGGGTCGGGCAGCGGCACGAGGACGTCGCACACGTGGAACCCGGCGATCCGCCCGGCGGCCGCGGCGATCGACTCCTCGATCCGCGGGTCCCACCACACGTGGAACTCGTCGACGATCACCCCGACCTGCTCCACCGGGTGCTCGAGCGCGATGGCCAGCGCCTGGTCCACTGTGGACAGTACGGACCGGTCCGCGCACTGCATCGGGTGCAGCGGTTCCAGGCCGAGCCGCACCCCGCGTTCCCCGGCGTAGGGCGCCAGCTCGCCGACGGCGTCCGCGACCCGCTGCCGGGACGCCTTGAGGTTGTTGCCCGCGACCCCGCCGACCACCAGGACGAGGACGTCGGCACCCAGCGCGGCGGCTTCGTCGATCGCCTCCCGGGTCTGCGCCACACCGTCCACAGGGGACCCTTCGGGCGTCACGCCGGTGAAGAACCCGCCGCGGCACAGGGAAGAGACGTGGACACCGTGCTCCTTCAGCAGGCGCGCGGCCTCGTCGACGCCGGTCTCGGCGACCTTGTCGCGCCACAACCCGATCCACCCGACACCCGCTTCGGCGCACCCGGCCACCGCCTCGGGCAGCGACCAGGCCTTGGTGGTGATCTGGTTGAGGCTGAACCGGGGATCCATCACGCCACCCCGGCGGCCAGCAGCAGCGGCCGCATCCGGGCGACGGCCAGGTCCGGGTCGGCCAGCACCCCGGCCTCGTCGGCGAGCCGCAGCAGGGTGGCGAGGTGCGTGATCGTGCGCGCCGACTCCTGGCCCGCGATCATCCGGAAGTGCTCCTGGTGCCCGTTGAGGTAGGCGAGGAAGACGACGCCGGTCTTGTAGTGCCGGGTCGGCGCGCGGAAGATCTCCCTGGCCAGCGGCACGGTCGGGTCGAGCAGCGCGGCGAACCCGGCGCGGTCGCCGTCGTCGAGACGGGCGAGCGCGGCCCCGGCGACCGGTGCGATCGGGTCGAAGATCCCGAGCAGTGCCTCGCTGTGCCCGTGTTCGTCGCCCGCGATGAGCTCGGGGTAGTGGAAGTCGTCGCCGGTGTAGCACGCGACGCCGCCGGGCAGGGCCCGCCGGAACTCGGTCTCGACGGCGGCGTCGAGCACGGAGACCTTCACCCCGGCCACGGTGCCGGCGTGCTCGGCGCAGAGCGCGCCCAGCTCGCGGGCCGCGGCCCGGACGTCGTCGTGGCCCCAGTAACCGGCCAGCGCCGGGTCGAACTGCTCACCCAGCCAGTGCAACAGCACCGGCCCGCCGGCCTCGGACAGCAGCTTGCCGTAGGCCGCGTGGTAGTCGTCCGGGCCGGACGCCGCCGCGGCGAGTGCCCGGCTGGCCATCACGACCGGCACCGCGCCCGCGCCGCCGACCAGGTCGAGCTGCTCCCGCCAGGCGTCCACAATGGACGCGATCGTGGCCGGGCCGCCGGCCAGCTGGTCGGTGCCGACGCCGGCGACCCACGGCCGCCCGTGCGCGGCCGCGCCGGTGCGCGTGACCAGTTCGCGGGTCGTCGCCCAGTCGAGGCCCATTCCGCGCTGCGCGGTGTCCATCGCGTCGGCGACGCCGAGCCCGCACGCCCAGAGGTGTTCGCGGAAGGCCAGCGTCGTGTCCCAGTCCACGGTGTAGGGCTCGTCGGCCAAGGCATCGGCCACGACGTGCGCGGCGGCGTAGGCGATCCGCGACGTCGGCGGGGCGGCCGGCGGCGAAGGCGGTCTCGGTCCGGACGGCGACCACGTCGTGAGCCCGCCGCCGGAGGTGGGGAGCACGAGCACGGGAACCTCCGGGGGTCGTCAGAAAGCGCTTTCTCACCGGCTACGGTAGGGCCTGTGCCGAGGCTCGACAAGGTCCGTCCGGGGCAGCGAAGGCCCGCCGGGGTCAGCGCTTGGGCCGCGCGGTGCTGTCCCGCAGCACGACCTCGCCCGAGAGCCGGATCGTCCGCGGCCGGCTCGCGCCGCCGCCCTTGACCGCGAGGTCCATCGCCCGCTCGCCCAGCTCCTCCAGCGGCAGCCGCACGGTGGTGAGCGCCGGGCAGAGGTCGCGCACCACCGGGATGTCGTCGAAGCCGGCGAGCGAGACGTCGCCGGGGACGGACAGGCCCGCCTCCCGCAACGCCGTCATCGCGCCGACCGCCATCACGTCGGTGACGGCGAAGATGCAGGTGGGCAGCTTGCGCTTGCGCCCCGCGAGCAGGCGTTTCGTGGCTTCGTAACCGCCGTCGCGGGTGAACGAGGCCTCGACGACGTCGTCCTCGCGCAGGTCGATGCCGTGCGCGGCGAGGCCGTCGGTGAAGCCGGCGAGCCGGTCGATGACGGTGCTCAGCCGCCGCGGCCCGGCGAGCACGGCGAACCGCTTGTGCCCGAGGCCGACCAGCGCCTTCGCGAGTTCGGCGGCGCCGCTCTTGTTGTCCGGCTGCACGGTGTCGATCTTGAGGCCGCGGTGGCGGCTGACCGCCGCGACCTGCCCGCCGCCCCGGCGGTAGGGCTCCAGCTCCGCGGCCATCGCGCGCTCCCACGCCCGGTCCTCGAACGCCGAGCCGATCAGCAGGATGGCCGCGGCCCGCTGCGCGCGCAGCGTCGAGACGTAGGCGACCTCGCGATCCGGGTCGCGGAACGTGCCGGCCAGCATCACCAGCAGCCCGTTGTCCGTGGCCACCCGCATCACGCCGCTCGCGATGGCGGCGAAGTACGGGTCGCTGACGTCGTGGCAGATCACGCCGACCGTCCGGTGCGTGCCCCCGGCGAGGGCCTGCGCGTGCGCGTTCGGGGCGTAGGCCAGCTCGGCCGCCGCCGCGGAGACCCGTTCCCGCAGGTCGGCGCGGACGGACGCGGTGCCGTTGAGCACCCGCGACGCCGTCGCGAGCGAGACGTTCGCGCTGCGTGCCACGTCTTCGAGCGTCACGTGCGGCCGGGCCTTCATGGATCCTCCAAGATCGGTCTCGGGCGTGCGGCCCGCATACCTTGCTCCTCGGGCTCGCCGGCCGCGTGGTGCTCGGTTCCGCGGGCGACGGGAACGCAATCTACTGGGGAGGAGTGCGGGAACGGAGAGGGTAAGCCCGCTCCGGTTCGCCCAGGTGGTCCGGGTGGTGGTCAGAGCCTCGGCGGTCGCCAAAACTTGCCCCGATCGAGTGAAGGGGGTGCGGGGAAGATCGGCGGCCGGCCGGGTGTTGTCCCCCAGGAGAACTCTGACGTGGTGAGTTCGCCACGTCCCGAAGATCGTGAGAGGAAGCGCCCATGCTGTTCGGTGACGAGCACGTCCGCCGCTACGAGGAGACCGACGGCGAAGTCGGCCACGACTGGAAGGACGGCGTCCCGGCGCTGGTGCTGACCACCACGGGCCGCAAGACCGGCCAGGAGCGCAAGTTCGCGCTGATCTACCAGGAGGTCGACGGCAACGCCGTGATCGTCGCGTCCAAGGGCGGCGCGCCGAACCACCCCGGCTGGTACTTCAACCTCCTCGAGCACCCCGAGGTCGGCGTCCAGGTGAAGGCCGACAAGTACCAGGCCCGCGCCCGCACGTCGTCGGGTGAGGAGCGCGCGAAGCTGTGGGACAAGCTCGCCGCCGTCTGGCCGGACTACAACGAGTACGCGAAGAAGACCGACCGCGAGATCCCCGTGGTCGTGCTCGAGCGCCTGTGATCTGCGCCGCGTTCCGCGCGCGGAGCGGCCGATCCGGCCTGCTGTCGGCTACGAATTACCTTCATGACCGACCGCTGGACCGCCCTCGACCTCGAGGGTGAGCTGCTCACCCGACGCCAGATGATCGCCTACGGCCGGCGCTTCGCCCGCGCCGGCCGTGGCGCCTGGTATAGCTTCGCGATCGAGGTCGTCTGGCAGTTCCTCGCGCAGACGACCCGGTTCCGGGTGCGGGGCTCGCGGAACATCCCGAAGACCGGCGGGGTGCTGGTGGCCTCCAACCACCTGTCGTTCGCCGACCCGACGACCCTCACGGCCTTCTGCCTCGCCGCCGGCCGCGTGCCGCGGTACCTGGCCAAGGCTTCTCTCTGGAACCTCCCTGTCGTCCGTTCGGTGATGCGCTCCGGCCGGCACATCCCGGTCTACCGCGGCGCCGTGACCGCCTCGGAGGCCTTCCGCGACGCGGTCGCGTCCGTCAACGCCGGCGAGTGTGTCGCGATCTTCCCGGAGGCGACCTTCTCCAAGGACCCCGCCGGCTGGCCGATGCGGGGCAAGACCGGCGTCGCCCGGATCGCCCTGGAGACCGGCGCGCCGGTGATCCCGGTGGCCAACTGGGGCACGCACCGCCTGCTGCCGGCCACCGCGTGGTTCCCCCGCGGCCTGCCGCGCAAGACCGTCGAGCTGGTCGCCGGGCCGCCCGTCGACCTCTCCGATCTCGCCGGCCGCGAGCTGACCCGCGCGGTGCTGGAGGAGGCGACGGCCCGCATCATGGCGGCGGTGACCGACCTGCTCGTGACGCTGCGCGGCGAGCGCCCGCCGGTCGCCGCCTGAGGCCCGGGTCACCCCGCCGGGCGAGGCGCGGGAGGGTAGTTTCGGACGTATGAGTGCACAACACTTTGATGTCGTCGTGCTGGGGGCCGGGGTAGGTGGCTACGTCGCGGCGATCCGGGCGTCCCAGCTGGGGCTCAGCGCCGCCGTGGTCGAGGAGAAGTACTGGGGCGGGGTCTGCCTGAACGTCGGGTGCATCCCGTCGAAGGCACTGCTGCGCAACGCCGAGCTGGCGCACGTGGTGACGCAGGAGGCGAAGGCGTTCGGCATCTCGTCCGACAGCCCGATCCGTGTCGACTACACGGCCGCCTACGAGCGCAGCCGCAAGGTCGCCGACGGGCGCGTCAAGGGCGTGCACTTCCTGATGAAGAAGAACAAGATCACCGAGTTCGACGGGCACGGCACGTTCGTCGACGACCACACCCTCGAGGTGAACGGGGATCGCCTCACGTTCGGCCACTGCATCATCGCGACGGGCGCGACGACCCGCCTGCTGCCGGGGACATCCCGCAGCTCCCGCGTGGTCACCTACGAAGAGCAGATCCTCTCCAGTGAGCTGCCGTCGAGCATCATCATCGCCGGGGCCGGCGCGATCGGTGTCGAGTTCGCCTACGTGCTCCACAACTACGGCGTCGACGTCACTATCGTCGAGTTCCTCGACCGGATGGTCCCGCTGGAGGACGCCGACGTCTCGGCGGAGCTGGCCAAGCGGTACCGCAAGCTCGGCATCAAGGTGCTGACCTCGACCCGCGTCGAGTCGATCGACGAGTCGGACGCGTCGGTGCACGTGACGGTGTCCTCGGAGAAGGACGGCACGCAGGTCCTCGAGGCCGAGAAGGTCCTGCAGGCCATCGGCTTCCAGCCGCGTGTCGAGGGCTACGGCCTGGAGAACACCGGCGTCGCGCTGACCGACCGCGGTGCCATCGCGATCGACGGCCGCGGCCGCACCAACGTCGACCACATCTTCGCGATCGGCGACGTGACGGCGAAGCTGATGCTGGCGCACGCTTCGGAGTCGATGGGCGTGGTCGCGGCGGAGACGATCGCGGGCGCCGAGACGATGGAGCTCGACTTCCCGATGATCCCGCGCGCGACCTACTGCCAGCCCCAGATCGCCAGCTTCGGCTGGACCGAGGCGCAGGCCCGCGAGAAGGGCTACGACGTCCAGGTCGCGAAGTTCCCCTTCACCGCCAACGGAAAGGCCCAGGGCTTGGGCGACGCCGGCGGTTTCGTGAAGCTGATCAGCGACGCGAAGTACGGCGAGCTGATCGGCGGTCACCTCATCGGGCCGGACGTCACGGAGCTGCTCCCGGAGCTGACGCTGGCGCAGCAGTGGGACCTGACCGTGCACGAGGTCTCCCGCAACGTGCACGCGCACCCGACGCTGGGTGAAGCGGTGAAGGAAGCCCTGCACGGCCTCGCGGGGCACATGATCAACATGTAGTCCGGTGCCCTGCTCCGACCGGCCCGGCCGGTCGGAGCAGGGAGCGGTCACAACCCGGCCGTGCGGGCCATCCTCGCCACCTGATCCGGCTGAGCCGCGTCGCGGGCCGTCGGTGCTCCGGACTTCCCCCGCACTCCCAGCGCTTTCGCGATCAGGGCCGCTTCCGCTTCCATGCCCGCCCGGTACGGGTGGAACGCCGCCGCCGCGAACAGGTTCGTCGACTGACCGGCGACCCAGGCCGCGTCGCCCGCGCACGCGTCGTGGCCCAGGCTCGGGCCGTACGTGTCCACGAACTGCGCCTTCTCCTGCTTCGCCGCCGACTCGATCGCCGCGTTCAGCGCGCGCTCCACCTGATCCGCCCAGGCGTAGTCGCCATCGGACAACGGCACCACCGACGGGCAGTAGCCGTGCGGCGGGACCAGCCGCGGGTAGCCGACCAGCACGATCTTCGCGCCGGGCGAGTGCTCGCGGACGCCTCGGATCACCTTCGCCACGTTGTGGCCCGTGTGCTGGACCGCTGCCGTCATCGTGTCCACGCCGCCGACCGTGTAGTGCGCCTTGCACGGCGAGCCCGCCGGATCCGCCGCGCGCAGCGTCGGGCACGTGCCGACCAGGGAACCGAAGACGCCGTAGTCGTTGCCGCCGATGCCGATCGTCACCAGGTCCGTGTCGAGGGTCAGCGCGTCGAACTGCGGGCTCTGGGTGCTCAGCGGGATGTCCGGCGACGGGGTCACCTGGGCCGCGGTCATGTTCGTCGTGTCCGCCGACGAGCAGCTCGCGTCGGTGAACCCGCCGGGTGCGTCGTAGAGCCCCAGCCGGGTCGCCAGCCACGACGGGTAGTTGTTGTTCGAGCGGAAGCACCAGCTCGCCCGCTGCCACGGGATCAGCGGCCCGGCGGTGTAGGAGTCCCCGAGCGCGACGTACCTGCCGAACGAGGGCGCGGCGGAAGCGGCCGGGGCCGCGGCGGTGAGGCCGACGAGACCGGCGAGCACGAGCGACAGGACGGCGACCGGGGAACGGCGGCGCATGGGCGACCTCTTCGTCGGCGGCGAGTGGAACGATCACCGCACCCTGGCTCACCGGGTCACCTGCTCACAAGAGACATGAGATTCTTTCACGTTAAAGTCTCCCGCAGGTGGGGGATGGTGAAGACGACCTCGGGTCGCGCCCAGGTGATCTTCGGGGGTCTCGGCGGGATCGTGCCGGTGCGCCGCGCGCCCATGCGGAGGTAGAACCCCAGGGCGGGCGGGTGCGAGACGACGCGGACGGTCCGCATCCCGCGCGAGCGGGCTTCGGCGAACATGTGCGTGACGAGCCGGCCGCCGAGGCCGAGCCCCTGGGCGGTGTCCGCGACGAACATGATGTCGAGTTCCGGTGGTTCTTCGAGGAGCGCGTAGAAACCCAGGAGTTCCTCGCCGGCCATGGCGGCGAAGGCCGGGTTGGTCTCGACGTAGGCGGGCGTGACGGAGTAGCCGTCGAGGATGGACGCGTATTCGCCTTGGTAGGCGGAAGAAGCGTGCATCAGGGCGGTGAAGGACGCTGCTTGGGATCCGGTGGCCCGGACGATGTCGACCATGCTGCGCACCCTACGAACGACGTCCGACAGTTTCGGTAGGGTCGGGAGATGGCGGATCTCGATCGGCTCCGGGATGTGTTGCGGCACAACGGAATACTCGGCGAAATTCTCGAACGGGTGACAGTTCTCGGGCTGCCGGACTGGTACCTCACCGCCGGGTGTGTGGTGCAGACCGTGTGGAACGTCCTCACCGGGCGTGAAGCCGCCGAGGGGATCAAGGACTACGACCTCTTCTACCACGACGCCACGGACTTGAGCTGGACCGCGGAGGACCGCGTGATCAAGGCGGTCGCCCGGGTGTGCGGAGACCTGCCGGTCGAGGTGGAAGTCCGCAACGAGGCTCGCGTGCATCTCTGGTACGAAGACAAGTTCGGCGTTCCGTGCCCGCCGTTCGCCAGTACGGAAGCCGCCATCAACGCCTTTCCCGCGGTCTGCTCCTGCATCGGCGTGCGGCTCGAACCCGATGGGCGAACGCACGTCTACGCACCTCATGGCTGTGACGACCTCTTCGCGCTCGTCGTCCGGCCGAACGACGTGCTCGCACCGAGGGAGGTCTTCGAACGCAAGGTCGCCAGGTGGCGGCGGCGCTGGCCGGAACTCACGGTGTTGACCTCCAGTTAGCTCGAAGTACCAAGCTGAAGGCCGACAACCTGGAGGGATCCATGAAAGCCGCAGCGTTCACCGAGTTCGGCGGTCCTGAAGTGCTCCGCGTGCTCGAACTGCCCGAGCCGCACGCCGGGCCGGGAGAGGTTCGGGTGCGGGTCAAGGCCGCCGGGGTGCAGCCTTACGATGCCGCCGTGCGGGCCGGGTGGGAGCCGCCCGGCCTGGCCTTGAGCTGGCCGCGTGTGCCCGGGAACGAGTTCGCGGGGATCGTCGACGAAAGCGGCTCGGACATCGCCGTGGGCACCGAAGTGCTCGGTTTCACCGCCGTGCGGGCCGCCGCCGAATTCATCGTTGTGCCCGCTTCCGACGTCACGCCGAAACCGCCCGAAATGCCGTGGGAGGTGGCCGGCGGGTTCACCGCGGGGACGCAGACCGCCTCGATCGCCCTTGAAGCGCTGCAACTGAAAGAAGGGGAAACGCTGCTCGTCCACGGCGCCGCCGGGGCGGTCGGCACCGCGGCCGTCCAGCTGGCGAAACTGCGTGGTGCCACCGTGGTCGGCACCGCGAGCGAGGCCAACCAGGACTACGTCCGTTCGCTGGGCGCGACCGCCGTCGTGTACGGCGACGGGCTGAAGGAACGTGTCGAGGCCGCCGCGCCGCAGGGGATCGACGTCGTGCTCGACGGGGCCGGCGGGGTCGCCCTGGAGCTGTCACTCGAACTGGTGAAGCGACGCGACCGCATCCTGACGCTCGTCGAGCACGGGAAAGCGGCGGAACTGGGCGTGCTCGTCTCGAAGTCCGGACGCTCGTCGGCGCGGCTCGCCGAACTGGCCGCGCTCTACGCCAAGGGTGACTTGCGGTTCCACGTTCGCCGTACATACCCGTTCAGCGAGGCGGCCGCCGCGCATCGCGAGATCGAGACCGGGCACGGCCGGGGGAAAATCGTTCTCATGTTTCCCTGATCGTTCCACGATGTGGACGGGCGGACGTTCCCGACTTTGGTCGCTGGACCGGTGATCGGTGACTCCTTAGATTCTCCCCATTACACCCGGTTGGGTGTCATACGGCCGGGTGGCCAAGTACCACAGGGAGAAATCGATGGTGAGATTCAGCCGGGTCGCCGCGCACGCGGTTCCGCTGACGGTCGGGGCCTTGCTGCTCTCGACGGGGGTCGCCGCGGCCCAGCCGTCCACGGTGGACGCCGCGACCGCGCGCACCGAGGCGGGCATCAGCGCGCTGCAGGGCATCAAGAAGAGCCTGACCCCGGCCGAGCGCAAGCAATCGAGCCAGCTGGTCGTCGAGAAGCGGTTGCGGGCCGACCGTTCCCTGGCGGCGAAGCTGCCGGAATACCGCTCCGGCGTCGGTGTCAGCACCGCCGGCACCGTCTCGGTCGACATCGCCTCCTTCCGTGACCAGGCCGTCTCGGACGCGGTCAAGGCGGCCGGCGGCACCGTCCGCTACGCGGCGGCGAATGCCGTCCGTGCGGACCTGCCGCTGTCCGCCCTGGACACGATCGCCGGGCGCGCGGACGTCGCCGAGGTCAAGCCCGCCGCCCAGGCCACCACCTGGAGCGAGCCGGGCAACCGCGACCTGCGCCAGACGCTCGCCGCCAAGGCCGCCGCCGCGACCGTGGTGTCCGAAGGGGACAAGGCCCACGGCACCGACACCGCCCGCACCACCTACGGCGTCAGCGGCTCCGGCGTGAAGGTCTGCGTGCTCTCCGACGGCGTCGACTCGCTCACGAAGTCCCAGACCGCCGGTGAGCTGCCCGCGGTCGACGTCCTGTCCGGCCAGAAGGGCAGCGGCGACGAGGGCACCGCGATGCTCGAGATCGTCCACGACCTCGCGCCCGACGCCACCCTCGGCTTCGCGACCGCCTTCACCAGCGAAGCCAGCTTCGCCGCGAACATCCGCGCGCTGCGCACCACGAGCCACTGCCAGATCATCGTCGACGACGTCTCCTACTTCGACGAGTCGCCGTTCCAGGACACCCAGGTCGCGCAAGCCGTCAACGACGTCACCGCGGCCGGCGTCCTGTACTTCTCCTCGGCCGGCAACTCGGGTAACGCGACCGACGGCACCAGCGGCTACTACGAGGGTGACTTCCGCGCGTCCTCGGCGAAGATCACCGGCGTCACCGGCACGCCGCACGACTTCGACCCGAGCGCCACCACGCAGAACTTCGACGCCCTTTCGGCGGGCTCGCTCGGCAAGCCGGTGACGCTGTTCTGGTCCGACCCGTGGGGCCGCTCCGCCAACGACTACGACCTGTTCATCCTGAACTCGGCGGGCAGCGTCGTGGCCTCGAGCGAGAACGGCCAGTCCGGCTCGCAGAACCCGTACGAGATCGCCAGCGTGCCCACTACCGGCTCCGGCTACAAGGTCGCCGTCGTGAAGTACAGCGGCGCCGACCGGTTCATCGCGCTCAACGTGATCCGCGGCCGGTTCGTCGCCTCGGGCTCACTCAAGGCGTTCAGCACCAACGGTGTCACCAACGGGCACTCGTCCGCCGCCAGCGCGTTCAGCGTGGCGGCTGCCCCGGCGGCGGGCGCGTTCACCCGGCCGCTGGAGACCGGCGACCCGGCGAACCCGGCCGGCCCGTACCCCGGCGTGTTCACCGCGTCGAGCAAGTGGGAGCGGTTCTCCTCCGACGGCAAGCGGCACCTGTTCTACAACGCCGACGGCACCGCGATCACCGCGGGCAACGTGTCCTCGACCGGCGGCACGACGCGCGACAAGCCGGACATCACGGCGGCCGACGGCGTGTCGACCTCGGTGACGGGCTTCCAGCCGTTCTTCGGGACGTCGGCGGCGGCCCCGCACGCGGCGGCCATCGCGGCGCTGCTGCTGGCGGGTAAGCCGACGGCGACCCCGGCGCAGATCCGCACGGCGCTGGTCTCGAGCGCGATCGACCTGGGCACACCCGGGTTCGACACGGTGACCGGCAACGGCCTGATCATGACCGGCCCGGCGCTCGCCGCGCTCGGGGTCCAGCCGAAGTAGATCCTTCTCGCGAAGAGGGCCCGGCACTCGCCGGGCCCTCTTTTCGTTAGGGTCGGCGGCATGGTGAAGACAGCGGTGGTGACCGGGGCCGGTTCGGGGATCGGCCGGGCCGTGGCCCGGGCTCTGCTCGACGACGGCTGGCAGGTCGCGCTCGCCGGGCGCCGGGCCGACGCGCTGACCGAGACGGCCGCGGGCTCTCCGAACGCCCTCGCCGTGCCCACCGACGTCTCCGACGAAGACTCCGTCGAAGCGCTCTTCGACGCCGTCCGCGACCGGTGGGGGCGGCTCGACCTGCTGGTCAACAACGCCGGGATCGGGGCGGGCGGGACCGTCGCCGACCTGTCCGTCGCGGACTGGAAGCGGACCGTCGACGTCAACCTCACCGGGATGTTCCTCTGCGCCCAGCAGGCCGTGCGGCTGATGAAGGACCAGGACCCGCGGGGCGGCCGGATCGTCAACAACGGCTCGATCTCCGCGCACGCGCCGCGGCCGGCGAGTGTCGCCTACACCGCCACCAAGCACGCCGTCACCGGCCTGACCCGGTCGATCTCGCTGGACGGCCGGGCCTGGAACGTCGCCTGCGGGCAGATCGACATCGGCAACGCCGCCACCGAGATGACCGAGCGGATGGCCGCCGGCATCCCGCAGGCCGACGGCCGGATCCTGGCCGAGCCGACCTTCGACGTCCGGCACGTCGCCGACGCCGTGCGCTACATGGCCGGCCTGCCGCTCGACACGAACGTCCAGTTCCTCACCGTCACCGCGACGGCCATGCCGTTCATCGGCCGGGGCTAGGGGATCACCCGCGCCTTCCGGAACTCGTCGAAGAGCCGGTAGAACATCTGCTCCGTCTCGACGTAGGTGTGGAAGCCCGCGCGGCGTGACTTCGACGTGTCGGCGAACACGTCGTAGTCCCAGCCGAACACGAAGTCGCCGAACGCCCAGGACGCCGAGACGTCCGCGTAGGACGCCGTGAGGCCGTGCTTCCCGGCCATCGACGTCCACAGTGGACCCTTGTCGGCCATCACGTCGGACAGCGACATCCGCAACGGCGGCGCGACGTCGAGGTCGAAGTACGCGGCCAGTTTCGGCCAGAGCTCGCGCCAGCGGAACAGGTCACCGTTCGCGATGTTGAACGCGCCCCGCTGCCCGGTCGCCCAGACCGTCGCCTCGGCCAGCAGGCCCGCGTCCGTCATCTCCAGCAGGCTGTCGTACGCGCCGGGTTTGCCCGGGAACCGCAGCGGCAGGCCGAGTTCCTTCGAAATCGACGCGTAGACCGCGATCACCAGCGCGAGGTTCATCGGGTTGCCCAGCGCGGTGCCGCCGACCACCGACGGCCGGATCGCCGACCACGTCCACGGCCCCTGCCGCCGCTCCAGGACCTGCTGCTGGTCGACGTTGAACTCCGGCGGCATGTGCCCGGCGTCGGACTCGCGGGCCGGCGTCTTGAACGGGCCCAGGTGCGCGCCGTAGACCTTGTACCCCTGCATCAGGCTGACGTGCTCGAGGGCGGACGGCGCCAGGGCGTCGACAAGATTGGTCAGCATCGCCACGTTCGGTGCGACCAGCTCGCTCCACGACGGTTTGTCCTGGTAGGCGGCGTAGAACAGGTGGGTCGTGCCGGTCAGTTCGCCGACCTTCGCGCGGGTGTCGGCCGGGTCGAGCAGGTCGACGGCGACGTTCCCGGGCCCGCCGCGCCGGGAGAGGCCGACGACGTCCCAGCCGCCCGCCGCGCGCAGGTGCTCGACGAGGTTCTTGCCGATGATCCCGTTCGCCCCGGCCACCAGGGCTGCCTTGCGTTCCATGAGACCAGCCTGCGCAACCTCGTGAGATAAGTCCAAAGCTTAGTTGTCAGGCCAGCGATAAGCTGTGTTCATGACGAGTCTGCGGCAGCTCGAATACCTGGTCACGGTGGTCGACACCGGGTCGTTCACGCGCGCGGCGGAGCAACTGCACGTGACGCAACCCGCGTTGTCGCACCAGATGCGGGCGCTGGAGCAGAGCGTCGGCGGCTCGCTGCTCGAACGGCTGCCGCGCGCGGTCCGGCTCACGCCGATGGGCCGGGCGATGCTGCCGCACGCGCGGGCGGCCCTGGCCGACGCCGAGCGAGCGCGCTGCGCCGCGCGGCTCGCGTCCGGCACGACGGCGGGCGAGCTTCAGGTCGCGACGGTGTACTCGGTCAGCCTCGGCGTGCTGCCGCCCGCACTGCGGGTGTGGCGGCGCGACCGGCCCGGCGTGGACGTCCGGCTGATCGAATTCCGGCACGCCGACGAGCTGCGCGACGCGATGGCCGCGGGCGAAGCCGACGTCGCCCTCGGCCCGCTGCCCGCCGGCTGGACCGGGCCGGTGCGCACGCTGGGTGTCGAGGAGTTCGTGGTCGTGCTGCCCGCCGACGGCGCTTCGGAGGATGACACGACCGGCGTCGTCGATCTGGCGACGCTCGCCGACTGCGCCTGGGTGCACTACGCGCCGGGCAACGGCCTGGCCGAGCTGGTCGACACGACGTGCGCGGCGGCGGGCTTCCGGCCGCGCGCGGCGGTCCGCACCGAGCAGACGGCGGCCGCGCCGATCCTCGCGGCGGCCGGGCTGGGGCCGGCGCTGGTCCCGGCGAACGTCCTCCCGGCGCGGTTCGACGGCCGGGTGCTGCGGCCGTCGGTGCCGGTGCGGCGGACGTTGGCGGCGTACACGCGGACGGCGCCGGATCCGCTGACCGCGGCGTTCATCGAGACGCTGGTCGAGCACGCCACGGTCTAGCGCAGGCGGTCGTGCCATGGGTGCGTGTTCCGAGCGCGTCCGCGAGCCACCGCCGCTGAGCGACGTCCAGCACCGGCAGGGCAGCAGCGAAATCCTGCTCGTCCTTGGGCGGGGCCGGCCGGACTTGGAGCCGCAATCCACCATGGTGCCCGGACCTGCGAAAACAGTTCGACCACCTCGGACAGCGGCGCCGGGTCCCAGGGGCCGGTCAGGACGTGGTGATCCCGGCCAGGACCGGGCCGGTGAACGGTGTTGTCGTGACGGCGCGGACCCGTTCGCTCCAGACCGCGTGGCCGTGGCCGGACCAGAGTGGGGCCACTGGAAGGTCGCGCAGCAGCTGGTTCTCCGCCAGGCGGTAGAGCTCGCCGGCCTCGTCGGCCGTGGCCGCCGCGTCGGCGAGGGACAGGTTCTGGCGGAAGATCTCGTCGGTGTAGCCCGATGCCTCGGCGAGCGTCGACAGCAGCTCGTACGGGCTCGGCGTCGCCAGCTTGACGTCCAGTGTGGACGGTCCGTCGAGCGGTCCGGCGGCCGGCCGTGCTTGCGCCGTCACCGAAACGTCCAGTGCCTTGTGGAGGCCGACGGCCAGGGTGCGAGTCCACTCCTCGGCGCCTGGTCCGAAGTAGACGGTCGCGCCGCCGGGGAAGGACGCCTGCTTGAGCAGCGCCTTGCCGGCCGGTGCGTCGAAGCTGCACGGGCGGCACGTGCCCGTGCGCTCGCCCGGCGCGTCCGCCGGGGGCAGCAGGGCCTTGGCCGGGTCGACCTGGTGGGCCAGCGGTCCGGCCTCCAGGGCCGCGCGGTCGACGCCGAGCGCGAAACCGTGGCGGACGGTCGCGTCGGCGAAAGCGGGTGAGGTCACCGGGAAGGCGAGGTAACCGGCCTGCGGCAGCGCCCACGTCGCGTGGCGGTCGCCGAACTCGTGGATGGCCTCGTGCTTCTCGCCGGGGACCTCCGTCGCGAGGTCGAGCGTGCCCGCCTTGACCGCGTCGTACTGGGCTGCCGGCTCGCCGACGCGCAGGTCGATCTCCGCGGTACCGCCCTCGCCGACGCGTTTCAGCGTGCCGCCCGAACCGGGCTTCCACGGTCTGTCGAGACGGTACGGGCCGTTGCCGACCGGCGCCTTCGCGAAGCCGTTCCAGTCGCGGGAGGCGAGCACCGACGCGGGCAGCGGCACCAGGCCCGGTGCCGACAGCAGCGCCGGGACCTGGCCGGACGGGCGGTCGAGGGTCAGCGTGAGGACGTCCGGGCTCGTTGCCTTGATCTCCTGGGCGCGCAACAGCTTCGTGAGCACCGGTGACGACACCCAGTGCTCGGCGGCGACCGCCTTCCAGGTGTCCACATAGGACTGCGCCGTGACGGGGGTGCCGTCGTGGAACTTCGCGGGCCGCAGCTTGACCGTCCAGCGCACCCGGTCGGTGCTCTCGATCGACGCGGCCGCGCGAGGAGTCACCTTGCCGGTGGCGGCGTCGTAGTCGGCGAGTGGGGTCCACAGTGCGCCGGTCACCAGCCGGCCCGCCTGGTCGGCGAGGTCGGCGGGCAGCAGCGTCGCGGGCTCCCGGATGCCGACGGACAGGACGCCGGGGGCCGGGCCGGGGTCGGAGCACCCCGCGACGGCGAGGGCCAGGACGGCTAACAGGGCGAGCAAGCGCATGCGCCAGTCCTACCAGTCAGGAGGCAACCAAAGGCGGTTGTGTCCGGTTGATCTCCGTCGTACGGTTCGGGAGATCACGCCCTTTGGGAGGTTTCGTGCGCACCTGGCTACGGACGTGTTTCGCCGCCGTCACCGTCAGTGCCACCCTGGTCGCGACCGGGTTGCCGGCCGCCGCCTGCGGCGAGGACGACAAACCCGCGACCCCGGCCACGCGGACGGCGGGTGACCCCGGCGCGATCAAGAACGTGAAGGCCGTGGGCAACGTGCCCGACGCGGCCGGCGCCATCTCGATCAACTTCCTCGACTACGGCCGCCGCGACGTCATGGTGGTCTCCGGCGAGTTCGGCCTGAAGGTCTACGACCTGACGAAGAACCCGGCCGCGCCGAAGCTGGTCGGGCAGGTCAGCATGCCCGGGCTGTGGGAGACCGAGGACACCGAGGTCGACCGGAACCGCAAGCTGGTGTTCCTGTCGCGCGACCCGCGCGCGTTCGAGGGCAACACCCACACCGGCGAGTCCGGCATCTACGTCGTCGACGTCTCGAAGCCCGAGGCGCCGTCGATCCTCAGCTACGTCAAGGTCCCGGCCGGGCACACCACCAGCTGCGTCGACGGCTGCCGCTACCTGTGGACCGGCGGCCCGGCGAAGGCCGACGACCAGCCCGCGGACTGGGGCGGGCGGCCGATCTGGGTCACCGACATCCGCGACCCGCGGCACCCGAAGGTGAACCCGGAGCCGATCGAGCTGGCCCGCAACGACGGCAAGACCGACTACGTGCACGACGTCCAGGTGGACGACAACGGCGTGGCCTGGGTTTCTGGCCGCGGCGGGGTCCGCGGTTACTGGACGTCCGGGCTGCACCGCGACCCGCTGTCGAACCGGGTCCGCCGCGCGACGGCGCACGAGCCGATCCCGTACGCCGGTGGCGGTATCGCGGAGACGGCCGCGCCGTCCCGGTTCATGCACAACAGCTTCCACCCGGCCGGCTCCCGCGCCGGTGACGGCGCGTGGCGCGGGCAGGACCTGATCTACGCGACGGAAGAGAACTTCGTCGACGGCTGCGCGGGCGACGGCGTCCTCACGATCTCGTCGCTTTCCGGGTCGTACCACGGCGAAGGCTGGCGTTCGACGCCCGAGCAGCCCTTCCGGCTGCAGAGCGTCGGCACCTGGGGCGTCAACGGCCAGGAGGGCAGCGACCCCGCCTCCGACGACTGCTCCGCGCACTACTTCGACGTCCGCGGCAAGATCCTGGTGCAGTCGTTCTACGCGCAGGGCACGCGGTTCCTCGACGTCAGCGACCCGACGAACCCGCGCCAGATCGCCTACTACCGGCCGGGTGACGCGAGCGCGTGGGCGCCGTACTGGCACGGGAAGTACGTGTACGTCGCGGACAACGTGCGCGGGGTCGACGTGCTGCAGCTGACGAAGTAACCGCAACTTTCGGTGGTCCCGCGTGGGCACCTTCCGCCGTAGCGGCGGCGGGTGCCCGCGCGTTTTGCTGAGGGCATGGTCAAACCACGTTCGAAGGGCACCCGGGTCGTCGCACTCGCCGTCGCGGCCATGCTGATCAGCGGCGGAGCGGCCGGCCTGACCGCGGGCAACCACCAGGCGGCCGCCACGATCAGCTCGGCCGTCGCGATCCTGGGCGGGCTGGTCATGCTGCGCATCGCCGCTGCTCGCCCGGGCAAGTCCTAAAGCCGTGAATGGCCCATTGAGGGACTCTAAGTCCCTCAATGGGCCATTCACGGCACTTGTCAGGAGGTGCGGAGCCAGACTGCGGTGTCCGTGGGGAGCTCGGTCGAGATCGGGCCGCTCGCCAGCAGGACTTCTCCGGCAGGTAGCGGTACCGGGGAAGCCGAGAAGTTCAGCACGAACGTGAAGCCCGGCTCGCGGGTGAAGGCCAGGACACCCTCCCCGAGGGACAGCCACTCCAGGCCGCCTGCGCCCAACGCTGCCTGCTCTTCCCGGATGCGCAGGCCGTCGCGGTACAGCGACAGCATCGACGTCGGGTCCGCCGCTTCCGCAGAAGCCGTGTAAGCGCTCCAAGCGGCAGGCTGCGGGAGCCACGCGTCACCCGTGCCGAAGCCGAACGGGGGCTCGGAGCCCGACCACGGGATCGGGACGCGGCAGCCGTCGCGGCCCGGGTCGGTGCCGTTCGTGCGGGCCCACACCGGGTCCTGGCGCAGCTCGTCCGGGATGTCCTGGATCTCCCAGAGTCCCAGCTCCTCGCCCTGGTAGACGTACAGCCCGCCGGGCAGGGCCAGCGTCAGCAGCGCCGCCGCCCGGGCCCGCCGGGTGCCCAGCTCGCGGTCCACCGGCAGCTCGTGCAGGCGGTTCGCGAAGCTGAACCCGGTGTCGCCCTGGCGGCCGTACCGCGTGACGTGCCGGGTGACGTCGTGGTTCGACAGCACCCACGCCGCCGGGGCGCCGACCTCGTCGTGCGCCAGCAGCGTGCGGGTGATGACGTCGCGGAAGCGCCCGGCGTCCCACGGGCAGACCAGGAAGTCGAAGTTGAACGCCGAGTGCAGCTCGTCGCGGCGCAGGTAGCGCGCCGCCCGGGACATGTCCGGCAGCCACATCTCGCCGACCAGCACGCGCTCGCCCGCGTAGCTGTCGGCGATCTTGCGCCACGACCGGTAGATCTCGTGCAGGCCCTCCATGTCGGAGAACGGCGTCTCGTCACCGTCCTCGACGTCCGGCAGCCGCGGGTCCTTGACCAGCCCGTCGGCGACGTCGATGCGGAAGCCGTCGACCCCGCGGTCGAACCAGAACCGCAGCACGTCCTCGAACTCCGCGCGGATGTCCGGGTTCTCCCAGTTGAAGTCCGGCTGGCGCGAGCTGTAGAGGTGCAGGAACCACTCGCCGTCCGGCACGCGCGTCCACGCGGGCCCGCCGAAGCGCGACTTCCAGTTGTTCGGCGGCTCGGCGCCGTCCGGGCCGCGGCCGGGCCGGAACCAGAACCGCTGCCGCTCCGGCGAACCCGGGCCGGCCGCGAGCGCGGCCTGGAACCACCGGTGCTCGTCGGAGCAGTGGTTGGGCACGATGTCGATGATCACCCTGATGTTCCGGGCGTGGGCTTCGGCGAGCAGCTCCTCGGCCTCGGCGAGGGTGCCGAACAACGGCTCGATGTCGCGGAAGTCGGCGACGTCGTAGCCGCCGTCGTCCATCGGTGACGGGTACCACGGGGTGAACCAGATCGCGTCGATCCCCAGCTGCGCCAGGTGGTCCAGGCGGGCGCGGACGCCGGCGAGGTCGCCGATGCCGTCGCCGTTGCCGTCCGCGAAGCTGCGGATGTAGACCTGGTAGATCGCCGCGCTACGCCACCAGCCGGTCTTGTCGGTCACGGAAGTGCCCTCCTAGTAGTCGTGGAAACCCCGGGCGCGGCTCAGCCCTTGACGGCGCCGGCGGTCAGCCCGGCGAGGATCTGCCGCTGGAACGCCAGGAACAGCGCCACCATCGGCAGGCTGGCCAGCACCATCCCGGCGACGAGCACGTTGAGCGGCATGTCGATCGCCACCCGTTGCAGCATCACCGAAAGGGTCTGCTTTTCGGTGTCCGGGAACACCAGCAGCGGCCAGATGAAGTCCTTCCACGCGGTGACCACCGCGAGGATCGACACCACGGCCAGGATCGGCCGCGAGATCGGCAGGATGATCCGCCACAGCGTGCGCACCGGCCCGGCGCCGTCGATGCGCGCCGCTTCGATCAGCTCGTCCGGGATCTGGTCGAAGAACCGCTTCAGCAGGTAGATGTTGAACGCGTTCGCCGCCGCCGGGAGCCACACCGCGGTCGGCGAGTTGATCAGGTTCAGGTGCACCAGCGGCAGGTCCGTCACCGTCACGTACGTCGGCACCAGCAACGCCGTGGCCGGCAGCATCAGCGTGGCCAGCATCAGGCCCAGCACGACGTTGCCGAACTTCGGGCGCAGCTTCGACAATGCGAACGCGGCCGGGACGTCGATGGCCAGCTGCGCCAGCCACGCGCCGCCGGCGACGATCAGCGTGTTGAGGAAGTACTTGCCCAGGCTCAGCTGGTCCCACGCTTCGCCGAACGTCTCGGGGTGCCACTCGTGCGGGATCAGCGTGGCCGGCGTCTGCGCCAGTTCCTGCGGTGACTTCATCGCCCCGGTGACGACCCAGTACAGCGGGAACATGAACGCCAGGACGAACACGACGAGCGTGCAGGCGAAGATCACGCCGTAGACAGCCTTGCCCCGGCGGCTGCGCAGCGAGCCGGGGGAGACGAGGGTCCTCATGTCTGGTCCGCCTTCCGCGTCAGCCGGACGTACCACGCCGAGAACACGCCCAGCGCGATGAACAGCAGCAGGCTCATCGCACTCGCCGAGCCGAAGTCGTTGTAGACGAAGGCGTACCGGTAGAGCAGGAGCAGCACGGTGACCGTGGAGTCGTCCGGGCCACCGCCGGTCATCACGTACGGCTCGGTGAACACCTGCATCGTCGCGACGATCTGCAGCAGCAGGAGCACCAGCAGCACGAACCGGGTCTGCGGGAACGTGACGTGCCGCAGCCGCTGCCACATCCCGGCGCCGTCGAGCTCCGCGGCTTCGTACAGCTCGCCGGGGATCGTGCCCAATGCGGCCAGGTAGATCAGCGTGGTGCTGCCCATGTTGGCCCAGGTGGAGACGAACACCAGCGACAGCATCGCGGTGGTGGAGGAGTCGAGCCACTGGCCACCGGGCAGGCCCACCGCGCCGAGCGCGGAGTTGAACAGGCCGGGACCCGGGTCGTAGAACCACTTCCACATCAGCGCGGTGACGACCGGCGGCAGCATCACCGGCAGGTACACCGCGAGCCGGAAGAACGCCTTCGCGTGCCGGATCTCGTTCAGCAGCACCGCCGTGAGGAACGGGACGGCGAAGCCGAAGACCAGCGCCAGCCCGGTGAACAGCAGGGTGTTGCGCCAGGCGACACCGAACAGCGGGTCTTCGAACAGCCGGCTGAAGTTGTCGAACCCGACCCACGTCGGCGCGTTGACGAAGTCGACCTGCTGGAAGCTCAGCAGCACGCCCCGCACGATCGGGTACCAGGAGAACAGCGCGAACACCACGAGCGCGGCGCAGAGCAGGCCGTAAGCGGTGAGGTTCTCCTTCAGCTTGCGCCGGAACCTCGTCCGGCGGCGGTCCTCCGGGGAGGCGGCCGGCCGCCTGGCCCGCGACGAGGACGTCGCGGGCCAGGCGAGAAGGCTACTTGACCTGGGCGAGGACACTGTTGACCTTCGACGACGCGGACGACAGCTGCTGGTCGATGTTCGCGTTCTGGTCGGTGAGCACCGCCTGCATGACGCTGTCGAGGGCGGCGTAGACCTGCTGGGCGTTGGGCGGCTCGATGCTGCCCTTGATGTTGCTGGTCGTGTCCACATAGGACTTGTAGTTCTCGGCGGGAACGTTGGCGTACTTGGCCTTCAGCGCCAGCTGCTGGTCACGCACGGCGCCCTGCCAGACGTCCGGGGTGGGCTCGGCCGGCAGCCCGACCGGCTGCTTGCCGTCGACGTACTGCTTGATGTGCTTCTCGAAGCGGTCCGGGTTCAGGTACTTCCACTGGATCCACTCGAGGCCGGCCTTGATCTTCTCCGGCGAGGCCTTCGGGTTGAGCATGTAACCCTCGCCGCCGAGCAGGGTGCCCTGCCCGCCGGGCATGCCCGCGACGCCGTAGTCCTCGTACTTGCCGTTGAACTGCTTGACCAGCACCGGCACGTTGTCCGGGGCGGCCATGTACATGCCGAGCTGGCCGGCACCCATCATCCGCTGCACGTCCGTGGCTTCCAGGAGCTGCTTGGCGCCCATGGAGTTGTCGGTCCAGCGCATGTCGTGCAGGTACTGCAGGGCCTGCTTGCCCTTTTCGTTGTCGAAGTCGGCGACCCACTTGTCGCCGTCCTTGCGGGCGATGTCGCCGCCCATCGAGTACAGCCAGCTGGTCATGTGCCAGCCACCCTGGTTGTTCTTGCTGTAGTCGGCGTACCCGACGGTGCCGTTGCCCAGCGCGGAGATCTTCTTCGCGTCCTCGCGGACCTCGTCCCACGTCGCCGGCGGCTTGTTCGGGTCGAGCCCGGCCTTCTGGAACAGCGTGCGGTTGTAGAGCAGGCCCATCGTGTAGTTCATCGTCGGCAGGCCGAACAGCTTGCCGCTCGCGTCACGGAAGTTGTCCAGCAGTTCCGGCTTGATGTCGCCGATGTGCGGGACGCTCTTCGCGGCTTCCGTGATGTCCGCGGCTTGATGACGCGTGATGATCTGCGCCGGGTCGGTGAAGTAGACGTAGTAGACGTCCTCGAGCTGGCCGCCGGCGAGCTTCGCGGAGAACGTCTTCGGGTCCATGAACCCCTCGTGGGGCTCGATCTGGATGTTCGGGTGCGACGCCTCGAACTCCTTGACGTCGGCGTCGAACACGCTGCGCTCGAACGGCTGGCTGGTGGGCGGCTGGCCGGTGACCGTGATCTTCACCTTGCTCCCGGGCGCGGCGGTGTTGCCGTCGTCGCCGCAGGCGGCCACCCCCAGTGCGAGGCCACCTGCGGCCAGTACGCAGAACAAGCGACGGGGTAAGGATCGGGACCAGGGACTGCTCATCTCAAGCCTCTTCTCGGGGTCGCGACGGCTGTCACGTGATTGCGGTCACTCTAAAGTGTGAGACCGGATCGACGCAATAAGACGACGAGACTTTGCAAGTTACGAACAGGCTGCAGTCGGACCCCGAGAGCGAGCGGGGACGAGTGGGTACCGCCGAACGCCTCAGCGCGCCCTGGGCGCGCGAAAAGGCGCGACGGCTCGGAAGTCGTCGCGCCTCGGGGGAACGCGGGGGTCAGGCGATGCGGCGGGCTGTTGAGCCCCGGACCACCAGCTCCGGCGCGAACAGCAGCTCCTCCGCCGCCACCTCGCCACCGTTGATGCGCTTGACCAGCAGCTCGACCACCGCACGGCCCATCGCCTCGATCGGCTGGCGAGTGGTCGTCAGCGGCGGGTCGGTGCAGTTCATCAGGGCCGAGTCGTCGTAGCCGACCACCGAGACGTCGTCGGGTACCGACAGGCCCTGCCGCCGGGCCGCGCGGACCGCGCCGAGGGCCAGCAGGTCGCTCGCGCACAGCACCGCGGTCGCGCCGCGCGGGTACAGCCGGGCCGCCGCCGCGTGGCCGCCTTCGATGGAGAACATGCCGTGCTCGACGAGCTCGTCCAGCACCGGCAGGCCGAGCTTCGACGCGTACGCCTGGAACGCCTCGAGCTTGCGCTTCGACGGCACGTGGTCGGTCGGCCCGAGGACCAGGCCGATCTTCTCGTGCCCGAGCGAGCTGAGGTGCCCGACGACCTGCTCGACGGCGACCGCGTCGTCGCACGAGACCTGGGGGAGCCCGAGGTGGTCGACGGCCGCGTTGATCAGCACCGTCGGGAGCCGACGCTCGACCAGGTGGTGGTAGTGCGAGTGCACCGCGTCGGACTGCGCGTAGAGGCCGCCGGCGAACACCACGCCCGACACCTGCTGCTGCAGGAGCAGCTCGACGTACTCCGCCTCCGACACCCCGCCCGCGGTCCGGGTGCACAGCACCGGGGTGAACCCCTGCTGCGCGAGCGCGTTGCCCATGATCTCGGCCAGCGCCGGGAAGATGGGGTTCTGCAGCTCGGGCAGGACCAGCCCGACCAGGCGGGCGCGCTCCCCGCGCAGCTGGGTGGGCCGCTCGTAGCCCATCACGTCGAGCGCGGTGAGCACGGCGGCGCGGGTGCTGGCGGACACCCCCGACCGCCCGTTGAGCACCCGGCTGACCGTGGCTTCACTGACCCCGACCTGGCGGGCGACTTCGGCAAGACGACGCGTCATGAGTGAAACTTTACAGCAACTGCGCGCAAAAGAGCGACGAGCCTCGTCGGGGCGTTGGTGGCCGAACCGGCGCGGAACCGGTGATCAACCGTCGCGTCGCCCGCACATCCCGTTCCTAGCTTGGGACCCAGGACGACCACCTGGGGAGCTCGATGATCATCAGAGAACGGGTGCACGCACCGGACCACCGCACCCGGCCCGGCCGCACGGTGGCGGTGTTCGCCGTCGCCGTGCTCGTCGCCGCCTACACCGGCTTCCGGCTGCCCGGGCCGTGGGTGGCGACGCTCGACACGGTGTCGGTCACCGACGGCTTCCACCGCCGGTTCCTGGTGGGCACGCTGCTGCGGCCGGTGGCGCTGGCGACCGGGTTCGACGTCCGCGTCTTCGCCGCGGCGAGCTTCGCCGTGCTCGCGATGCTGCTTGCCGTGGTGGCGATCGCGTTCGTGCGAGCCGGCAACGCCAGCCGCCGGCTGGTGATCCTCGCGTGGCTGCTGCTGCCCACCGGCGGCTTCCTCTTCCACGAAGTCGGCTACTACGAACAACTCCTGTACCTGCTGCTGTTCGGCGCGCTGTGGCTGCTGCCCCGGCGCCCCGCCGCGGCGTCCGGCCTGCTGACGGCCGGGGTGCTCGTCCACGAGATCACGCTCCTGACCGTGCTGCCGATCTTCGTCCTGGCCCTCTCGGCACGCTTCCCCCTCCGGCGGGTGGTGCGCCTCGCGGCGCCGCCGGTGTTCTTGGAGCTGGTCGTGCTCGGTGTCCCGGCGTCCGCGCCGGGTTCGGCCGACCGCCTGCTCACGGCGTTGCGGGGCGCGGGCTTCCCGGTCCGGGCGGACGCGCTCGCGCTGTTCGAGCGGACCCAGGAGCAGAGCTGGGCGCTGTACTCGATCGGCGCCGTGCTGCTCACCGTCGTGCCGATCGCCGTCGTGGTGCTGGCCGGTTTCCGCGCCCTGCGCGGGCCTGCGGGACTGCTCCAGAGCACCGCGATCGGCGCGCCCGCGCTGCTGGCGTTCGCGGGCTGGGACAGCGCCCGGTGGGGGTTCCTGCTGGTCACGAACTTCGCCGTCGTGCTGTGGCTGTGGCTGGGCGAGCGCGAACTGGACGGACGCCGGCTCGTCGTCCTCGGCGCGACGCTGCTGGTGCTGGCGCACGTGCCGTTGCCGTACTTCGACGGTCACGCCCCGCGCGAGCTGAGCGGGCCGGGTGTCGTGTCGTTGTTCTCGGCCTGAGCGGCGTTCCGGGGCAGGGTGAGGGTGAAGACGGCGCCGCCCTCGTTGTGCGCGGTCAGCGTTCCGCCGTGGGCCCGGGCGTTCCCGGACGCGATGGCCAGGCCGAGCCCGCTGCCGTCGGTGGCCCGGCGGGCCCGGTCCCCGCGGGTGAACCGGTCGAACAGGATCGGCAGCAGGTCGGCGGGGACGCCGGGGCCGGAGTCGTGCACCCGCAGGACGACCTCGGATTCGCTGCCCGTCAAGAGAACCGTGACCGGCGCGGCGCCGTGCCGCACGGCGTTGGTCAGCAGGTTGGCGACGATCGTGTGCACCCGGCGGGGATCGGCGACGACGGTGGCGTCCCCGGTCACGGTGACGTCGACGCCGGACACGTCGGCGGCGTCCTCGACGAGGTCCCGCAGGCCGGCGGTCTCCGTGCGGAGGTCGGCCTCACCCGCGTCGAACCGGGCGATCTCCAGGAGGTCTTCGACGAGCCGGGCCAGCCGGCGCGCCTGGGTGCCGAGGATCTCGCCGGCGCGGGTCCGGGTGGCCGGCGCGGCGTCGTCGAGGGTGTCGACGACGGCGACCATGGACGCGAGCGGGGTGCGGAGGTCGTGGGCGACGTCGGCGACGAACCGCTGCTGCTGGCGGTCCTTCGCCCGCAGTTCCTCGATGGACTCGCCGAGCCGGTGGGCCATGGCGTTGAACGACTTCGCGAGGTCGGCGACCTCGTCGTGTCCCTTGACCGGCACGCGGACGTCGAGCGCGCCCGCGCCGAGGTCCTTCGCCGCCGACGACACCCGCAGGATCGGCCGCCGGATCCGGCGGGCGATCAGCAGCGCGGCGCCGACCCCGAGCACGCTCACGAGGAGTGCGGTGCGGACGAGGCTCCAGCGCAGTGCGCTCAGATCGCCGTCGTACCGGCTGAAGTCGTGGAACTGGACGAGGTGGTAGCCGGGGTACGCGAGGTTTTCGTTGACCACGAACACCTTCCGGCCGGTCAGCGGAACGTTCGCGTAAATCGTCGACGCCCGGCCGGGGCCCAGTTCGGGCTCGAGGAGCTTGCTTTCCACGGCCCGCAGCAACGTGAGCTTGTCCGGCCCCGGGATGGGCGGCACGTCGGAAGCGCCGCTTTCGGGGGTGGCGCGCACGATCTCGAGCGGCCTGCCGGGATCCTTGCGCACCATCGCCCAGTCCGGGTCGGCGCCGAGGCGGGTCGGGAGCTCGTCGAGCCACCCCGCGGACCCCACCTGCGAGAACTCCTCCACGACCTGCCGATCGGCCGCCGAGGTGGCCACGGCCGACCCGGCGAACCGCCCGACGGCTTCGTCCGCCTGCAGCTGGTAGGCCGCGTACGCCATGACGGCGGTAGCTGTGGTGGTCACCAGGACGACCGCCGCCGTCACCCGGGTCCGCAGTCCGAAACGCGGGCGGCTCACTTCGTGACCAGGCGGTAGCCGATGCCGCGGACGGTCCGCAGCAGCACCGGGCGGGCCGGGTCGTCCTCGACCTTCGCGCGCAGCCGCGCGACCGCGGCGTCGACGATCCGCGAGTCGCCGACGTAGCCGTAGTCCCAGACCCGCTTGAGCAGGACCTGGCGGCTCAGCACCTGGCCGGGGTGCTGCGCGAACTCGGCCAGCAGCCGGATCTCGGTGGCGGTGAGCGGCAGCTCCGCGCCGTCCCGGGACGCCACCATCGCGCCCAGGTCGATCTCGAGGTTCCGGCGCGCAGCACCGTCGAGCCGGATCCCGGCGCGACGACGGCGCGGCGGCCGATCGCCTTGATCCGCGCGTCGATCACCCGCGGCTCGACCGGCTTGACCACGTAGTCGTCGGCGCCGCATTCGAGGCCGGCCACGATGTCGATCGGGTCGCCGCGGGCGGTCAGCAGCACCAGCGGCAGCCGGCTGCGGGCCCGGATCCGGCGGCACACCTCGAAGCCGTCGAGGCCCGGGAGCATCACGTCGAGCAGCACGAAGTCCGGGTCGAGCCGGTCTTCGAACAACGCCTCCAGCGCGCGTTCCCCGGTCGGGGCGTGCACGACGTGATGTCCCAAGGCCACGAGGGCCAGCGAAAGCGCTTCGGCGAGCGCTTCGTCGTCCTCCACCAGCAACAGCCGCGCCACCGCACCCCCCGTCGTCCGGCCGGAGCCTACCGAACGACAGGGGGTGCGGCGCCCGCGTGCGAAACCGTCGGGAAGCCGTGCGGTTTCGTCACACGGGTTACGAGGCCGCCACCTCGAACTCGGACACCTGGCCCGCGGGCCAGCCGGTGTTGCCGGTGAACGTCAGCCGCACGAAACGCTGTGACGTCGCCGAGAACGACGCCGACGCCGTGTTGCCCGACGCCGGGTCGAACGCGTAGCCCCGCGATCCCACCAGCGTCGTGTAGGAGCCGCCGTCCTGGCTGCCCGAGATCGTCACCGTCTCGGTCCGCGCGCCCCACGCCGAGGACGGCGGCAGCTTGAGCGTCACCTTGTTGATCGACGCCGCCGCGCCCAGGTCCACGGTCAGCGTCTGCGGGAACGCGTTGTTCGCGCTCTCCCAGTAGCTGTCCGCGTTGCCGTCGTTCGCGTTGCCCGGCGGGAACCCGCCCTGGGACGACGACGAGCTGATCGCCTTGCCCCGCGCGATGTTGCTGCCGGACTGTGGCGGTTGCTGCGGGCCCGAGTTCGGCGCGGGCCAGCTCGAGCAGTCGGTCCAGGTGCCGGTCCAGCCGCTGTTGCCCGAGCCGCCGAAGGTCATCTTCGGGATCGAAGACGGGTACGGGCAGTTGTACGTGCCGGTGACCCCGACGCCGGACGCGCTCAGGTTGCTGATCGACACCGACCCCTGCGTCTGCGACTGCGCCACGAACGTGCCGACGCCCTGCACCGAGACGCCGTCGATCGTGATGCCCTGGATCTGCTTGCCGGCCCCGTTGCCGTCGATGAACTGGATCGCCTCGTACGGGCTCTGGATCGCGGTGAACCCGGTGACGCGGATCGTCACGCCGGTGATCGCCTGGTCACGCGCGTCGAACCACAGCGCGCCGACGCCGAACTGCCAGTTCGGGTCGAGCGCCCCGGCCCGCAGCGCGGTGTTGTTCGACAGCGTCACGGTCCCGCCCAGCGGCACCGAGTTGAACCGGTTCGCGACCAGGTAACCGCCGCCGAGCGCGTTGGTGTCCTGCACCAGGTTGCCGCTGACGGTGTTGTTCGACCCGCCGTAGAGCGCGATGCCGTTGGCCAGGTTCGGCTGCACCACGGTGTTGTTCGCGATCGTGTTCCCCGAGTCGGCCTGGCCGTTGGACCAGAGCGCGAGGCCGTCGTCACCGTTGTTGCGCAGGTAGTTGTTGCGCAGCGCCGAGTTCGTCACCGCGCCGTCGAAGTTCACGCCGTCGGCCTGGGTGTCCAGGATGCGGTTGTTCTCGATGGTGAGGTTCGACGACGCGCCGCTCATCAGCCACAGCCCGCACTTGGTGTTCTGGATCCACAGGCCGCTCACGACCGAACCGTTGCCCAGGACACCGTGGAACGCGTTGTCCGGGCTGCCGTCGTTGCGTTCGGTCACGTCGCCGAACACCGCGAAGTCGTACAGCTTGATGTTCCCGGACGCGCCGCCGTTGTTGAAGATGTTGTTGCCGTGCAACACGGTGTACCACGGCCCGGCGCCCCGGACGGTGGTCTGGTCGATCTGCAGTGCCGAGCCGATTTCGAACCGGCCGGAGGGCACGAACAGCTCCTTGCCCTGCGATCGCGCCGCCGACAGGCCGTTGCGGAACGCCTGCGAGTCGTCGGAGGAGTCGTTGGCCGTGGCGCCGTAGTCGGTCACCGACAGGGCGTTGGCCGGCTTCGAGCCCGCGCCGCCGACCTGCTCGAAGTCGGCCAGGTCGATGGTCGCCTGCCCGACGTCACCGGAGTCGATCTGGACGCGGACCTTCGTGCCCTGTGCCGCGTTCTGGCCGAAGAGCAGCCGGGCGTCGTCGAAGAAGTGGTGCGTCTTCGAGCCCGTGATGAACCCGGTGTCCACATAGGAGTACCGAGACGTCACGGACAGCCCGCTGCCGAGCTTGGTGCCGCCGACGTACACCGAAAGCCGCCCGGACGAGCCGTCGGGGATGTTGTAGTGGACGTTGATCGAGTTCGCCGCCGCGGGCAGCGTGAACTCGACGTACTGGCCGGACCCGATCCGGACGGCCTGCCGCCCGGACGCTTCCGAAGCGATGGTGGCCTGCGTGTAGTCGGGGCCGACGGCCGAGCCGTTGGTCGCCGAGCACTCGGCCTCGACCGTCCGGAACGGCACGCTCGCGCCGCCGGACGCCGTCGTCGGGCAGGTCGCCGCGGCCGCGGGAGTTCCGCTGAACAGGACAGTCAGGCCGGACGCGGCCAAAGCCGCGGCCAGCAGCGCCGCACGGCGCCGTGGTGATGGGGACATCGTCGTCACCTCTCCAGCTGAGTTCAGGACGAATAGGCTTCGAGTTCGGACAGCTGTCCCGCGGGCCAGCCGGTGTTGCCGGTGAAGGTCAGCCGCAGGGTGCGCGCGGACGTCGCCGGGAAGGTGATGGTCGCGGTGTTGCCCGAAGCCGGGTTGAACGTGTAGCCGGCCGCGGCCTTGACGCCGTCGACCGCGATCGTCTCCGTGCGCGTACCCCACGCCGAAGACGGCGGCAGCTTCAGCACCAGCCGCGAAACCGACACCGTGGCGCCGAAGTCGACGGTCAGCGACTGCGGGAACGCGTTGTTCGCGCTCTCCCAGTACGAGTTCGCGTCGCCGTCGACCGCGTTGCCCGGCGGGAAGCCGCCCTGCGACGCCGACGCGCTGACCGCCTTGTGCAGCGCCAGGTTCCCGGTCGGCGGGGCCGTCGTCGTGGTGGTCGGCGGCGTGGTGGGCGTGGTCGGGGTCGTCGGCGTGGTCGTGCCGCCGTTGTCCGAGCCGTAGACCGGCGTCGGCCACGAGCCGCAGAACGTCGTGCTCCAGCCCGAGTTGCCGCCCTGGTCGGCCAGGCCGGTCAGCGCGTCCGGGCCCATGCAGTTGTAGACACCCGCGCGGCCGATGCCGGTCGCGACGACGTTCTTCACCGTGCCGGTCGGCTTCGCCTGCAGCTGCCAGGCGAACGTACCCGCGCCGGTGATGCGCACGTTCGTGAAGTGCACGTCGGTGGTCTGGCTGTCGATGAACTGGATGCCCTCGTAGTTGTTGTCCAGCAGGTCGAGGTCGGTGACGTCGACGCGGCCGGTGATGGCGCCGTCGCGGCCGTCGAACCACAGGGCGCCGACGCCGAACTGCCAGTTCGAGTCGAGCACGCCGGTGCGGATCGCGGTGTTGCGCGCGACGGTCGTGGTGCCCGCGAGCGGCACCGCGCTGAACCGGTTGGCGATGTGGATGCCGCCACCCTGGTCCTGGTTGTCGGCCACGACGTTGTCGGACACGGTGTTGTCGCGCCCGCCGTAGATGGCGATGTTGTTGGCGAGGATCGGCAGCAGCACGGTGTTGAACGAGAACGTGTTGTTGTGGTCGGCGTCGTGCTCGGACCACATGGCCAGGCCGTCGTCGCCGGTGTTGCGCAGGAAGTTGTTCGTGACGGTGACGTTGCTGATGCCCTGGTGCAGGTTCAGCCCGTCGGCGGTCTGGTCGAGGATCCGGTTGCCGGACACGGTGAGCCCGTCGAACGGCCCGTCGAGCCACAGCCCGACCTTCGTGTGCTGCAGCCACAGGTTCTGCACGACCGAGCCGCCGCCCAGGGCGCCGCCGATGGCGTTGGACTGGTCGCAGTCGACGCGGGCGTCGACCTGGCCGATGATCGCGAAGTCGTACAGCTTGACCGCGCTGCTCGTGCCCGGGACCGCGCCGTTGCCGGGGTAGGTCGACGTGCCGCAGCTGGCCGGTTCGCCCTTGCCGAAGATGCCCGCGCGCGGGCCGCTCAGCACGGAGTACCACGGGCCGGCGCCGCGGATCGTCACCTGGTCGACGGTGATGTGGTGGCCGAGGGTGAAGGTCCCGGACGGGATCCAGACCTCTTTGCCTTGACTGCGAGCGGCGGCGACGGCGGCGTCGAACGCGCTCGCGTCGTCGCTCGTGTCGCCCGCGGTGGCACCGTAGTCGGTGACGGACAGGGCGTTCGCCGGCTTGGCCGCGGCCGCGCCGACCTGCTCGAAGTCGGCGAGGTCGATGGTCGAGGTCGTGACGTCGCCCGCGTCGACCTGCAGCTTGATCTTGGTGCCGGCCGGGTAGTTCGTGCCCAGCAGCGCGCGCGTCTCGTCGTAGAAGTGGTGCGCGTGGCCGTCACCCGGGGTGTTGGTGAACGGGTACGAGCCGTAGTACCAGGCGTACTTCGACGTCAGCGCGACGTCACGGTTGTGGGAACCGTTGACGTACAACGAAAGCGAGCCGCTCGTGCCGGTGCCGTTCCCGGAGTCCGGCAGGCTGAACCGGAAGTCGATCGAGTTGGCCGGCGCGGTGAGCGTGAATTCGACGTACTTGCCTTGACCGCCCAGCGTCACGGCCTTGCGGCCGGACGCCTCACCGGCGAGCGTGCCGGCGTTGCGGTCCGGGCCGATGACCGTGCCGTTGGTCGCGGCGGTCTCGGCCTCCTGTTCGAGGAACGGCACGGTCGCGCCGCGCCCGGCGGCCAGCGCCGAACCGGTGGCGGGGGACGCGGCCAAGGTGACGACGGTCAGGCCGGTCGCGGCGGCGATCGCGGCGGCCAGCGCGCCGAATCTGACGCGGCGACGCGGTACTGGAGAGTTTGAGGGCGCGCTGAAGACAGGGTGGGGAGACATGGAGCAGCAACTCCTCGTCGAGTACGGGTGGGGACCCTTGTGACCTGGATCATACGAATCGGGGACAAGATAACGCAATAGATGAACGAACTTACGCAAATTTGCGACAGAAACTGACCGCTGCGCCGGATGCCGGACGTCGGTTTCCGTCGCGCGGAGCAGCGCCACCCGCGTTGATTCCCCGAGACCCGCTGCTAGTTTTGAAGCCATGAGCGAGCGACGCGCCGACGGAAGCGCCGGTGACGCCGACTACGGCGCGATCGGCGGGGTGTACACGGACTACCGCGTGCCGGACCCGCGGATCGGCCGGTACATCCTCGACGCGCTCGGCGAAGCGCGGACCGTCCTCAACGTCGGTGCGGGAGCGGGGGCCTACGAGCCCGGCGACCGCGAGGTGACCGCGGTCGAGCCGTCCGCGTCGATGCGCGCGCAGCGACCCGAGGGCCTGCCGCCGGCGATCGACGCCGTCGCCGAGAAGCTGCCGTTCCCGGACCGGTCGTTCGAGGGCGCGATGAGTACGTTCAGCGTCCACCAGTGGAACGACCTGTGGGCCGGGCTCAAGGAGGTCCGCCGGGTGACCCGCGGCCCGGTCGCGATCCTGACCTGCGACCCGGCGCTGCTGCGGCGGTTCTGGCTGCTCGACTACGCGCCCGAGGTGATCGAGACCGAGGCGCGGCGCTACCCGCCGGTCGACGACATCGCCGACGGGCTCGGCGGGCACACGTCGATCATCGGCGTCCCGGTCCCGATCGACTGCACCGACGGCTTCAACGAGGCTTACTACGCCCGCCCCGAGCGGCTGCTCGACCCGGGCGCGCGGCTGTCGTGCTCGGCGTGGAGCTTCGTCGACGACCGCGTGCACCACCGGTTCGCCGCCGAGCTGCGCCACGACCTCGACGACGGCACCTGGGAACGTCGTTACGGCCGCCTTCGCGAGCAGCCGACGTTCGACGGCTCGCTCGTCCTCGTCGTCTCGGTACCCGAAGGAGCCTGACGTGACGCCACCGCCGTTCGACCCGGAGCTGGCGCCGATCGTCGAGGAGCTGCGGGCCCTCCGGCCGCCGCTGGCGTCCCTGGCCGACATCCCCGGCCGCCGCGAGCTGAACGCGGCCGACCACCGGACCGTCGAGGAGCTGGCCGCCGCGTACCCGCGGTTCGCCTTTGCGGAAGAGCACGCCGGTGCGGTGCCGCTGCTGGTCGCGCGTCCGGCCGAGAGCGCGGGTGTCCTCTACTACGTGCACGGCGGCGGCACGATCGTCGGCAGCCACCTCGGCGCGGACGTGCCGAACCTGCTCGACTGGGCGGGTGAACTGAACCTGACCGTCGTCTCGCCGGGCTACCGGCTCGCACCCGAGCACCCGTACCCGGCGCCGGTCGAGGACTGCTACGCCGGTCTCCTGTGGACGGCGTCGCGGTGGGACGGCCCGATCGTCGTCGGCGGCATCAGCGCGGGAGGCGGGCTCGCGGCCGCCACGGCGTTGCTCGCCCGCGACCGCGGCGGACCGGTGCTCGCCGGGCAGCTGCTGATCTGCCCGATGCTCGACGATAGGAACAACACACCGTCCGCCGTCGAGCTCGACGGCCGCGGCCTCTGGGACCGCACGGCCAACAACGTCGGCTGGACGGCGTACCTCGGCGACCTCGATGACGTCCCGGCCTACGCGGCCCCGGCCCGCGCCGCCGACCTTTCCGGGCTGCCGCCGGCGTTCCTGGACGTCGGCACCGCCGAGACGTTCCGCGACGAGGTGGTCGCCTACGCCAGCCGCCTCTGGCAGGCGGGCGGCGAGGCCGAGCTGCACGTCTGGCCCGGCGGTTTCCACGGTTTCGACGCGCTGGTGCCGAAAGCGCAGCTCAGCCGGGCGGCGCGGGCCGCCCGGCTGACCTGGTTGCTCAAGCGCCTGCCAGCAGCTCCTGCAGCTCGCTGACGGCCTTCCCGAGTTCGTCGGCGAAGCGGTGCATCTCCGACGACACGTGCTTCGGCGTGCTGAGGTAGATGTTCCAGCGGTCCGGCAGCAGCACGTACGCGATGCCGATGCACTGCGGGCTCGTCGAACCGAACCCGAAGTACTGGATGTTCACCGACGGCGCCGAGCTGGTGCTCAGGTAGTCGTCGCGCATCTTCAGCCAGCCCGGCGAGCTGTACAACGCAGGTACCGAAGTGTCACCGCGTCGCTTGCCGATCAGCTGCAGCTCCCACAGGTGCTGCTCCGGCGCGTCGCCCGCCTGGCACTCCTTCGCCCGCGAGACGTGCTTCGCCGCCGCAGTACGGAAAGCTTCCCGCTTCTCCTCCGCGGAACCGTTTTCCATCGTCGCGACGAACCGGAAGACCTCCGGGGTGACGACCCGCATTGCCTCGGTCCGGCCGTTCCGGAACTGCCGGGTGGCGATCGACTCGTACGTCGCGCCCGTCAGGCCCTTCGCGCGCTTGTGCGCGAGCTGGTACGCCATCTGCGCGAAGGCGTCGGGAGACATCCCCAGCTCCTTCACGCGGTTGGCGCCGAAGTCGAACGACACGGTCTGCGTGGCCGTCGCGTCCGCGTACGCCGCGAAAGCCTCTCCGGCCGCCCGGGCGTCCTCGCGGAGCGCGTCGGTCAGCGTGAACTCGACCGGCGTGAACCCCGGGACGCCGTCGGCGGCCTCACGCGGAAGCCGTTCCCCGCTCAGCAGCGCGTCCGTGAAGCCGAGGATCGTGGTGCCGTCGAGTTCGCAGTGCTCGACGTTGATCCCCGCGGTGCCGTCCTCGAACACGATCAGCGACACGGCCTTGTCGTACCAGCGGTTGGCGCCGTACAGCAGCTGATCCGCGGCTTCGAGCGTGGTCGACGGCGTGAATTCGTCCAGGCACACGCAGAACAACGCCGTCTCGATGGTCTCGAGCGCTTCGGCGTTGCCCGCGTCGATCAGCGCCTGACGGCTCGACGCCCACTCCGCACGGGCCTTCGTGGTGAAGTGCCCGGCGGGCACGTCCGTGTCGTGGTCGTCCTTGAGGATCGCCCGCAGCCCGTCGGCGAGCTGCTCGGCGGAGTACGGGCGGCCGTCCTCGGCGACGACGTCCATCCGGAAGGGAGTGTCGCGGTGGAACACCACGACGTGCCGCTCCCGCGAGGGCCCTTCCCAGCCCTCGCGGTACGGCGTGCGCGCGTGGTCCAGCGGGTCACCCGGGATCCGCGTCGCCGAGAACAGGTACTGGTGCTGCACCATCGACTGCGGTGCCCCGCGCACGAGCACCGGTGCCACCAGCTCGTCGTCGAGCCGCAGCTTGTAGTCCACGGCGGACGCGGTCAGCTCGGCCGCGCGTTCCACCTGGCCCAGCGGCGATTCGGCGAACAGGAAGAAGAAGTTGGCGTTGAGCGCGATCCGGTCGCGGCGGCCGAGGTAGCGGTACGGCCAGAAGGTGTCCAGCCAGCTGTGTACCCCGGGCGAGGAGTCGTACTCCTCCAGCGCGGCCTGCAACCCGTGGGCCGGGCTGCCGGGCGCCAGGAAGTCCTCGACCGCCGCTTCGGTCTCCGCCAGCTCGTCCGGCGTCAGCAGCGGGCCGCACCACTCCAGGAAGCGGCGGCCGCTGTCGGCGAGGGAAGGCACGGGGACGCGGGGAAGCCGGTCCTCGTTGCCGAACGTGCGGGGGGACCATTCCGGACTGCTCACTCTGTCATCCTCGTTAGTCGGCGGAAACCGTGCTGAGCGCGGAAGCCAGTCCGGCGGCCGCACCCTTCTTCGGTCGGGAAACATACAGCTGCGCGTACAGCCAGCCGTCGGACTCGAACCCTTCGGGATCGACGCCGGCGGTGCCCAGCGAGTCGATGATGTGCTGCTGTTCTTCGGCGCTCGCGAACCGCCGCTGGCGGTACACACCGTCGATGGCCGCGGTCTCGTACCCCAGCTCGGCCAGGCTTTCCGCGACCGGGTCGTAGGAGAACATCCGCAGCACGAAGTGCGCCATCCACGGCCGGGTGCCGCGCGCGATCCGGGCGATCGTCTTCTCGGTGACGTACCCGACGCACCCGGTCGACACGACGAGATCCACCTGATCGAGCAGCGCCTGCTGCGTCTCGTCGGGGTCGTAGCGTTCGAAGTCGGCGTAGATCGTCTCGTCGAGGAACCCGGCGGACCGCGCGTAGTCCAGCGCCGCCCCCGCGGCGTCGAGACCGAAGAAGCGGGCGCCGTCGGGGGTCGCGCGGCTGCGCACGAGCCGCTGGTCGCGCTCGAGCAGCGCGGCGCGGTCGAGGTCCTCGACACCGGGCGCGGTGTACTGCTCGTAGAGGTCGTCCAGGGTCGTTTCGCACCGCAGCAACGCGCTGTTGACGCCGTAGGAACAACCGACGTCCAGCACCGTCGGCCGCGCGATTCCGCGTTCCGCCTGGTATTCCTCGATCAGTTTCGTGAAGTACGGTTTCGCCAGCTGCGGAATCTGGTAGTCCACGCGCTGCAACGTTCCGAAGAACGGACGGGGGTCGGGCGCGGTGTAGATGTGATCGAACGAGATCTTGCCGGTCGAGTCGAAAGGCACGGGCCAGGCTCCTAGATCTAGTCGAGCAGGGCGTCGCCCCGCACAGCGTGACCAGCCAGGTGTTCGGGCAGGACCCGGCCGAAGAGCTGCCTGGTCCGCTCCGGGCTGCCGATGACGCCGGGGCGCTCGCTGTAGGCGAAGATCGCCGAGTGGCGGGCGATCTTCCCTTCCACCCTAGTGACCCGATGCAAGGCGAAGCGGCCTTTGAACAACTGCAGATCGCCCGGACGGAGGCTCAGGCGCTGGACCGGATGGGTGCTTTCCCCGGAAAGAACCGCCCGGACGGCGGCGAAGTTTTCAGCGTCTGCGGAGCGGATGTTCGGGCAGTATTCGAACGTGCCGCCGTCGTTCGCCGCCTGCGTCAGCATGCTGACGGTGTAGGAGTTCGTGTCGAAGTGCCACGGGTGCGCGCGGCCGGGCGCGATCACGTTCAGCGTCAGCCCGGACAGCGGGTCCGCGAGCTCGTGCAGCTCCGGCAGTCCGAAGCAGTCGGCGATGAACCGCTGGAACAGCGGGCTGCCGTAGAGCCGGCCGATGATCGCGCGGGCCGGGATGTGGTCGCGGGCGACGAAGGCGTTGCCCCGCTCCATGATCGTGCGACCCGGGTGGTCCGCGGGCAGGTCCGCGTCGAGCGCGGTGTTGTAGGCGTTGACCTTTTCGATCTTCGTGTACGCGTGCGGTTCGAGCGCGGCGCACTCGGCCCGCAGGACCTCGTGCAGCTCGGGCCGGATGAAGTCGGCGAGGACGCTGCAGCCGACGTCGGCGAGGTCCGCGCGGGTGCGGGCCACGACCTCCCGCCAGGCTTCGCTGTCCGGATCAGTGAGCGGGTAGCGGTCCGAGTCGATCATGTCCAGCGCGGCCACTGAGGTGCTCATCGAAGTCCTCTCGACGGGTGAAGCTGCGGTGCTTGCCCGGGTCGTGAGAAAAACAAGTAGCACAGGGTTCCCGATCGGAACCGTGGGTTTGTGAGCGGTGACACAAGGTGGTCAGTTGCCGATGGTCGTGGCCCACGCGCTGAGCTTGACGGTGTCCGTGGTGCCGAGGTCGGTCTCCAGCGGCTGCTTCTGCGCGGGTTCGCCGGGGATCGGGACGACCGAGATCGCCGCGCCGGTGTGCTTGTCGCCGCTCGTGACGGTGGCCGACCAGGCCAGCACGGACAGCACCTTCCCGCCGGGCGGGACGGTCAGGTCCTGGGGGCCCGGATCCGGGGCGAAGTAGGACGTCTCGTGCAGGACCTGGACCTGCAACGGCGCACCGTCGCCCGCCAGGACCGTCACGTCCGGGTAGCCGGTGACCTTGCGCGGCTTGCTGTCCAGGTTGGTCAGCGTGAGGACGCTGGCGCGGTGCCCGAGTCCGGCCTCGACCTGGCCGACCGAAAGCGACAGGCCGGTCGGCGGCGGAGGCGCGTACGTCGGGCTCGGTGTCGTGGTCGGCAACGGGACGGGCGGCGGAGGCGGGGGCGCCTGGCCACAACCCGCGAGAAGGGCGACGACGATCAACGGTGCGAAGCGGAAAACCCCCATGAGCCGGAAGAGTAGCGGGCGCCCCGGAGCCGGGCGCCCGCTACCGCTTTCTACGGCGTGAGCAGGGGCAGCAACGGCTTGCGCACCGCGGTGGCGACACCGTCGGACGCTTCCGCCGCGGCGATCCGCTCGGCCGACGGCCGGCCGTACCCCGTCGTCCGCTGCACGAGCGGCCGTCCCAGCGGCTCGACCATCTCGCGCATGTCGCTGATCGTCTTGTACGACCCGTTCGACGCGCCGGCCATCCGGCTGATCGTCTCCTCCATCAGCGTGCCGCCGATGTCGTTGACGCCGCCCTGCAGCACCGCGCGGCTGCCCTCGGTGCCGAGCTTCACCCAGGAGCTCTGGATGTTGTCGATCATCCCGTGCAGCAGCAGCCGGGCCAGCGCGTGCACCGCGCGGTTCTCGTTCTGCGTCGCGCCCGGGCGGGCGAGGCCGGCGAGGTAGATCGGCGAGCTCTGGTGGATGAACGGCAGCAGCACGAACTCGCTGAACCCGCGCTTGCCGTGCTTCTCCAGGCCGTCGCGCTGCAGCTTCGCGAGCAGCTTGAGGTGCGCGACCCAGTGCGCCGGCGTGTCGACGTGGCCGTACATCATCGTGGACGTCGTCGGCAGGCCCACCTCGTGCGCGGTGGTGACCACCTTGATCCACTCGGACGTCGGCAGCTTGCCCTTGGTCAGCACCCAGCGGACGTCGTCGTCGAGGATCTCCGCGGCCGTGCCCGGCAGCGAGTCGACGCCGGACTCCTTCGCCGCGATCAGCCAGTCGCGCAGCGAGAGGTTGGTCCGCGAAGCACCGTTGACGACCTCCATCGGGCTGTAGCTGTGCAGGTGGATGTCCGGCTGCCGCCGCTTGACCTCGGCCGCGAGGTCGAAGTACGCGGTGCCCGGCAGGTCCGGGTGGATGCCGCCCTGCATGCAGATCTCGGTCGCGCCGGCCGCCCACGCCTCGTCGACGCGGTCGCCGACCTGCTCCAGCGAGAGCGTGTACGCGTCGGCGTCCGTGCGTCGCTGCGCGAAGGCGCAGAAGCGGCAACCCGTGTAGCAGACGTTGGTGAAGTTGATGTTCCGCGTGACGACGAAGGTGACGTCGTCGCCGACCGTCTCGCGGCGCAGGTCGTCGGCCAGCTTGGTGAAGGCGTCGAGTTCCTTGCCGTCGGCCGACAGCAGCGCCAGCGCGGCGTCGTCCGACAGCCCGGCGGGGTCCTTTTCCGCACTGCGCAAGGCTTCCAGCACGGTGGAGTCGAACTTCTGCGGCCCGGTCTTGATCCGGTCGCCGATCTCTTTCCAGTCCCCGTACACCGAGTCGAAGTCGCTGCGGCGGTCTTCCGTCCGGCCGGTGGTGTCGATCTCGGTGTGCAGGTCGGTGCGGCCGGACTGCTGCCAGCCGCCGTCCGGCTCCTGCCACGGGATGCCGACCGGCATCGCGCCCTCGCGCGCCATCCCGGTGGCCGGGTCGACGAGCGCGGCGACGTGCCGGGTGATCCGCGGGTCCAGCCACGGCTCGCCGGCGTTGACGTACTCGGGGTAGATCGTCAGCCGTTCCTTCAGCTCGAAGCCGGCCTTCTCGGTGCGGCGGGCGAGCTCGTCGATCTGCGGCCACGCGCGTTCCGGGTTGACGTGGTCCGGGGTCAGCGGCGAGACGCCGCCCCAGTCGTCGATCCCGGCGCGGATCATCAGGTCGTACTGGTTGCCGATCAGGTTCGGCGGCGCCTGGATGCGCATCTTCGGGCCGAGCACGAGCCGCGCCACGGCGATGTTCGCGGCCAGCTCTTCGAGGTCGGCGTCCGGCGTCGCGCGCATCTTCGTGTCCGGCTTGGCCCGGAAGTTCTGCACGATGACTTCCTGGATGCCGCCGTAGGTCTTGGCGATCTTGCGGATCTCGAACAGGGCGTCCGCGCGCTCGTCGTGCGTCTCGCCGATACCGATCAGCACCCCGGTGGTGAACGGGACGCTGCTGCGGCCGGCGTCTTCGAGCACGCGCAGCCGGACGGCGGGATCCTTGTCGGGTGACCCGTAGTGCGGGCCGCCCTTCTCGCTCCACAGCCGGGTCGCCGTGGTCTCGAGCATCATGCCCATCGACGGCGCGACCGGCTTGAGCCGCTGGAAGTCCTGCCAGGACAGGACGCCGGGGTTGAGGTGCGGCAGCAGGCCGGTCTCCTCCAGCACCCGGATCGCCATCGCGCGGACGTAGGAGAGCGTGTCGTCGTAGCCGTGCGCGTCCAGCCAGTCGCGGGCCGCCTTCCAGCGGTCCTCGGGCCGGTCGCCGAGGGTGAAGAGGGCTTCCTTGCAGCCCATCTCGGCACCCTTGCGGGCGATGTCGAGGACCTCGTCGGGCGAGAGGAACGGCGATTCGAGCCGGCCGGGGACGGTGACGAACGTGCAGTAGCCGCAGCGGTCGCGGCAGAGCCGGGTCAGCGGGATGAAGACCTTGCGGCTGTAGGTGATGATCCCCGCGCGCCCGGCCTCGGCCAGGCCGGCGTCACGGATGCGGGAGGCGTACTCGGAAAGCTTCCCCAGGTCTTCGCCGCGGGCGTGCAGCAGCACGCTCGCCTCGGCTACGTCGAGTGTCTTCCCGTCACGCGCCCGGGCGAGCGAACGGCGCATCGCGGAGGCGGTCGGGGTGGTGGCGTCAGGATCGGGTCCCATTCCACCCACGCTAGGACCGTCCTCGTGCGACCAGCCAGTGCGTGTTCCGCACCTGGCTCACCCGATCGTGGAACGTGATCGTCGTCGCAGGTCAGCGCGGTGCGCCGGTTGTCGATCAGCCGTCCGGCGTGTATTACCTAAAGGGTGGCCTCGGTGATCGGGAAGAAGATCGGCGGACGGACGTACTACTACCTCGCGGAGTCCGCCCGGGTGGACGGCAAGCCCCGGGTGGTGACCCAGCGTTACCTCGGTACCGCCGACGAGATCGCCCGCGCCGTCCCGGGCGGTGAACCCGCGTCGGCACGCTACCGCGCGTACGGCGACGTCGCCGCGGTGTGGGCGACCCTGCGCCGGCTCGACTTCGTCCGGCGCGTCGACGACGTCGCCGGTCCCCAGCGTGCCAAGACCACGCTCGGGCAGACGCTGGCGATCGCCGTGCTGCACCGGGCGACCGCGCCGGAGACGCCGATCACGCAGTGGTGGGCGACCGGGGCCGCGGCGGACCTGGTGCACCCCCGCGTGTCCACAGTGGACACGGTGTGGCGGGCACTGGAAAGGCTGACGCCCGAACGCATCGCGCGCATCGAGGAGACCGTCGCCGAGGCAGTCCTGGAGGTGCTCGACGACCACGCGGCCCTCGCCGTCGACGTCCCGCAGTTCGCCGCGTTCGCCGCCGCGGACTGCACGCTGCCCTCGGCCTGCCAGGGTGTGCTCGCCGGGGTGGGCCTGCGGGTGACCCGCGACGGCGCGATCCCGCTCGGCTCGCGGCTGTACCGGCGCGACGACGGCACCGCCCCGACGTTCGCCGCGCTGACCGCGGAACTGGGCCCGGCGACGCTCATCTTCCACACCGGGCAGGCCGCGCAGCTCGACCTCGGGTCACGCAGCGGGTTCGTCGGCTCGCTGCCGCTGACCGACCACCCCGAGCTGCTGACCCAGCCCGCGTCCGCCCGCAAGCGCGTCGACCCCGAACGGTTCGCCGGCCTGACCGCGCTGGACACGCACGCGGTCGTCGACGGCGTCCGGCGGCGGGTGATCCTGACGCATTCGGCGACCCTGCACGCGGCGCAGTCCCGCGCGTTCGCCGACGAGCTGGCCACCGCGACCCGCGAGCTGGACGGCCTGGCCGGGGCCCTGGCCGCGGGCACCCACCGCGGCGACCGCGCCCAGGTGCACGCCGAGATCGGCCGGGTCACCCGCGGGCGGCGCATCGAGCGCGTGCTGACCGCGGCGCTGAGCGGGAGCCGGGCCGGGGAGATCCGCCTCGAGCGGCGGATCGACACCGCGGCCGTCGCCCGGCTCGACGACGAGTTCTTCGGCAAGCAGCTGCTGGTCACCGACCAGGACTGGCCGGTCGCCGAGGTCGTCACCGCCTACCGGGCCCGAACCCACCTCGAGTCGACGTTCCGCTGGCTGACCGGGCCCGCCGTCACCGGCCCGACCCCGCGCTGGGAGTGGACCCGGCAGCGGATCGCCGCCCACGGGCTCGTCTCGGTGCTCGCCGCGACGGCGACCCACCTGATGCGGCGCGAGGCCGACCGCGCCGGGATGAACCTGTCCGTGCGCGAGCTGCTGGACCAGCTGGCCGGCATCGGCGAGCTGGTGCTGCGCTACCCGTCCACCGGCGGGCGGCCGCGGACCGCGCGCCTGCCGACCGAGCGGGACCCGGCGCAGCAGGCGCTGTTCGATCTCTTTCAGGACTCCCGGTAGATCTGCAACGCGGAGAAGCTCTGGACCACCGGCATCAGCTCGATGACGTTGATGTTGACGTGCTTCGGCTGGCTCGCGGCCCAGTAGACGGACTCCGCGATGTCGTCCGCGGTCAGCGGGGTGGTGCCCTGGTAGACCTTGTCGGCCTTCTCCTGGTCGCCGTCGAAGCGGACCTTCGAGAAGTCCGTGCCGCCGACCATGCCGGGCTCGACGTTCGTCACGCGGACGCCGGTGCCGTGCAGGTCGCTGCGCAGGTTCAGGCTGAACTGGTGCACGAACGCCTTGGTCGCGCCGTAGACGTTGCCGCCGGGGTAGGGGTAGGTGCCGGCGATCGAGCCGAGGTTGATGACGTGGCCGCGGCCGCGCTCGACCATGCCGGGCAGCAGCGCGCGCGTGACGTGGGTGAGGCCGCGGACGTTCGTCGCGATCATCTCGTCCCAGTCGGCGAGCTCGGCCTTGTGCGCGGGCTCGAGACCCTTCGCGAGCCCGGCGTTGTTGACCAGGACGTCGACCTCGCGCCACGCCTCGGGGAGGGTTTCGATCGCGGTCTTGACGGCTTCGGGGTCGCTGACGTCGAGCTTGAGCGTGAGGACGGCGTCGCCGAGTTCCCCGGCGAGCTTCTCGAGCTTGTCCTTACTACGGGCGACGGCGATCACCCGGGCGCCCTCGGCGACGAACCGGCGGGTGATGGCGTCACCGAAGCCGGCGCTGGCGCCGGTCACGAACACGGTCTGTTGGGTCATGGCTTGGCTCCGCTTGTGGTCAGGAAGGTGCTGAGCGCTTCGTTGAACTCGGTCTCGCGCTCCAGGTTAGGCAGGTGGCCCGCGCCGTCGATCACCACCAGGGTGGAATCCGCGACTTCCCGGTGGATCAGTTGGGCGTCTTCCACGGGGGTGAACTCGTCTTCACTGCCGACGACGACCAGCGTCGGGACTGCGATGTTCCTGAGCCCGGGGGTGTAGTCGGGGCGCTCGGCACGTCCTCTCAGCGCGGCCGCGGCTCCCTCGGCTGGAGCGTTGCGCATCATGGATTTGACGTGCTCCTCGACGTCCGGCCTGGTCGCGCGGGTCTGCGGCGAGATCATCTTGGGGAGGAGTTCGTCGGCGTAGTGCTCCATGCCTTCCCTGGTGATCCTCGCTGCGGTGTCGATACGGCCCTGTTTCACCTCGGCGGTGTCGAGGCCGGCGAAGGTGTCGGCCAGCAGGAGCGCGCTGACGCGGCCGGGGTGGTCGGCGATCGCCTGCATGACGATCTGGCCGCCCATGGAGAGGCCGCCGAGCACGAAGGTCTCCAAGCCGAGGTGGTCGGCCAGCTCGACGAGGTCGTTCGCGAAGACGTCGAGGCCGGTCTTGGTCTCTTCGGTCTTGTGCGTTCCGTAGCCGCGGAGGTCCGGTGTGACGACCCGGTAGCCCTGCTTGGCCAGGTGCTCGACCTGGGGCCGCCACATCGAGCGGTCGAAGGGGTGGCCGTGGACGAGCAGGACGGTCGTCGCGTCCTTCGGTCCCGCGTCGTCGTGCGCGAGGGTCGTTCCTTCTGTCATGCCATCTCTCATGCCAGCTCTCATGCCACTGACGCTAAGCGGAGCTTTGGTGCGGAGCAATACGGTGCAATGTACTCGGAGCAATGTTCTTGACGTGCTCTTCCCGGGCTATTCCCCTGGCGCTCCGGGGGCGTTGGGGGCACACTGGGGCTCGGACGGGCTCCGTCAGGGGTTCTGACCTGCGCTGATCTTGTTAACGGACCCCCCTGTTTCGGGTGGTTTCCGGGCATGTAAAGTTCTCCAAGTCGCCAGGGAAACCGGGTGGCCGCCGGGACACGAACCAAGCTCTCGCAGAAGCGATTGAGTGGGTGTCCCACACAAACTGCTAGGAATAACCCGCTTCGGGTGATGCCGGTCCTTGCGAGGTTCGGAATTGTCCGAGGTGTGTTGCTTGAGAACTCAACAGTGTGCTAGTGAACTAAGCCAGTAGAGCTTATGTATTGAAACCTCGTATGAGGTTCCTTTGAGAGCATTAAA